>JAZNBQ010000032.1:0-3956 GCA_045587065.1 Acutalibacteraceae bacterium | reverse complement strand
TTTGCGAGCTTTTTTGCAAATAGACGAGAGTTTTTTCCTCCAGAAAATCAAATTCTTCAAACAAGGCTTCCTTGGAAGTGATAGGATTGATTGAAAAATACTCGTTAAGCTGAGAAAATTTTTCTTCAAATTCGGCATTGCCCTTTAAATACACTTCCGTTATTTTGAAACTGACACCTGCCGGCAAGGTTGCTTTAATTGCATCAAAATAGGTGC
The DNA here is from genome assembly GCA_045587065.1 of Acutalibacteraceae bacterium. Classification (GTDB taxonomy): domain Bacteria; phylum Bacillota; class Clostridia; order Oscillospirales; family Acutalibacteraceae; genus SFWF01. The sequence goes on along the minus strand of JAZNBQ010000032.1, from coordinate 3,740 downwards.
AAAAAAGTTGTTCGTGAAGCCACTTTGCCATTAAAAGCATTTCATTGTCCAGTATAGGTTTGCTATCCAGAACACTGCTGATTTGTTTTAAACTACCAACGTTATCAGTATCGTATAACTCAACAATTATTCCCTGTCTAGTGTTATTGCCATTACCAAAAGGAACAATTACTCTACAACCGCACTCAGCAACTGCTTCCATGCTATTAGGAACAATGTAACTGTAAGGCTTATCAAAGGAATAAGCCGTCTGTTCAATAACAATTTTTGCGACTTTCATCCTTTCTGCCTCCGTTTATAAAAGATTATTTATCAAGGTCGTTTGCAAGTTTGTCAATTGCAATAGAAACAGGCTTTTCAGTAATGATTTCGCCCTTAGCTTCAGCGTCTGCAGAAACCCTTCTGGCAGATTTAGCAATTTTATTTACTAATTTATAACGATTTTCGCAAGTGTTAATAAGCTTGCCGATAGATGGATTTAACATTATTTAAGCACCTCATCAATTAAATTTTTAGTTCTATTAACAGATAATCTGTCGGATTTAATTATTGTAATAAAATCAGCAACTGCATCGTCAAGATTATCATTTATAATTATATAATCGTACTCGTTAGCTCTGGAAATTTCAACCCTAGCTTCTGAAATACGTTTTTCAACAATTTCTTTTGATTCTGTACCTCTACCGTTCAAGCGGTTTTCTAACACGCTCATAGATGGAGGTAAAACAAAAACAGATATAGCGTCAGGATAAAGTTTCTTAATGTTTGAAGCACCGTTCACGTCTACCTCAATAACTATTTCTTTTCCTGAACTGATTGCATCATCGATAGGCTTCTTTGGTGTACCATAATAATTGCCAAGGTAAACATTATACTCTAGTAGTCCGTCATTCTTAATTAATTCTTCAAATTCATTTACAGATATAAAGTTATATTTTTCACCCTGGACCTCATCACTACGCATTGCTCGAGTAATTGATGATATAGAAAATAATAATTCTGGTGCTTGCTGAAACACCTTTTTTAATATTGTATCTTTGCCGCAACCCGAAGGACCAGAAAGAATAATTAATCTACCATTATTCATTAGCTTCTTCCTCCTCGTCATCGTAGTTGTCTTCTACACGGTTGGCAACTGTTTCAGGATAAAGATACGTAAGTACAATTAAATCACTGTCAGTAATAATTACAGCTCTGGTGCGACGTCCGTGAGTTGCATCAATAAGCGTGCCTCGTTCTTTGGCATCCTGAACTAATCTCTTGATTGGAGCAGATTCGGGGCTTACGATTGCTACCATTCTGTTAGCAGAAACCATATTACCGAAACCTATATTTACTAGTTGCATAATGCACTCTCCTACTCTATGTTCTGTATCTGTTCTCTTATTTTTTCAATTTCAGACTTAATATTAACAACAATTTGTGCAATTTCTAAATCCTGAGCCTTAGAACCGATAGTGTTTGTTTCACGGTTAATTTCCTGCACGATAAAATCGAGTTTTCGTCCGATGGCGCCACCTTCACTTACTAGTTGGCAAAACTGATTAATATGACTTCTTAAACGGACCGTTTCTTCAGCAACGGCAACCTTATCTGCAAAAATAGCAGTTTCAGTAACAATTCTGGTCTCGTCAATTTGTGAGGACTCTAAAAGCTCTTTAATTTTACCTTCAAGTTTGAGTCTGTATGCATCCACAGTTTTAGGAGATTGCTCTTCTACAAATGACACCTTATCTAAAATGTAATCAACCCTTGAGAGAACGTCTTCTCTAAGTTTGTTGCCTTCTATCTCGCGCATATCAATAAATTTCTTTACAGCACTATCAGCAACAGACAAAACGTCTTTTGTAACCTTTTCTTCATCAATCTGATTTCTTGAAAATTTAAACATATCAGAATTATTGATAAAGGAAGAAACTGAAATATCATTCTTAATTTTATACTTTTTAGATAGTTCTTTCAGCGCTGTAATATACGCATTAGCATAATTATCGTTAATCGTAACGCTTATATCATCTAAAAGCTCATTTTCAATGGAGACGTACATTTCAACCTTTCCGCGAGAGACAAAACCCTGCGTAAAAGATTTAAGCTTGTCTTCTAAAAACAAATACCCTTTCGGTAGCCTGCAATTAAACTCAAAATATCTGGAATTTACAGACTTCAATTCAATTGTAACGTTTAGTCCGTCAACAATGCTTTGTTCACGACCAAAGCCAGTCATACTGCGAATCATATTATACCTCTTAACATTAGTTAATAATAACCCATTATTGCTTAATATTTTACCAAATTTAACCCATGCTTGTCAACTATTTGAAGATATTGTAACACTTTTTTAACTGAATTGTATCTTTTTAAAAAATTAAAAGTCGGCATCTATTGATACCGACCTTTAATTTAAAATATTGCTTTTAATAAATCCTTATTTGATTCCGTTTTCATAGGATTCAATCATTTTCTTAAAAGTGTGTCCCGTACGGCTTATATCTACAATATCGTTATCAGAGGACTCATTTTCATCGGTTTTTTCAGCATTTTTAATAGATTTATGGCGTTTTCGCAAGCTTGACAAATGTTTCTCAACCGTCTCTCCCGAGAAAATCTTAACCGAAATCTCAACTGTACCTTCTTCGATTGGTGTTACATAAATCTTGTCAATATACCTGTTTATGAACGCAGAGTCAATCATATTCTGACTTGCTTCATTTTCGGCTTTAAGCAAAATGTTACGTATTTCTTCAATCTTCTGCTTATATTCAGCTCGTGAGTTGATTTCGTATTCGATTTCCTGAATGGCAGAGTAAACTTCTGCAGATTCGTCGGTAATTTGTTTGTTCATCTCAACAAAATCTCTATCGCTGATTTGCCCTGCAATATTATACTCAAGAAGCTTTGATTTTTTCTTCCCAAGAAAATCAAGTCGGTCTTTTAATTTTTGCAGTTCGCCCGATGAACTGTCTTTTGCTAAAACTTCAGCATACATATTTGTGTATTCTTCAATAATCAGCTTTGCATCCTCGGCGGTATCCTTAAACACCTCATATAGAACTTCCTTTATTTCTTCTTCGTAAATAGTGAAAGAGGGACAGGAATCTGTACCATTGTTAATTTTACCACTGCATATCCAACGTGATAATACATTGCCTTTGCGGTCTTTACTATCTTTGCGGTAATATAGCTTTCCACAATGGGTGCAGTACATTTTCCCTGTTAAAAGATTTGGATGATTGCATTGATTTTGCCTGTTTTTAACGTCACGACTACGTCTCCTAAGGACGGTATTAGCTTGTTCCCAAAGTTCTTCACTGACAATAGCAGGAACAATTTCGCCGGTTTCATCCTTAAACATAACCCATTCTTCAGGTGGTAAAAACTTTTGTTTTTTTGTAAACATATCAACAATTTTTACCTTATTACCTACATAATAACCCTTGTATTTTGGGTTTGAAATGGTGTTAGACATTGTGCTGTGGCAAATGCGCTTACCATTGTTGTTGCGGTAACCTTTGTTCCAAAAGATTTCTTCAATCTGTTTCATACTGTATTGGTCGGTAGCGTAAAGCTCAAATAATTCACGAACCATCTCTGCTTCTTTTTCGTCAATAACCAACCTTTTGTTGTCCTTGCGGTAGCCGAAAATACGGCTGTTACCAAGGACAACATTTTTCTTTATAGCCTCTTGATGACCAAATTTAATACGGCTTGACAGTTTGCGCAATTCATCCTGTGCAATACCT
>JAZNBQ010000031.1:0-25493 GCA_045587065.1 Acutalibacteraceae bacterium | reverse complement strand
ACCAGTCCTGCAAGAGTAGTAAGCATTGCCTGTTCCTCTCTTCCTGAGCGCACAAGAAGTTGGTTCAAAACCGTAACTATTATTCCTATTGCCGCCACTTTAAATATTACATCTACATTCATAAATTTACTTCCCTATATTAATAAAATGACAATAAAAAGGCCTGAAAATATTCCCAAAGAGGTATAAAGCTTTGCTTTTTCTTTTGCTTCCTTTTCTGCTTCTTCCAACCTTTTAATTAAAAGTTCGCTATATATTTCACATCTGGAAATCTGAGAATTTGTATCTCCCATTCCTAAAAAGGAAAAAAACTCTGTTAAAAGTTTTTTGTCTTGGCTATTTAGCGCATCCTCGCAAAGAACAACCTTGAACCCTTCTGTTGTAATGAGGCCTTCTGCCCTTTTGCTTTCATAAATACTTGTTAGTTCCTCACCTGTTTTAATGCGGTCTGAAATTTCTCTTATAAAAAGATAAAAACCTTTTAATTTGTTCTCTCTTGCAGTTAGTTTTCCTGACAACTTTAGTCCGCAAAAAGTTCCGGTCAAAATTATCAGTGCTGCACCCAGACTCTTAAATGCCAACATAGGTTAAGACCTCTTCTGTACTAAAGGTTTCTATTTTAAGGCTGTCTGCAAGAGATAAAATTGCTACGTTTTCTATAGCCCCTGTAAGAAGCAATTCCCTTGTTACCTTACGGTTTTTTATTTCTTCTATAGAGGAAGCGTGGGCGGTAGTTATAATTTCTACGCCTGAACTGAAGCTTTCCGAAACTAAATCCAATTCTCTTTTGCTGCCTATTTCGTCAAAACAGATTATTTGCGGAAACATTGTTCTTAGGGCTATTTCAGCTCCTTTTGCCTTGTCTGTTCCGTTTATTACGTCGGTGTTAACTCCAACGTCAAGGGTGGGAATTCCTTTTTCACAAGAAGCTATTTCCCCCCTTGTATCAATAAGAGAGACTCTTTTACCTTTATTGGAAAGATGCCTTACAAGGTCTCTTAAAACGGTAGTTTTTCCATTTCCTGCTCCTCCTGCAATTAAAAGGCCGCCTTTTGTCTTGTTATAAAGCGGAAGAGCACACTCTTTCTTCTCTTTTGCTATGCGAATATTTATTGAAGATATGTTTTTAAAAAAGCCGTCTGAAAAGTTGCCGCAGATTCCTGCTCTGTGGCCGCCCTTCATTGAAAGGTAGCCTTCTTTCAGTTCCTCGTTCCTTGTGTAAAGAGAATAATTTGCAATGGCCATCAAGACTTCCTTTAGTTCTTCTGCTTCTATATAAAGAGGGTTTTGAGGAAGACTTTCCGATACACTTTGATTTTTTGAGACAAACAAATTATTTTGCGCAGTTATAAGTATCGGTCTGCCTGCTCTCAGTCTGATTTCCTGTGCATTCTCTTTTACATATAAAGGCAACCCTTTAAGTAGGTTTTTTATTCTTTCGGGCAATGGGTAGAGAGCACTATCGAAATTTGTGTTTAAAACCACTTGCTTTTTTCAACTCCTTAATTAAGGTTATGTACAGGCTATGGTTATTAGAACAAAAAAATAAAGCCGATGGATTTTCCATCGGCTTTATGCATTTCTTATTAGTCTTCATCAGGCATTTCCCAGTTGTGCCAGATTGCCTGTACGTCGTCGTTTTCTTCAAGCATATCAATAAGCTTTTCCATTTGCTTTTGCATATCTGCATCATCAATACTGCTCATGGTTGTTGGTATGTATGCAACCTCGGCAGATTCAAACTCATAGCCTTTTGCTTCTAAAGCGTCTCTTACTGCGCCTAAATCGTTAGGCTCTGTAGAAATCTCAAAAACGTCTCCGTCAAAGTTGAAATCGTCTGCACCTGCTTCCAGTGCGTCTTCCATAACGGTTTCTTCGTCTTTTCCCTCCGCCTCAATTACGATTTGACCTTTGCGCTCAAACATAAACATAACCGAGCCTGTCTGTCCTAAATTGCCGCCGCACTTATCAAAGTAATGGCGCATATCTCCTGCGGTACGGTTGCGATTGTCTGTAAGAGTTTCAACAACAACTGCAATTCCGCAAGGGCCGTAGCCTTCATATATTAGTTCTTCATAGTTGTTTGCAGTGGTATCTCCTGCGGCTTTCTTAATGATTCTTTCGATATTATCATTTGGCACGTTAGCTGCCTTAGCCTTAGCGATAGCATCCTTAAGCTTACTGTTTTCAGCAGGGTTTGCACCGCCTGTTTTAACAATTACAGAAATTTCTCTGCCGATTTTTGTAAAAATTTTAGCCTTTGCAGCATCGGTTTTTTCCTTTTTTCTTTTAATATTGTTCCATTTTGAATGTCCTGACATAATTCATACTCCCAAACATTATTTAACTATGATATTTTATCACAAATCTTCCCCTTCGGCAAGGGCTTTTTCGCATATTATTTCAATGTCGCTTAATTTATTGATTTCTCCGCACATTTTTCTAAGCTTTGCGGCATTTCTTACACCCTTCATATACCAAGCGGCGTGTTTTCTCGACTCTAAAATCACGGTAATATCTGATTTGTAGTTTTCCATTAACCTTATTTGTTTCATTAATATTTTAAGGCGTTCTTCAAGGGGCGGAGTCGGAACGATAACTCCCTTTTCAAGATACTGATTTATCTGGTCAAACACCCAAGGAGTTCCGTTGGCAGCTCTTCCAACCATTATAAAGTCGCACCCTGTATAGTCGTACATTTCTTTTGCAGTTATACCGTCTGTTATATCTCCGTTGCCTATTACAGGAATCTTAACGGCATTTTTAACGTCCTTTATTATATTAAGGTTACAAGGCGGAGAGTACATTTGTACTCTTGTTTTTCCGTGAACTGTTATAGCTGCGGCACCTGCATCCTCGCATATTTTTGCAACCTCTACGGCGTTTAGCGAGTTGTTATCCCAACCCGCCCTCATTTTAACAGTTACCGGAACCTTTGACACTTTTACTACCTGTTTTACAATTTCCCCTGCAAGTTTCGGATTTTTCATAAGGGCGCTACCGCCACCGCTTCCTGCCACCTTTGGTGCGGGACAACCCATATTTATATCAATGAAATCAGGATTATATTTTAATGCAACCTCTGCCGCCTCTGCCATAATTTCAGGCTCTGTGCCAAAAAGCTGAGAACCAAACACCTTAACGTTTCCCTTGGTTAAAAAGCTTTCGGACTTTTTGTCTTTAAGGGTAATTGCCTTTGCACTAGTCAGTTCCCCCACGCTATAAGCAGCACCAAAGCTATCGCATATTTCCCTCATGGCTCTGTCGGCTACTCCTGCCATTGGAGCCAGGGCTACATATCCTTTTGTTTCTAAATTACCGATTTTCATAATGAAATTATTATATCTAAAAATACAGGGTATGTCAAATTTTAGTGTTATTAAGTTAATTTCTGCCGCATATATTTGAAAAAAGGGAAAAAATTAAAACGAAAGGCATGATAACAATGAAAGGATTTTATCCTGAGGGTTGGCTTTCCTGTGATAACAACCTTAAAAATTTTTCCGCCGCTACTCTTACCGACGCTTGTGCCAAAGGTACTATTCTTGAATCTGTTGCATATATGTGCGACAACGAACATAATTTATTGGTTAATCTTGGCTCTATGCGAGGTATTATTCCTCGAAACCAAGGAGCTATAGGCATAGAAGAGGGCACTACAAAAGACATTGCCTTAATTTCACGTGTTGGAAAATCGGTTTGTTTTACCGTTGAAGAAATTAAATGCGACCATATAGGCAAAAGATATGCCATTCTTTCAAGAAGAAAACCTCAGGAACAGGCTTTATATGAACTAAAAACCAACTGCCGTGTTGGAGATGTTTTAAACGCTAAAGTTACCCATCTTGAAAGCTTTGGAGCTTTTTGTGATATTGGCTGTGGCATTATTGCTCTTCTTCCTATTGATTCCATTTCAGTTTCAAGGATTTCTCACCCAAGGGACAGATTTTTTGTGGGAGAAAATATAAAGGTAATTATTAAAAGCATTGGTGCAGACGGAAAGATTACCCTTTCTCACAAAGAGCTTCTTGGCACCTGGGAAGAAAACGCTCAATATTTTCTTCAGGGGGAAACAGTTTCCGGAATTGTCAGAAGCATTGAAACCTATGGAATTTTTGTGGAACTTGCTCCCAATCTGGCAGGACTTGCAGAATATAAGCCTGACGTAAGAATAGGACAGTCGGCATCAGTTTATATCAAAAGCGTTATTCCTGAAAAAATGAAGGTAAAATTAATTATTATTGACAGTTTTGATTCAGATTATACACCTGTTAAAAAATATTTTTATTCCGGTGAACATATAGACTCTTTCAACTACTCTCCAGCCTGTGCAAACAAAAAAATCGACACATACTTTAATAATGATTGAAATATTTTGTCATAAGGGTTATAATAGTTTTATATTTTATAGCTATTTATGGAGATGACAAAATGCAAGAAGAAAAAATGTGTAACGAAACAGGCTGCAATGGCGACTGTTCCTCCTGTTCTAAGGCTTCTTCTAACGAGAGCCTGCTTGCACCTGCCAACGAGTTTAGCAAGGTAAAACACGTTATTGGTGTTGTAAGTGGTAAGGGCGGTGTTGGTAAATCACTTGTTACCTCAATGCTTGCCATTGAAATGAAACGCAAAGGTTACAAGGTTGGAATTTTAGATGCCGATATTACCGGTCCTTCTATTCCTAAAATTTTCGGTGTTAACGCAAAGGCCGAAGCAGACGAAAGAGGCGTTTTACCTCAAAAAACAAAGAGCGGTATTGATATAATGTCAATTAACTTGCTTCTTGAAAGAGAAGATGCTCCTGTTTTATGGAGAGGCTCTATTATTTCCAGTGCCGTAACACAGTTCTGGTCAGACGTTGTTTGGGGTGAACTTGATTATCTTTTTGTTGATATGCCTCCCGGAACAGGCGACGTTGCTCTTACTGTTTTCCAATCACTGCCTATTGAGGGAATCGTTATTGTAACCTCTCCTCAAGAGCTTGTTTCTATGATTGTTAAAAAAGCGTATAATATGGCTCAGACCATGAATATTAAGATTTTAGGTATTGTGGAAAATATGAGCTACGTTTGTTGTCCTGACTGCGGTGCAGAATTCAGAATTTTCGGTGAAGGAAAAACCGAAACTGTTGCAGACGAGCTAGGTCTTGACCTTATTGCTCAGATTCCTATTGACGTTAGTCTTGCTCAACTTTGCGATGAAGGAAATTTAGAAAGCTATAATGTTGGCTATATGACAAACGCTGCCGACATAATTGAGGAATGATAAAATTTGAAAAGACTTGTTTATATAATTAAACGCATTTTCAAAATGGACTTTAAAAATATGTTTGCCACTGTTAACTACATTCACAAAAAAACCGGCAAATCAAGTATTTGGCTATTTTTTGATATGGTAAAATGCGGCCTTAAATACGGTGCAGGTTACAAAGATTATAAACTTGCAGAGTTTTATAATTTGACCGACCCTCAGAGAGCCACCTATGTTACCCGTGGTATTAACAACTCCATTGTAAGTCTTTTAAATAATAGAGAGTATTATCATATTTTTGAAGACAAAACCGAGTTTAACACTGTTTTTAAAGACTTTATAAACAGAAAATGGATTAATATGGCAACCGCTTCCTTTGAAGAATTCCAGGAGTTTATGAAAGACCTTAAGGTTATCATTTCAAAACCTTTGGATGCGACCTGCGGTCAGGGCGTTATGAAACTTTCAAAAGATGATTTTGAAAGCACTAAGGATTTATATGATTTCCTTCGTAAAAACAACTCCGGTCTTGCAGAAGAATGCGTTGTTCAGCATGAGGCGTTAAGCGAAATTTACCCTCACTCTGTTAACACCTACCGTATTGTAACGGTTTTATCTGAAGGCAAACCTAATCTTGTTTATGCTTTTATAAGAATAGGTAATGGCGGTCGCTTTGTGGATAACATTAATTCAGGGGGTATGGCGGCTCCTATCAACATAGAAACAGGAGTTATTCAATATGCTGCTTTTGACAAGGACAGCATATATTATGAAACTCATCCTGAAACCGCCTGTATGATAAAGGGCTATGCTCTTCCCTTCTGGAAAGAATCTTTAGACCTTGTTTTAAAAGCTGCAACCATTGTTCCTCAAATGGGTTACGTTGGTTGGGACGTGGCAGTTACCAAGGACGGACCTCTTATTATTGAGGGCAACCATTTTCCAGGTCATGACATTCTTCAAATGCCACCTCACGTGCCTGACAAAATCGGCATGTTACCAACTTTTAAAAAATATATTCCCAATTTATAATTAAAAGCCCACTTCTTTTGAAGTGGGCTTTTTGTTATGCTTTTTTATTGTTTTGGAAGATAAAAAATAGTATATAAACGCCTGTTAAAAGCGTAAGCAGAAAACTTCTGTTGTTTTGATGAAGAATTCCTGCGTGACCGCTAAAGACAATAACCGCTTTTGGCACTGCCGTTATAAACGCCATATAACAGGACAGAAAAGACAGGGCATTTAAGTTTCTTAAAAGCTTTTGGTCTGCATCAAGGCAAATAGCCTTTGAGTAGGTTAAAAAGAAAATCAAAATTACCCCAAGGGTTACAAGTTCAATAATGTTATCTACTGTGTTGGAAATGCTTGAAAACTCCATAAAGGTCATCACAAGTCTTAAAAGCCAAAACACGACAGGAATTACCGATAAAAGTGGTTCGGTTTCCTTTTTAAAGGCAGAAAAGATTAAATATGCTATAAAAACAACCGCTACGGCAACATAAAGTCTTGCCATCCATACAGGAACTAAAACGCCGGTTTTATTAACACCTATATCAAGAATCACTGCAAAAGACAGTAAAATTGATATAACAATACGAGGAGCTCCCGCAAAGACCGGATTTCTGAAATTTTCCTTCTTGCCGAAAAAGACTTGTAAAAAGACTGCTACGGCGGCGGCTAAAATAATCAAGACAATAAAAAGAGCGTAGGCTATATTTTCACTGTTTACAAAGCCACTTTTTTGGTCAGTTATAAAAAATGCCATAATTAATCGCATAACAATAGCTGCTATAGTTGCAACTGACAGCATAAGATAATTTTTACAGCGGCCCATTTTACCCCTCCGGTTATTAAAAGACTTTTTGTTTCATATATATAAATATATTCTAACTACAAAAGAAATAAAAGTCAATAACAAAGGATTTGATAATTTATGAAGAACATTTATCTTGTAACGATTTTTATACTGGCAATTGTAATGCTAACCCTTCCCCTTGCGGCTAAGAGTGAACCTAAAAAGGAAGAAAGCATTTCTTCTCTTCCTGCTAACAGCACAAGCATAGAAAATCCCTCAAATGACGACGAAACGATAAAAGTATATGTAAGCCAAGAAAAAACCGTAAAAGAATTTTTAGTCGACGATTATATTTTTGGCGTGGTAGCGGCAGAAATGCCTGCTCTTTATTCTGACGAGGCTTTAAAGGCTCAAGCCGTTGCAGCATACACTTACGCCTTATACAAGTCTGAACAAAACAGTTTGGAAGAATATGACATAACCGACAATTTCCACACTGACCAGGCTTTTATATCGGTTGAAAAAGCAAGAGAAAAATGGGGACAAGATTCCAACCTTTATGAAGAAAAAATTAAAAATGCCATAAAGAGTGTAAAGGGTAAAAAAATAACCTATAACGGCAAACTCATTCTCGCGGTATATCATGCTATTTCATCAGGAAAAACTGAAAGCGCCCTTAATCTATGGGGCGGAAATTACGATTATTTAGTTTCGGTGGAAAGTATAGGTGACAAGCTTTCTCCCAACTATTTAAGTACTGCTCAGTTTAGTGTGGATGAGATTAAAACCAAGCTTTCTTCCCTAGCAGAGTTTAGTGGGGATGCGGCAAATTATTTTAGTGAAATTACCCGAACCGAAAGCGGCACGGTTAAAACTGTAAAGGTTTGCGGAAAAGACGTTGAAGGTAGCAGCATACGAGCTGCTCTGGATCTTCGTTCCGCCAATTTTGAAATTTCTTTTTCTGACAACAAGTTCACTTTTAGCGTTGTAGGCTATGGCCATGGAATAGGAATGAGTCAGTACGGCGCTCACTATATGGCAATGCAAGGAAGCACCTATGACCAGATATTAAAGCATTATTACAGCGGCTGCGAAATAGAATAGTCTGACAAGTTGAAAACAAGTTTATCTTATGGTAAAATATAAAAAAACTAAAGGAACTTTAAAATGATTATCTTAATAACAGGCGCTTCCCATACAGGCAAGACCGCTCTTGCCCAAAAATTACTAGAAAAACACAAATGCCCTTACCTCTCCATAGACCATTTAAAAATGGGTCTCATTCGTAGCGGCAATACGGAACTTACCCCTATGGACGACGATGATTTAACCGTATATTTATGGCCGATAGTGCGTGAAATAATTAAAACTGCTATAGAAAATAAACAAAATCTTATTGTTGAAGGATGCTACATTCCTTTTGACTGGGCCAAAGATTTTGAAAAAGAGTATCTTTATGATATAAAATACTATTGTCTTGTGATGAGCAAAAATTATATTAAAAATCATTTTTCTGATATAAAAAAATATGCAAATATTATCGAGAGCAGAGTTGCAGACGACTGCAATTTAGAAAGTGTTTTAGATGATAACGCAAAGGTTCTGAGACTTGCAAAAAAGCACAAGGTAAATTATCTGCTTATTGACCATAAATATGAAATAGATATATAAAAAACGGAGCATTTGCTCCGTTTTTATTTTTGCTCAAAATTATATTCCTTCTTTTACATCTGCTTTTTTAAGCAAACAAATTGTTTCTACGTGTGCAGTAGATGGGAAAAGGTCAAAAGGTGTATATTCTGAAAGAGTATAACCCTTAGAACCCAGAATTTTTATATCTCTTGCAAGTGTTGCAGGGTCACAGGAAACATAGACAAGTCGTTTAGGTGCGAAGTCTTTGGAAATAATCTCCAAGAGCTCTTCTGAACACCCTTTTCTTGGTGGGTCTACAATAACAACGTCTGGCTTTATTCCCTCTTCTTTCAAGGTCTTTGCTGCCTTGGCGGCGTCCTTACAAATAAACCGAGCATTGTTTATATTATTAATTTTCGCATTATATTCTGCATCTTTTATAGCCTCAGGAATAATCTCAACTCCGATTATTTCTTTGGCTTTTTTATGTAGAGAAAGACCTATCGTTCCTGCACCGCAGTAAAGGTCCAAGACAGTTTGGTTTTGAGGCTTTGCATACTCCTCTACTTTTTTATAAAGCTTTTCCGCCATAGTGTGATTTACCTGATAAAAGGACAAAGGATTAAGTCTAACCGTTATTCCTCCAAGCTCATCATAAATATAGCCGTCTCCATAAAGATTTTTAAGTTTTGTATCTAGAATAACGTTGGTTTTTTTAGTATTAATATTTAAAACTACGGTTTTAAGGTTTTCTCCCAAAAGGTTTTTAAGTTCATTTATAAGAAGGTCACTTTGAGGTAAAGCTTCCCCATTTATAACTACACAAACCATTATCTGATTTGTAACTACTGCCTTTCTTAAATAAAGGTGTCTTATAAGTCCTTTTCCTGTTTCCTCGTTATAAATGCTTTGATTTGTTTTCTTGCACCAGTTTTCAAAAAGAGCAGAGATTTCATAAAACTCATAAGGTTGCAACAGGCAATCGTTACAAGGCACTATTCTATGAGAATGAGGGGCAAAAAAGCCAACCTGATAGTTTTGGTTTACAGGGTATTGCGCTTTATTTCTATATCTTGTGGGAAGGTCGGTTACGATGCTTTCCGGCTCTTTTTCTATTCCGCCGATTCTTTTTATAATCTCTTTAACGGTGTTTTCTTTGATTTTTGCCTCGCTTTCATAAGAAATATGACGATAAACACAACCGCCACATTTTGAAAAGCTTGAGCAATCAATCTCTACACGTGTTTTGGAAGGCTCTATAATACTTTCAATCTTGCCAAAGGCATAACTGCTTTTAACCTTTAATACACGAACCTCCAAAACATCTCCTACTGCAGACTGAGGCACGAAGACACACATATTATCATATCTTCCTACTCCTGAACCGGAAGAAGATATATCTGTAATTTCAAGTTTTATAATCTGATTTTTTTCCATACTGACCTCAGCGTTCTTTTCTTGAATCAAAAGCGTAATCCGAATCTGTTGTATCTATATCGATATTATTAATTTTAACAACATCTTCACTTTGCCATCCTGTCATAGCACTTTCCTCACCTACACACCAATAAATATTTCTTATATCTTCGGTGCCGTCCTCATTTAAAATTACAAGTTCTCCTCTTATCGCCTTACCCATAGAGTTTTCTATTTTGAAAATTCTAACTGTTTTATTACCGTCGGGAGACATTGAAGCGTATATAAATTCCCCTTGAGGTAAAGCTTTAAGATTGTAGAAAAAACTGTCTTTGACAAAGCCTATTAAATTTAACAAAGAAACTACTATAGCAGAGACGTAAATTGTGGTAAAGAGTCGTTTCTTACTCATTCTTTCACCCTGACACTCGTTGTAAATTTAGATTGTAATTAACTATTGCAAATCTGCAGTGGACAACATAGCTTATTAAAAAATAAGGCAACGTATAAACTAAAGGCAATCCTAAAAGGGAAAAGAAAAGCCATCCCAAAAAGGAAACAACTAAACTCGCAAAGGCCGAAACAGACTGTTTTGAAATCATTTCCGAAATGTGCATTGCTTCCATTAAATAAAGTCTTTCGTCCATAACGACAACTACAGGGTAAAGATAATATTTAAGGGACAAAAGTGCAGACAACGCTATTCCTGCAAATTTTAAAAAGTCGGTTATAAGTTTAAGGTTTGCCGACCACAAGGGAACATTAAAATCAAAGGTGTTATAAATCCACGTGCCTTGCAGCAAGTGAGAAATGAAATACGGAATTAAAGCTAAAAAAGATATAAGAAAAATTTTTACACCCAATAACACTACTGTTTTGACCGCTCTTAAATATACTCTAAAATTAGAAAAATAATAAAATATTGCTTCTATTTTGCTGGTTTTATGTTCTGTAAACACCCAAAAAAAGCGTATTGCTCCCATAAAAACAGGCCAAAAAAGACCCACAAAAAACACAACACAAAAAGTTATCTGCAACATAATACTTTCGTTAAAAATCCAAGACAACATTCCTGTAAACAAAAGCTGAGTTAAGAAAAAAACTGCAAGAATGATAAGAGATATTATAGCGGTTGCTACAGGACTTCTTTTCATAATGGTTTTTGCGGTGTTTTTTACTACTGCATTTGTAGGAATGGAAAGGGGTAGCACTGTCTATTCACCTCTTAGTCAATAATGTTTAGTTTTGCATAGCCTGCCATAATTCGTTTGGTGCCTACTGTATCAAAGGCAATTTCAAGCATTGCATCGTTGCCCATGGGGGAAACCTTTATTATCATTCCCTCCCCAAAGGTTTTATGCTGAATTCTCATGCCGATTTTGTATTTTCCTGCTTCAACTTTAATCTCGGTTTTAGGAGCCTGGAAGATTTTTGAGTAATCATAATCACTTTGCTTTTTCTCATAATTAATAGCGCCTGAGGTAATTGTTTTATAGGTTTTACCTTCCATATTACAAAGAACTTCCGGTATTTCTCTCACAAATCTTGAAGATAGATTTCTTGAAGTCATACCATAAAGCATACGCATATCGGCATTGGTTATGGTTAGTTTTTTCTTAGCTCTTGTTATGGCAACGTAAGCTAGTCGGCGTTCTTCTTCCATTTCATCTACGCCTCCGTATATGGTCTGATTACCGGGGAATATACCCTCCTCCATACCAACAAGGAAAACGTTATTAAATTCAAGACCCTTTGCCGAATGTATGGTCATCAGAACAACCGAATCTGCATCGGCGCTGTAATTATCAATATCACTGACAAGAGCAATTTCTTCTAAATAACCTGAAAGTGATGGGTTTTCATTTTCGTTTTCATACTGAATAATGCCTGAAAGTAATTCCTTTACGTTTTCCGCTCTATCTTTGCCTTCAATTCCTTCTGCCTCCAAAGCAGCAAGGTATCCTGTTTTTTGAAGCATCGTTTCAAAAAGTTCATGAATCGGCATATCATCTGCTGCGACTGTAAGGTCATCTATCATTTGACAAAAACTGCCCAGTTTTGATGCTGCTCTTGAAAGAATTGGGTACTCTGAGGCATTGTGAAAGACCTCGTAAAGAGAAACTCCCAAAGCCCCTGCTATTTCCGAAGCATTGGAAACTGTAGTGTCTCCTATTCCCCTTTTAGGCTCGTTAATTATTCTTTTAAGTCTTATATCGTCGCAATTGTTATCAATAAGTCTGAGATAAGCCAAAACATCTCTTATTTCTTTGCGGTCAAAGAATCTGTTGCCTCCAATAATCTTATATGAAATACCGCTTCTTGCAAAGACGTTTTCAAGAGAGTTTGACTGAGCGTTCATTCTGTAAAGCACGGCATGGTCAGAAAATTTTGCACCCTTTTTTACATTTTCAAGGATTGTATCGGTTACGTATCTTGCCTCGTCGTTTTCATTAGCGGCAGTGTACACGGTTATTCTGTCTCCGTCTCCCCTGTCTGTCCAAAGGTTTTTGCCCTTTCTGCCGTTATTATTTGCAATAACTGCATTGGCGGCAGAAAGAATATTACCTGTTGAACGATAGTTTTGCTCTAGCTTTATAACGGTTGCGTTTTCATAATTTTCTTCAAAGTTGAGAATGTTTTCAATGGTTGCTCCTCTAAAGCGATAAATACTCTGGTCATCATCACCTACAACACAAATATTTTTATGCTTCGATGCCAATTGCTTTATGAAAACGTATTGTGCGTGGTTGGTGTCCTGATACTCGTCTACCATTATGTAGCGGAATTTTTCCTTATAGTAATCAAGAACGTCACTGTTTTCTGCAAAAAGTTTTACTGTATTAGAAATCATACCGTCAAAATCCATTGCGTCTGAGGTTAGAAGTCTTTCCTCGTATGCACTGTAAATTGCGGCAATCATTTTAAGGCGCAAATCGTTTCCAACTGTTTCGGCATACTGTGTTGGTGTTATAAGCTTATCTTTTGCAGAGGAAATTGCATTTATTACTGTTTTTACGTTAAGAACCTTTTCGTCAAACCCTTTTTGCTTCATTATGTCCTTAACAAGTCTTTTTTGGTCGTCTGTATCATAAATAGTAAAATTACTGGAATAACCTATTCTGTCGCCAAATCTACGAAGGATTTTTCCGCAGACCGAATGGAAGGTGCCTGCCCACACACCTGAGGTTTCGTCTCCCAGTTTTGCCGCAATACGCTCTTTAAGTTCGTTTGCCGCTTTGTTGGTAAAGGTAATAGCCAAAATTTCCCAAGGCTTTGCCGCTTTATAGGAAAACGACCAGGTCATAGGCATTGGTTTATTTTCCTTTAAAAATGCTATTGCCGCATCTATATCGGCACCGTCAGGCTCAGGCACGAAGCCTGTGTTATAGGCATCGCCATATTTGATTAAATATGCAATCCTATTAACCAAAACCGTGGTCTTTCCGCTTCCTGCGCCTGCAAGAACAAGGAGAGGGCCTTGTGTTTTGGTTACTGCTTTAAACTGCATATCGTTCATTGAAGAAAATTCTTTTTCTATAACCCCTTTTCTAAGGGCAATAAATTCATTAGACGTCATTTGCTTTTTCCTTACTATTATAATTATATATATTTTACAATAGATTTATATATTTATCAATATTTAATTACATTTTTTAAGGTGCAACGACATATACTTTACTTGGGGGTAATCTTTATGAAAATAAACTGGAAAAAGCTGTTAATAAGTATTGGAATAGCTGAAGGCGTAGGTTTTTTATCAAGTCTTTTATCGGGGGTTTTTTCAGGAAAGCAATCGGAATTTCTTGACACTCTTACAAAGCCGCCTTTATCTCCTCCTAACTGGCTTTTCGGTGTAGTTTGGCCTATTTTATATATTCTTATGGGTACTGCCGCTTATCTTGTTTACGATTCGGTCAAAGGCACCGATTTTGAGAAAAAGAAGGCTTTAAGGCTCTACGCCGCTCAGCTTCTTGTGAACTTTTTATGGAGTATCGTCTTCTTCCGTTTCGAATCAATAGCAGGCGGACTTGTTATTCTTCTTATTTTAGACTTTTTAGTAATACTTGTTATGTATAGTTTCCGTAAAATAAACCGTCTTGCCTATTGGCTTTTAATACCTTACCTTTTATGGATTCTTTTTGCCACTTATCTTAATATCGGATTTGTTGTGTTAAATTAAAAAGGCACCTTTCGGTGCCTTTTTCTATTTTGGCTATGTAGCCGATGGTGTATTTATTCCCAAACCGAAGCTCACAGAAAGCGCGCGGTTTACTTTGTCCATTGAATCTATATCAAGACATCCCATTTTTTCTTTGAGTCTTTGTTTATCAATAGTTCTGACCTGCTCTAACAGGACTATTGAATCTTTTGCAAGGCCGCAACCTTCTGCCTCAACCTGAATATGTGTAGGCAATTTTGTTTTATCTCTCTGGCTTGTAATTGCCGCCGCAATTACAGTAGGACTGTATTTATTTCCTACGTCGTTTTGAATTATTAAAACGGGGCGTACCCCGCCTTGCTCTGAGCCGATAACCGGACTTAAATCTGCGTAATATATTTCTCCGCGTTTAATTGTCATTTTTTTCACACCTCTATTTGTATTTTGACCGAGCAGATGTGTTTTTAATCAAATTTTAATTTAAAATCTAACTTATTTTATGCGGACAAATATAATCCCGTTAAAAAAATCCCTGCAGAAAATATTTTCTGCAGGGATTTTTATTTATTAGTCTTGGTCGCGGTTTGTAATATTTACTGTTTCAAAGGTATCGAAATCTTCTTCCAAATCTTCCTCTGTTTCCTCTTTTGCAGCCTTACCAAAGGTTGCGATTTTTACTATTAAAACTATTAATGCTGCAATTAACAGAAGTATTACAGTAACTATTGTAATTGCGGCAATTTTTTCGTTGTCTGAGAAGTTTTCAACTTTTCCAAGAAGTGTTGTAGGCTCCTCTTCCTTTGGCTCGGTTTCCAAGGTAAAGCCTACTGCTCTTTGCAGGCTCTTTTCAACTGTATCGTATCTATACCAACCGATATTTCCGTCTACACCTTTTGCATAGATTAAAACAAAGTCTGTTACGCTTTCTTCTTCGTTTCTGTAAGCAGTAACTGTGGCAGAGCCGATAGTAGTTTCAAAGGCGGTATAGCCAAGAGGAATTTCTTCGCTTTCAGGAGTTAAAATAACATAGGTGTTAACTGCATTTTGAATATAAATAAATTTTACGAAACTACCGTCCTCGGTTACCTCATAGAAAGCGCCCTTTTCTCCTGCTTCGTCGGTTAAATAAAGTAGAGTTTGCTTTCCGTCGCTTATAGAAGAAACTTCTTTTTCTTTGTATTTATATGCAGCTACAGTAAAGCCTGTAGGAAGATTTTCAGTTGGGAAATTATCGGCAATTATCATTGGGTTGCCATCTACAACAACCTTAAGTTCCTCAGGTGTAGTTGGCTTATCTTCCTCTGTAGTTACCTCGTTTCCTGAAGCATCAAGACGTGAAATATTAAGAGTATATTCCTTAACTGTACCGTTAGCTGCGGTAACCCTTACCACACGCTTATTTTTGCCCACCTTCATTTCCTTGCTTCCCTGTACACTAACGGTAGCAGTAGAATCTGCAGGAGTAGCACTAACGGTTAAAACGGTTTTATCGTTAGGAATTTTAATGGTATAAGAGGTTGTGCTTGGAGAAAATGCAGGGCTGAGAGTTCCTGCAGAAATCCAAAGAGATTTAAGGTTAGCGTTGGAAGACTGTACGGCGTTTTTATCTTTTACTGTTACGTTCGCACTACAGCCTGACATTTTGTTTTCTATATCTCCAACGTAAACAGGGTTTAAAAGGGCAATATTGGAAGTTCCTGCTTTTTTAGCGGTAAAGGTTAATTTTACAGACTTTGTTTGTCCGTTGGCAGAACCTGCTATAAGCACAGTATCTGCACCGCCTGAGTTAGCATCTTCACCCGATTCATATTTAAGAACAGAACTATCGTAATTTAAGGTTCCGCTTACTGCATACATAGTTTCAGATGCTGAAAATCTGATAGTTACGGTAAGCTTGTCTCCTACGTTAAGACTATTACTGCTAAAGGCTACTGAGGTTGAACCTGCGGCAGAAACGCTCAAGGCAAACATTGTTGTGAAAACAAAAACCAAGCTTAGAAAAACTGTTAAAATTTTTACTGCTTTTTTCATTATTTAAACCCCTTTTACTGTTTTATAGAATTAACCTTTAACAGATGCTTTTGCACGTTGGCAAGGTCAATTATAGTGATTTTTCCGTCTTTATTGGTATCAAAGGCTTTTGAATAAATACCGGAAGGAGACTTAACCTTTAAGAGATGTTTTTGCACGTTGGCAAGGTCTACGATACTTACCATTCCGTCACCGTTGGTGTCGCCGTAAATCAGCACTGTTTTTCTAAAGGCTTCTCCACTTGAAGAAGAAACAACCAAAACGTCTCCTGTTGCAACGGTACCTGACGTTTTTGCGCTGCCGCTTGAAGTTACAAGTTTTGCGGTACCATTGTTGATTTTTATATTATTCATAAAAGATGAAACGTTTGTTGAAGGAGTAATACCTGTAAGGTTGTCCCCTACGTTATAACTTGAATCTATGGAAGGAGCGTTTTGATTTGGAGTATTACCGCCATCTTTACGTGTAACCGTTAATATATAATCTGCCGTTTTTCCTGAAGCAGCGGTAACAGTTACCTTAATGGTATTAACTCCGTCTTTTAAGGTTTTTGTGCCTGTTCCTGTTACCTTTGCGTCTGTCACGGGTGTGGCATTAATTACTACAGAATCTACCGAAGAATCTACAACCAGCTCATAACTATTTGTATACATATCAAAGGTAGGGGTAAGACTATAGCCTTTTACCGAAAGCGCAGACAAATAATAGTTATTAGCGCCTTTTTTTGTAGGCAATGAGGTGGAGTTTTTTTCAGGCATATTTTTATAAATCGGAATGCTAAAGGTTAGTTTTGCTCCAGAAGACTCTGCCCCTGCATATGCCTTTTTAAGTTTTGTTGCCTCTGATGCGGCGGCACTTATATTTGTCATATACTGATGGTCGTAAAGGGTAGAAGTTATTACGTCAAACTTTTTGTAATAAAGGGTGTCTTGACCTGCCTTAATATAATCGCTTCCGTAAAACTCTGCTCCGCCTAAAATAGCTTTTGCGTGTGTGTTCCAAGGTCTGCCGTATGAACCTGTTTTAGATGCTACCCAAAGTCCTCTTGTTACAGCATCCATACCATCGGCGGCATAAGAACCGTAGTTTACGTAATTGTAAATACCTGTATAGCCTTTTTGTGTACCGGAAATACTTTTGCCTGAGCCGTCAACACCTTGTTCCTGAATTATGGTTGCCGCCAGAACATAGGGACTGATTCCAGCCTTCTTAGATGCATCCATTAACGCGTCTGCATAGGTTTTGTACGTGCTTTCAGGGAAAGAACCTTCCATAAAGGTGCCTTTGAGGATTTTATTTAAGCCCTCTTTTGTTTGGAATCTTTCATCGTATGACTGATTCAAGAAAAGATATATATATTCTTCGTTAAGAAAGTTTCTGGGCTCCAGATAGTAGGCTACAACCGACGGTTCTGCGGCTACCCAAGAGGAACCATCCTTTGGCACGTATGCCTTTTGGCTCCAGTTGTAAGCGTTTTTGCCCATATATTTGTAAGAATCATCCAGACTGCTATGAACAAGGCTTGTTCCTACCTTGCTTTCTGCCTTTAAGGCGTCTGACCAGGAAACGTTAAGTTTATCGCTTAAAAACACCCACTCAGGATGTGCGGCGTGGAGCTTTCTCAGAAGTACCTTATAGCTTTCAGGAAAGCCTTGTGCCGTCAGATTTTCTTCAAACGTGGCATCGTGATTATATTCAGGTATAGCCTTAACATTAATAATATAGTCGGCACTCACGTAACCTGTTTTACCATTGTAATTTATTTTATACCAATAGGTTGATTTTCCGCCCTCATCTTTAACCTTATTTCCGTAAATAGTTACCGTTGCGTCAGGCTTAAGGCTTCCAAGCACACTGCCTTTTGTAGAGGGAGACGACCTGACGTTAAGACTATCGTCCACGTTAACTATTCCTGTGTACATTGTATCTGCAGCAAAGGCAACCATATTAAGCCCGCTGGAAACCACCAGCAGACACACACAAAGCACTATAGATAAAACTTTTTTTAATATGCTCATATATGTAATTCCTTTTCATTAAATACACTCTAATTATACCAATTCTGTCGGTTTGTGTCAATATATTGTGGTAATTTCTTAATATTGTCACCTAAACCTAATATTGACATTTCGGCAATTTAATTCTATAATTATATTAGGAGGATTTATGGTTATGTATAATACTTTTAATATGAAAGAAATTGGTCATATAAAGAGTGATTTCTCCGAAAAATTTGGCATTCCGAGACAAAGCGGACTTGTAAATGAACTGAAAGCGCAAATTGTCTTTGAGGACGAATTTAACGACTTTAACGCCTTTAATGGTCTTGAAGGTTTTTCTCATATCTGGCTTATTTGGAAATTTTCTCAGGCAATAAGAGAAAACTGGTCTCCCAAGGTAAGACCCCCAAGGCTTGGCGGCAACAAATATATGGGAGTTTTTGCAACTCGCTCCCCTTTCAGGCCAAATCCCATTGGTCTTTCCTGTGTAAAACTTGAAAAAATTGAAAAGACTAAAGAAGATGGTGTTGTTTTGCATATTGCAGGGGCCGACCTTTTAGACGGCACTCCTATTTTCGATATTAAACCCTACATTCCTTATGCAGATGCTCATCCAAACGCTTTTGGCGGATTTACAGACGAAACACCTAAAAAAACTCTTTCGGTCGTTTTTGCTGAAAACTGTCACAGCATCTTAAAGGAGGAAAAGCGCCGCGCGCTAGAAGGCGTTTTGCAGCAAGACCCAAGACCTGCTTACCAAAATGACCCTGACAGAATTTATATAATGAATTTTGCTCAGTTTGAAATTAAATTTTCTGTAAAAAATGATATATTAACAATTATCAGTATTGATAAAATTAAGAATGGAGAGAAATAATTGAAAGAACTGTTAACCCTATACGGTCTGTTTTTTAAAATTGGTGCAATGACCTTTGGTGGTGGCTACGCTATGCTTCCTATGCTGGAACGTGAGCTTGTAACAAATCGCAAGTTCGTTACTATGGAAGAAATTATGAATTACTTTGCTGTGGGTCAATGTACTCCGGGTATTATAGCCGTTAATACCGCAACCTTTATCGGCTACAAAAGGAAAGGCATTTTAGGTGGCATTTTTGCAACCCTTGGCGTAATTACCCCTTCTATTATAATAATCTCTCTTCTGGCATCGGTTTTAAGTTTTTTTGCAGGTAACCAAATTATTGACCACGCCTTTGCAGGTATTAGCGTTGCCGTTTGTGCCCTTATACTTCAGGCCATTTTAAAACTTTCCAAATCAGGAATAAAAGATATTTTTACAGGCGCTGTAGCCCTTATTTCTTTTATTCTTATTTTCTTTGTGGACTTTATTTCTCCTATTATGGTGATTATTGCTGCTGCCGTTGCAGGTGTGATTTTCAAAGCGGTTACTGATAAAAAGGAGGATAAATAATATGACTTTTATATATTTATTCTTCGAGTTCTTTAAGACCGGTCTTTTTGCCATAGGCGGCGGACTTGCAACCATTCCTTTTCTTATGGACATTGCAAACCGATATGACTGGTACACTCAGAGCGAGCTTACCGATATGATTGCTATTTCCGAGTCTACCCCCGGTCCTATTGGCGTAAATATGGCAACCTACGCAGGTTACAGGGCAGGACTTCTTGAGGGTGGACCTCTTTTAGGAATTTTAGGTGGCATTGTGGCTACCCTCTCCCTTATACTCCCCAGCATTATTGTTATTTTAATAGTTGCAAAGTTCTTAGAAAAATTTAAAGAGAACAAAATTGTAAACGACGTTTTTTATTCACTAAGGCCTGCTGTTATTGGTCTTTTGGCAATTTCTCTTTTAAGGGTAGCTCTTCCTATCTTCTTCAACTTTAGCGGCGTAACCTTTTTAGAAGTTGTTAATATTAAAGAAATTGTGCTTTTTGCCCTTATGCTTTTTGGCGTTTTTAAATTTAAAAAGCATCCTATTGTATATATCGGCATTGGCGCAGTTATTGGTATTATCTTTAAATTTTAGAGGTGAAAAATGTCTGATTTAAAAGACCTTTTAATTATTGGCGGTGGCGCGGCAGGACTTGCCTCTGCCATTACCGCCAAAAAAGAAAACCCTAATCTTTCGGTAACCGTTTTAGAAAAGCTTGACCGCGTTGGCAAAAAGCTTATTACTACCGGAAACGGAAGATGTAATATTTCTAATACCGACGAATCTCTTGCTCGTTTTCACGGAGAAGATACCTCTTTTGCCGGCTTTGCATTAGACACGTTCTCTAATGAGAAGATAAAAGATTTCTTTTCTGCTATTGGTATAGAGTTTTCTGAGGAAAACGGTAAACTATACCCCTCTTCCTTTCAGGCATCGTCTGTAGTAGACTGTTTGCGCTTTGAGTGTGCAAGACTTGGTGTGGAAATTCTTTGCTCTCATACAGTAAAAGAAATAAAGAAAGGTAAAATCTTTACTGTTTCAGGCGAGGGCTTCCAAATACATACCAAGGCTCTTATTGTTGCCGCAGGTCTTTTTTCAGGTGGCGAAAAGTTAGGCTCCGACGGCTCGGTCTACCGACTGCTCAAAGACTTAGGTCACAAGGGAGTTAAGGCCTCCCCTGCTATTGTGCAGATAAAGACCGAAACCGATTTTGTAAAACAGCTAAAGGGTATTAAAATTGATGCTTTAGCAGGTCTTTACAAAGAAAATTTTTTGGTACGTCAAGAGTTTGGCGAGGTACTTTTCTGCGATTATGGTCTTTCGGGCCCCCCTATTATGCAAATTTCAAGAAATGCGTTCAGAGACGAAGGCGAATATTATATTTTTCTTGACCTGTTTTCTGACAAAAGCAAAGCAGAGCTTTTAACCCTTTTAGAAAACAGAGTGCAAACACTTAAAGAGCGCAGTCTTGAAGAGTTTTTTACAGGTCTTTTAAATAAGAGACTGGGACAGGTTGTTTTAAAATACTGCGGATTCAAACTTTCTCAAGAAGTGTGCAGTCTCGACAAAAAGGACATAGAAAAAATTGCGGACGCCCTTAAATCCTTTAAATTCAAGGTTTTGGGGCACACCGGTTTTGTTAACTCTCAGGTTACTGCAGGTGGTCTTGCTACCTCGTTATTTGACAGTAAAACTATGATGTCAAAAATTATTCCGGGTCTTTTTGCAGCCGGAGAAATTCTTGACATTGACGGAGACTGCGGCGGCTTCAACTTAAAATGGGCATGGAGCAGTGGAATTTTAGCGGCAAAATCTGCCGTTGGATATATAAAATAAGAGGTGTATTATTATGAAAAAAATTATAGTTTTCTTCCTTTGCATGTTTTTACTGATAAGCTCTTTTACTGTTCCTGCTTTTGCAGCAACAACTACCTTTAATATTACCGACCTTAAAGGCAAATACATAAGCCAAGGAAGAACCGAAATTGTTGACAACGCACTTTTTTTAGATTGGTCTGCTTCCGGCATAAAATTTAAGGCTAATTGTTCAGGTGACGTTTCTATTAAATTAAATACCACTCGAATCTCAACCTCTTCAAGCTATGGTTTATACTTTACTGTTATTGTTGACGGTGTAGTTCAGTATGAAAATCAACGTATACCTGCCGACAACAGTTCAAGCAATTGGAAATCAAATTCAACAAATTATCCATTTAGAATTTCAAAAAGCGGAACAAGCACCTTTACCATTGCTGAAAATCTGCCATCGGGTGTTCATACCATTGAAATTCTCAAACAAACAGAGGCCTCACATGGTGCCTTTGGAATTCAAAGCATTACGCTAAACGGTGAGATTTTAGCGGCAGAAAACAAAAATGAACTTTATGTGGAATTTATAGGAGATTCCGTTACTGCGAGTTATGGCAGTTTGACAACCGGTAACCTGGGAACCGAGGGTGCTCCTCTTTACCAGGACGCTACCAGAGGTTGGCCTTATTTAACGGCTAAAAAACTTAATGCCGATTACTCTATAATTGCCAATAGCGGTATAACCGCAAGTGATGGAATAGGTTGGGGCAAAAATCCCGTTTCAATGCAAACAGTATATCCAAAATTAAGATATTTTTCGGATACTACTAAAAATTATAATTTTAACCCTTCTCCTGACATTGTTGTTTTAGCCCTTGGTACAAACGACATTAATACCTATAAGTCTTGTGGTAAAAGCCTGGATTATGTAAAAGAAGAATTTAAAAAAATGCTTGACCTTGTAAAGCAAAAACAACCCAATGCTAAAATAATTTGGATTCACGGTATGATGACCAGTGGTGCAGATTCCCTTATTACCAGCGTGATTAAAGAGGCAGGCGGTGCCGACTTAGGATTTTACTCTTTAGCATTGCCAAAAAACACTTCGGGGGGCAATGGACATCCTAATCTTGATACTCAAGAAACCTATGCAACAAAACTTGCAGATTTCATTAAGGGCATAACAAAAAGCGATAATAATTCTCAAAACAAACCCAGTGGCAACACCCAAAACAAACCCAGTGGCAATACCCAAAACAAACCCAGTGGCAATACTACCAGTTCATCTACTTCACAAAGCACAGGTAACAACACCCAAAACAATCCCAGTGGCAATACTACCAGTTCGTCTACTTCACAAAATACAGGTAACAACACCCAAAATAAGCCTGACAGTACAAAAAGTTCATCTACTCCATCAAAAGAAAATCCGGGTGTTCAAAGCAGACCCGCAAACAACCAACAAAATATAACTAGCAATTCCGAAATAAATAATGTTAGCGGTGACAATGTATCAACCTATGAGGAAAGCATAGAAAGTGAAGGTCAACAAAATACAAAATCTAATAAAACTTTGTTAATAATTATTCTCTTCAGTGTGTTTGCAATCCTTATTGCCGTTGCAGGAATTGTTTTCTTTTTAGATTTTAAACATAAAAAAAATTAGATTTAGATGAAATATGATACTTGTAACAAATGTAAAACTTCCTTTGTCTACTGATTTTAGCAATTTAAAAGAAGAAATAAAAAAAGCCCCTGAACTAAAGGGGCTTAATATTGCTTCTGCCACTCTTTACAGAAAAAGCATTGATGCCAGAAGAAAACAAGATATTCATTTTTGTTGCTCGGTGCTTATTTCGGTAGTGGGAAATGAGGAAAAGATAGCTCGCAGACTTAAATCCGCACAAATTTATAAGACAAAAGAATATAAGTTTGCAACCAACATAAAAAGTTCTTCTCGTCCTGTTGTTGTAGGTTTTGGTCCGGCAGGTATGTTTGCGGCATACACATTGGCAGTTGCAGGCTTAAAGCCTATTGTTTTAGAGCGTGGCAAGGCTGTTGACGAAAGATTTTTGGACGTTGAAAGCTTTTGGCAAGGCGGAAAGCTTGATACGGAATCCAACGTTCAGTTTGGCGAGGGCGGTGCAGGAACCTTTTCTGACGGAAAGTTAGCTACAGGAATTAAAGATATCAGATGCGGCGCGGTACTTAATGTTTTTACAGAAAACGGCGCCAAAGAAGATATTTTAACCGATGCCAAGCCTCATATTGGAACAGATATTTTAAAGTGTGTAGTTAAAAACATTCGAAACAAAATAATCTCTCTTGGCGGAGAAGTAAGGTTTTCCAACAAACTTATTGGCATTAATCTTGAAGGTGACAAGGTATCTAAATTAAAAGTTTGCGAAAACGAAAAAGAATATATTCTTCCTTGTGAAGATTTAATTTTAGCCATTGGTCATTCGGCAAGAGATACCTTTGGTATGTTAAAAGACCTTGGAATAGAGATGGTCAGAAAGCCCTTTGCAGTAGGGGTTAGAATTGAGCATAAACAAAGTGACATAAACCGCGCATTATACGGAGATTTTTGCGATAGTCCTTATCTTCCTGCAGCCGACTACAAACTCGCCACACATCTTGAAAACGGACGAGGTGTTTACACCTTTTGTATGTGTCCCGGCGGTTTTGTGGTTAATGCTTCCAGTGAAGAAGCTAGACTTGCGGTTAACGGCATGAGTTATTCTGCGCGAGACGGCGAAAACGCAAACAGTGCGGTTTTAACCGAGGTAAAACCCTCTGATTTTGACGGCGATGACGTTCTTGCAGGTGTGAAATTTCAACAGAAAATTGAAAGTGCAGCTTATAACATTACACAGGGCAAAGGCGTTCCTGTGGAAACCCTTGGCAGTTTTTTGTATGATAAAGAATGTGAGGCTACCGTTAAACCAAGCGTTCTTCCCAATGCCCTTTACTGCAAAATCAGTTCTATTTTCCCTGATTTTATAACAGACTCCCTTAAAAAAGGCATTTTAGCGTTTAATAAGAAAATTTCAGGTTTTGCAAATGATGGTGCGGTTATTACGGCTCCTGAAAGCAGAAGCTCCTCTCCTGTGAGAATTTTAAGAGGAGAAGATTTGACTTGTGTAAACATTAAAGGTATTTACCCTTGCGGAGAGGGTGCAGGGTATGCAGGTGGCATTATGTCTGCGGCGGTAGACGGCATTAAATGTGCCGAAAAAATTATCGAAAAAGCATAATATTAACAGTGGAGAAAGGATTTTTAAAATCCTCGGTATCTTCAATTGAATCTTCCGTTTTTAAAATACAAGGGGCAGAAAGCATAACTGCAAAGTTGCTTTCTGTCCTTTCTTTTAAAACTATGCCATTTAGTTTTTTTATAAGTGCTTTTGCTATTTGGGTTTGCTCTGCCTTTTTAACTACAAAAATTATTCGATTTTCTAAAAATATTCCTTTAAAGAAACACTCATCTTTTATGGGAGATGAAACAAGTTCCAAAATCAAAAGCTTTAAAAGATTATAATCTATTTGGTAGTTTTGGTTTCCTTGAAATGCAAAATTTAAAAATTTCCCCTGTTCTTTGTATTTTAAATAGGCTTTATTTAAAAGATTTTGGATGTTTTTTGGCAAATTCACATTTTCCATTATTTTCTCTCTGTTAAGGGCAGAGAAAACCGAAATTATTTTTAAAAGTTTTAGGTTTTTTAATATATCTTTTTCATTTATCAAACGATTTGCAATTATATTTCGTAAAACGGCGGCATACCTTTCCTTGTTTGCGGGGTTAAATTGCACTAATTTCACTCTCTTTTTCAATGTTTAATGACCATATTTTAACAAAAATACTGATTTTCTAAAAAATATTGTTAAATTTTCAACGAACTACTTGCAAAAAACAATTATTTAGGGTAAAATATAAAAAGAAAATTTTAGGAGGTTATTCCAATGGTTAAAGTTGCTATTAACGGATT
>JAZNBQ010000030.1:0-7053 GCA_045587065.1 Acutalibacteraceae bacterium | reverse complement strand
AGATGTATAAGTACCGACTTAATCGGAACATTTAGGAAAGAGGTATTAGAAATATGAAAAAATTATTCGCAATTCTCTTGTGCATAGCAATTCTTTTAGTTCCTATGAGCCTTAGTGTTGGCGCTGCTGCTGCACTTAATGCAGATGAGCAAAGAATTATTACTGCTTTAAAGGAAAAAGTTACCGTGAACGGTGTTCAGGTTAAAATCCCTGACAACTACGTAACCCAGGCAGAAAATTATTTTAAAACTATTGAAGTTTCAAAAGCTCAGGCTGATGAAATCCTTGGCTACATTGACGAGGGTACAGAACTCATTAAGGACACAAATATTAAAAATACTACCGACCTTAAAGTTTTGGCTCAGAGCCATAAAACAGAAATTCTTGATTTAGGTAAAAAAGCTTGCGCTGTTGTTGAAGCAACCCTTACCTATGACGGAAAAGACGTTACCATCGTTGCTGACGAAACCGGTGCTACCCTCTTTGACGCTGCTCCTATAGTTAAGACTACTGGCGCAGACGTTGATTTCTCTACTATGGCAATTATTCTTTCCTCTGTAGCTGTTGTTTTAGGTGTTGCTTTTGTTGCATCTAAAAAATTAGGTCTACTTAAATAATTGAAGTTAAGGTTTAATAAAAGGCTAACGGGGCATATTTTGTTACCGTTAGCCTTTTTAGTTTTTGGACTTTTGTTTCTTCTTCTCACCTTCAACCCAATGATAAAATTAGTATCTGATGGGTTTAGCATGTTCTCAAGTGCAGAACTTAACAGAGACGAAGAAATTAATAATGATATTTACAATGGAGTAACCTTAGAAGGTTATACCGATACTATTCCATCCAGCAAGGTTCAGTACCCATTAAGCGGTACAAAATATGGTGTTATCAATATTAATGCCAATAACACTCTTCATGATATCCCCCTTTATTTTGGGGATTCTAACAGTATTTTACGCCGCGGTGCCGGACATTATATAGGCAGTCATTTCCCCGGAGAAGGCACCACAATTTTAATTTCTGCCCACAACAACACCTACTTTAACTGTTTGCAGTTTTTAAAATTTGGCGACAAGATTACTGTTAAAACCAATTATGGTATATATGAGTATGCAGTTTCAAGCACCAGTATAAAAAACAAAAATGATTCTTCTGCTTATAATCTTGAAGCTACTGAAGAAACTCTTGTGCTTTACACCTGTTACCCATTTAACGCTTTAGGTCTTACCCCAAATCGTTATTACGTTACTGCAAAGCTTGTAAGCGGACCTAAAATTTTATTGGACGAGTAAGGATGGTGGCTGACATGAATGAAAAAAACAAACAAATTGCAAAAAGCGTTATAGCAATTTTAGTAGCATTTATACTCACCTTTGCTCTTGCCTGTCTTAACATTTGCCTTTCGGCAAAAATAATCTCCAGCGCCAATTTTATTAAAGGTGTAACCGAAAAGTCAAAATACGCAGATAAAGCGGCAATAGAAATTAAAGAAGCGTTATCTGACCTAGCAATACCAAGCGGTTTGCCTGAAGATTTTTTTGATGACAAGGTATCACAGTCGCAAGTTGCAGAGCTTTTTAATTCTGCTATAGCCCAAAGTTTTCAAGGTGGCGCCAAACCTGATTTTTCTTCAATTAAAGAAACTCTGTCAAAAGACATTAATGATTACGCTAATGAAAATTTTGTTTCTATAAGCAAGGAAACACAGACAGCTATAAAAACCCTTACTGAAGAATGCTGCAACATTTATATCAGATATTGTAGTCCTTCTATTCTTCAGTTTTTAGGCCAAATTATTAAAACTCTTTCCAAGGTTATAATAGTTGGAATAGCAGCGTCTGCCCTACTTGTAGTTGTTGCTCTGGTTTTTATTTTAAGACTTGTTGACCGAAAGAATTTTCTGTTTTATTCTTTTTCTTCCTTTTTGGGAGCAGGTCTTCTTTCAGGAATTATTCCTTTAGTGCTACTTATTACAAATAAAATTTCTCATGTTGCAATTCTTTCAAAATCTATTTATGGTTTCCTTTGTAGTTTTGTAAATGGGAGCTTATTAATAATAGTTTTATTCTCCGCTTTATTTGTAATCATTTCGCTTTTAATGTTACTTTTAGAGCTTAGAAAAAAATAAAAAAAGATAAGAAAAAGCCCTCCAGATTTCTGGAGGGCTTTCTTAGTTTTGTTTATTTGCCGTAAAGCTCAGCAAGTTTTTCAAGATGTTCCCTTGAAGCTTTAGCATTTTCTGCAGCCTTATCGAAGAGTTCTTCTGCGCGTTCTGGGAAGGAACGTGTAAGTGATGCATAACGTGCTTCACCAAGTATAAACTCTTTGTAATCTGCAGTAGCAGGCTTACTGTCGATAGTGAGAGGATTCTTGCCCTCTGCCTTAGCAGCAGGATTGAAACGGAACATATTCCAGTATCCGCAGTCAACAGCCTTCTTCATTTCTTTCTGGCAGTTAACCATACCGCCCTTAATGCTATGCATTTCGCAAGGAGCGTAACCGATAATGAGTGAAGGTCCGTTGTATGCTTCTGCTTCCTTAATTGCCTTTAGGGTCTGGTTCTGGTCTGCACCCATAGCAATCTGAGCAACGTAGATATAGCCATAAGACATTGCAATCTCTGCAAGAGACTTCTTAGCAATAGCTTTACCTGCAGCTGCGAACTGAGCAACCTGGCCCATCTGAGAAGCCTTTGAAGCCTGTCCGCCGGTGTTAGAGTAAACCTCGGTATCAAATACCATAATGTTTACGTCGTTACCGGAAGCAAGTACGTGCTCGAGACCGCCAAAGCCAATATCGTAAGCCCATCCGTCTCCACCGAAAATCCATACAGATTTCTTGGAGAGGTATTCTTTCTTAGCAAGAATTGCAGGAGCTGCAGGACAACCTGCCTTAGCTGCTTTTTCAAGCTCTGCTACAAGAGCAGTTGTAGCTGCTGCGTTTGCTTCACCGTCATTTGCGGTTTCAAGATACTTAGCTGCTGCTGCCTTGAATTCTTCTGAAGCCTTGTCAGACTTAGCCATTTCTTCAACCTCAGCAATAAGCTGGTCGCGAACAGCCTTCTGGCCAAGATACATACCAAGACCATGCTCTGCGTTGTCTTCGAAGAGAGAGTTAGCCCAAGCAGGACCATGACCCTCGTTGTTTACAGTGTATGGAGATGTTGCAGCAGGACCGCCCCAAATTGAAGAACAACCTGTTGCGTTACTGATGTACATTCTGTCACCAAACAACTGTGTAATTAAACGAGCATAAGATGTTTCTGCACAACCTGCGCAAGAACCTGAGAACTCAAGTAAAGGTTTCTTGAACTGGCTGGAAATAATATTAGCAGGAGAAGCAATTCCCTCTTTTTCTGTAACAGTAGCAACACAGTAATCAAATACTTCTTGCTCTGCTTCCTGGCTCTCACGAGGAACCATCTTGAGAGAAGCAGTAGGACAAACGCCGATACATACTCCGCATCCCATACAATCCATAGGAGATACAGTAAGAGCGTAAGAATAACCCTTGTTTGTAACGAGTTTTTCCTTAACTGCAAACTTCATGCCTTCAGGTGCATTAGCCTTTTCGTCTGCACTTAATGCGAATGGACGAATTGTTGCATGTGGGCAAACAAATGCGCACTTGTTACAACCGATACAGGTTTCGTTATTCCACTCAGGAACCATAACGGCAACGCCGCGTTTTTCGTAAGCGGAAGCACCCTGCTCGAATGTACCGTCTGCATAATCAACAAATGCAGAAACAGGTAGTGAATCACCCTGCATTTTTGCAACAGGCTTCATAATGGTGTCAACCATCTTAACAAGCTTTTCTGGACCATTTTCAACAACCTTAGCGGTGTCATCTGCAGCATCTGCCCAAGCAGCAGGTACGTCAATCTTAACGAAAGCAGTAGCACCGGCATCAATTGCCTTATGGTTCATATCAACGATATCTTGACCTTTCTTGAGGTAAGATTTTGTTGCAGCATCCTTCATGTATTTAACTGCGTCTTCACTTGGCATAATGTTAGCAAGAGCAAAGAATGCAGACTGAAGAATTGTATTTGTACGCTTGCCCATACCAATCTGAGCGGCAAGGTCAATAGCGTTAACGGTATAAAGCTGAATGTTGTTCTTTGCAATATAGCGTTTTGCTTCTGCAGGCATGTGAGCGTCAAGCTCTTCTGCAGACCACTGGCAGTTAATAAGGAAAATACCACCAGGTTTAACGTCGTTAACCATCTTGTAGCCCTTAATTACGTAAGATGGGTTGTGACAAGCAACAAAGTCTGCTTTATTGATATAGTATGGGCTTTTGATTGGCTTATCGCCGAAACGAAGGTGAGATACAGTTATACCACCTGTTTTCTTAGAGTCATACTGGAAGTATGCCTGAACGTATTTGTCGGTATGGTCACCGATAATTTTAATGGAGTTTTTGTTAGCACCAACGGTACCGTCACCGCCAAGACCCCAGAACTTGCACTCGATAGTGCCTTCTGCTGCAGTGTTTGGAGCTTCTTTCTCTGGGAGTGAAAGACCTGTTACGTCATCGGTAATACCGATAGTAAACTGAGCCTTAGGCTCGTCTTTCTTAAGCTCATCAAATACTGCAAATACGCTTGAAGGAGGAGTATCTTTAGATCCAAGACCATAACGGCCGCCTGTAACCTTAAGATTTCTACCCATTGCAGAAAGAGCAGCAACAACGTCTAAGTATAATGGCTCACCAAGTGCGCCTGGTTCCTTAGTTCTGTCAAGAACTGCTACCTTTTTAGCTGTTGCAGGAATAGCTGCAGAAAGTTTCTCTGCGCTGAAAGGACGATACAGACGAACCTTTACAAGACCAACCTTTTCGCCCATAGCGGTTAAGTAATCAATAACCTCTTCTGCTACGTCACAGATAGAGCCCATTGCTACGATAACACGCTCTGCATCAGGAGCACCGTAGTAGTTAAAGAGTTTATAGTCAGTACCAAGCTTAGCATTAACCTTGTCCATGTACTCTTCAACAATTGCAGGAACTGCATCATAATATTTGTTACAAGCCTCACGATGCTGGAAGAAGATATCTCCGTTTTCGTGTGAACCGCGCATTACAGGATGCTCTGGGTTTAAAGCACGCTTTCTGAAAGCGTCAACAGCGTCCATATCACACATTTCTTTAAGGTCTTCAAAATCCCAAACCTGGATTTTCTGAATCTCGTGAGAGGTACGGAATCCGTCAAAGAAGTTGATGAAAGGAACTCTGCTCTTAATAGTTGCAAGGTGTGCAACTGCGCCTAAGTCCATAACTTCCTGTGTATTGGTTTCTGCAAGCATTGCAAAACCTGTCTGACGGCAAGCATAAACGTCAGAATGGTCTCCGAAAATGTTAAGCGCGTGTGAAGCTACGCAACGTGCTGATACGTGGAACACGCAAGGTAGTAATTCACCTGCGATTTTATACATGTTGGGAATCATAAGAAGAAGTCCCTGTGATGCAGTGTAGGTGGTAGTTAAAGCACCTGCTGCCAATGAACCGTGAACTGTACCTGAAGCACCTGCTTCGGATTGCATTTCGGCAACCTTTACTGTTGTTCCGAAAATGTTTTTAAGTCCCTGAGCAGACCACTGGTCAACATAGTCAGCCATAGGACTGGACGGAGTAATTGGGTAAATTCCCGCAACTTCTGTGAAGGCATATGATACATGTGCCGCAGCGTTGTTACCGTCCATGGTTTTGAATTTTCTTGCCATGAAAATTTCCTCCTTGTTTTTTTACATTGAGAATTTAATGTTGCATCTCATACAGTATTTATTTTACTACTTTTTTCTTAATAAGTAAATAGTTTTTTTGTAATTTGTTAAAAAAAAGACGAATATTAAAATTCGTCTTCAATAATTTCATATATTTCTTCCTCTTCTGCAAAAAACATTTGCACTCCATACTGTGCAATATTGACTATTCTTTTGCCCTTTTTGTTAGCATAAGATAAAGTACTGCCGGTTCCTCCCTTTTGTCCGTCGAAAAAGGTTAAAACAACGTCGCTGCTATCTACCATATAGCAATTTCTTTTATGAAAGCAGCCCTTATAATAGCTATTCCCCATTACAATTACACTGTCAGCCTGTTTTATGATTTCCTCGTATTTTTCTTTCCAGAAATCCGAAAAGTTTTTGCTTTGTTCCTCAAAAGGTTTTACACAAACAAGTTCTATGGCCGTGTCTTGCTTTGCTTCTCTCAAAGCTAAAACCGCCTGAGCGGCTATAATGTCAAAGCCCATTGCCATTCCGCAGTAAAATTTTGTGATGCCTTCGTTTGCAAGAGAAAAAACTGCGGAATAAACTTTATTTTCAAAATCCAGATATTCTTTTGTGTCACTATAAAGCTCAAAAGGAAACTTTTCAGGTCTGTACCCAGTAAAACAACAGGTAGTTCCCATACTGCTTATCATAAATCTTTACCCTTTGGATTTTTGATAGGCGGGTTCGCAGGTAACGTTTACGCCAAGGCGCTTAAATACCTTCTCATCAAATTGTGAGAGAATTACAGTGGAGTGAACCTGACAGCCGCGAAGCTTTTCAAGTTGTTCCATTGCCAGTTTTGCATTTTCATCCTGTGCAGCACAAATGGAAAGCGCAATTAATACCTCGTCGGTATGAAGTCGTGGGTTGCGGTTGCCAAAATGCTCGGTTTTAAGTCTTTGAATAGGCTCTATAACAGAAGGGGAAATTAAATGAACGCTATCATCAATGCCTGCAAGTTCCTTTAATGCATTAAGCACAAGAGCAGAAGAGGCTCCTAAAAGTTCGGTTGTTTTACCTGTAATAATCTTGCCGTCGTTAAGCTCCATAGCAGCAGCAGGATGACCTGTTAACTCTGCCTTTGTAAGAGCAGGAGAAACAACGCTTCTGTCTTGCTCTGTAACCCCTGCTTTTTTCATAAGCAGTTCAATTTTATACACTTCGTCTTCGGAAGCTTTACCCTTTTTATGCTCACAAAGAGTGGTATAGTATCTTCTTACAATTTCGTCGCAAGAAGCCTTTCTTACTACCTTATCGTCAATAATGCAGTTGCCTGCCATAT
>JAZNBQ010000029.1:0-14669 GCA_045587065.1 Acutalibacteraceae bacterium | reverse complement strand
TGGTCTGCAGATAATGTATTTGTAGGTCACCTTGATGGTAACCACAAAGAAATTACCGGTCTATACTTAGTATGTAAAACCGTACCATCATCATGGCAGAGCACCGGCTTTATTAAGCAGATTGCTTCAGGTGGTTCAGTTTCCAACATTAACCTAAGCTATGGTTATGTAAGCGGCGGTGCACGTATTGGTACCGGTACAGCCGACATCGGTGTTCTTTTTGGTGGTCTTCAGAACAAAACTGACGTTACAGTTTCAGGCTGCGTTGTTCATGACTTTAAGGTTAAGAACGACGCTGCAATAGGCGGATTATTTGGACGTTTCTTTAACAATGCTAGAGTAACTGTTTCAAATTGCGCAGTTTACAATATGGAATTTATACATGTTCCGAACTCATCTGACTCAACCTTTATTTATGGTGGTCTTTACTCTGATGGTTGGACCAACTGGGACGGCGGTAGGTATACAGTTAAATTTAACGACTGCTTTGTTTCTGGTCTTCCAATTGCTATGCAGCATGGTGACCCTGTGTTCACAAACGTTTATACCGACTGGGACGAAACCTATGCATTCGGTTATAAGCGCGACAGAGACACATATGAAAACACACGTGGCGGCGGACTCTATTATATCACTACTGAAAAAATGATGGGCAAAGACGCTGTTGATAATATGAAACTCAAGGCTAAACAGTGGAAAGCAAGAGCAAACGATTATCCTGAATGTATCGTTCTTCCTTACAACTACAACGGTGTTGTAGGTGAAGCTTGGTCAGGCGGTAAGGCATTTACCTTCGCAGGCGGTGATGGTACTGCAGATAATCCATGGGAAATCGACACAGTAGAGCGTCTTGTTAAGATGATCGTTGACTATCAAACCGAAGAGCATTGGTTTGTTATTACTGAGGACCTTGTTATCAACGATGCTTCTGCACCTGATTGGTACACATCTGACCTAAATACTGATTGGCTAAAAGGCAATGAATTTATAGGTCATGTTGATGGTAGAGGAAATACAATTACAGGACTCTATATTGATAACACTAATTCATCCTCTGCTGTTGGATTAATTCAAAAAGTTAATGCTCAGGCAACAATTTCTAACATTAATATTGATAAGTGCTATATTGCAAGTCCTAACAACACTGCTGGTATACTTGTAGGTAGCACAACTCACAATTGCCTTGTTAGAATTTCAGGATGTAACATAACCAACGCTGTTGTAGATACTTGCTACGGCATTGGTGGTATCATCGGCGGTTCCAGTATCGGTATGTGCGTAG
This sequence comes from Acutalibacteraceae bacterium, assembly GCA_045587065.1. Taxonomy (GTDB): domain Bacteria; phylum Bacillota; class Clostridia; order Oscillospirales; family Acutalibacteraceae; genus SFWF01. Next base: position 13,387 of record JAZNBQ010000029.1, on the reverse strand, counting down.
TTGATTACTGTACATTTGAGGGTGAATTAATTGGCGGATTGCCATCATCTAGGATGATTGGCGGTATTGTTGCAGATAGCTGGGGTAACATAATTGTTTCGAACTGTATATCTAAAGGAGTTAATGCAGTTGGTCAGTTAACAGGTGTATTATATGCAGTATATTCTGATGTTTCCCAAAAAGACAATAATGCACGTGACCTGGATGCTGACATTAAAATTGTTAAATCTGAAGAAATGATTGGTTCTGCTGCAAAAGCCGCAATGCCTGAATTAAATTGGAATAAGATGAAGACTAACAAGAACGGTCTTCCATCCTATGATGGTTGTGTTGACTTCTCTGACGATGCAACAATGGGTACACCTGGTAAGGTTTGGTCTGGTGCTATAGCTAATAAGTATGCTAGAGGTATCGGTACAGAAGAAGAACCATACATCATTGAAACTGCAGAACAACTCTACAGATTCTCACTTGAATCTATGAGTCTTGCAAATACTCAAGACTTATACTTCAAGATTACCGAAGATATTTATCTTAACGATGTTTCAAAAGATAATTGGAAGGAGAAAGGTGCGCTTAACCAATGGCTTTCAGTTGGTATATTTGAAAACGGTGTTGTAAGATATTTTGCAGGACATCTTGATGGTGATTATCACGTGATTTATGGTATGTACACTAATATTAATGAGGGATACGCCGGAACAGGTCTTATTCCACGAATTAACGAAGGTGCAACTATTAAGAGACTTGGTATATCTGATGCTTATGTTTCTAACACCTGTTCAGGTATGGTTTTTGTTTCACCATTTGTAGGTTCTGTTGAAAGAACAAAAAGCGAGAAAAAGACTGCAGAAGAATTTAATGCAATCAAGTTTAGTGAATGCTTTGTTTCAGATTCTGTTGAGATTAGCTCACCTACTTATGCAGGAGGCTTTATAGCAAACGCAAAGGTTAAGGTAGAATTTAGTGATTGCTATTCTAACGTATTTATTAATCGTACTGCTACTGATGGCGGTGCATTTATAGGTAATGGTTCTTACGGCTCAGTTTCACATCCATTCTACTTCAAAAACTGTTATGCTAAGCCACAGTCTACTTGGACTAGATTCTCAAGAATTCCTTACTTTAAGACAACCAAATCAAGAGAGGATAAACTGCCAGAAGGTTCAGTTGATAATTGCTACTACTATGGTTCTAATGCTCTTAACATTGATCCTCTTGATTACACCAAGATGCGTGGTGACGAAGCAAAGACCTATATGAAGGGATTTGACTTCGAAAACGTATGGATGACTGTTAACGGCGGAACACCTGTACTTAGAGGCTTTGCTAATGCTGCTAAGTTCAGTGATGATAAGGATGTTTACTCAACAATTTCATTCTTTACAGGAACAGAAGACATTAAGATTCCTGAAATGAAAGGCATTGCTTCTTCTCCTGTAACATTACCGGTTCCTGAGAGAGAAGGTTACTTCTTCGATGGTTGGTATGTATTCTCTAACTATAACATCGAATATGACTTTGGTATTTTCCCAGTAGAAGATATTGGCTTATACGCTAAGTGGATTACCAACTCTGTATCTCAGAACTTCGAGAACTATTCTAACACAGAGTATGACTTCTCTTCAGATTATCAGTATTATCGTCCAGGTGTTCTTGATTACACCGGTGATAAGGTTCATGGCGGCGGTAAAGCAATGCTCCGTCTTGGTAAAACTGATAAGGAAGAAGATTTCATCCTTAACGCAGATGACCCTGTTGCAGTTGGCGAAGAATACAAGATCAGATTCTGGGTTGCATCCGACGTGGCTAATACTAAGGCAACTATTTCCTTAGTTCATTACACATGGCCGGATTATCAAGATCCAAACCTTGGCGCAGAAAAGTTAATTGACTATCAAACCAAGGAAGTAGGAGAATGGACAGTATACACCTGTAAGTTCAAGGCAAAGACACCTTGGATTGGTATCCGTACCACAGGTAATGCTAGAATCTTCTTCGACGATTTCTTCATCCTACCTGCAGACGGAGTTATGGATGACACAAATAAGACTAATGACTATGACTACTTCTATAGCCTTGGTGAAACTGAAAAGACAGAATCAACCAAGTCTGAAAAAGCAAAACTCTTCGCTATAGAATCATTAGGCGCTTCTAACGATTCAGTTGAGAGCAGAACTGTTTCAGTTGCAGTTTTAGCAACAGTCTTACTTGCAGCAGCTTCTCTGGTTGTTCTTTCAAAAGTATATTTTTCAAATCTTGAAAAAAGCTTTAAAGGCGACGTAGAAGACTAATAAATTTTAAAATCAACCATCGAAAGATGGTTGATTTTTTTATGCAATAAAACGCATAATAACATTGACATAAAATAAACAAACGCTTATAATTGAATATATAGTTTGATTTTTTATGGAGGAACTTAATGCTTAAACTTATTGATGTTTCCTATAGCGTAGGAGATATACAGATACTAAAAGACATTAATTTAGAAATAGACGAAAGATTTGTTGCTATTACCGGTCCAAACGGCAGTGGTAAATCTACTATTGCTAAATTAATTTCAGGAATAATACTTCCAACAAGCGGTAAGATTTTATTTGACGACGTAGATATTACAAATATGTCTATTACAGACCGCGCAAAATTAGGCATAAGCTTTGCTTTTCAGCAGCCTGTACGATTTAAAGGAATAACTGTAAAGGACTTAATTTCAATAGCTTCTGGCAAGTCACTTTCTGCCGCAGCCGCCTGTCAGTATCTTTCTGAAGTAGGGCTTTGTGCAAGAGATTATATTGACCGCGAGGTTAACGCATCTCTTTCAGGTGGAGAACTTAAAAGAATTGAAATTGCTATGATTAATGCTCGTGGTACAAAACTTTCAGTTTTTGATGAACCTGAAGCAGGTATTGACCTTTGGAGTTTCAATAATTTAATAAAAGTATTTGAAAAAATGCACGAAAAAACAAAGGGAAGTATTATAATAATTTCTCATCAAGAGAGAATCTTAAATATTGCCGATAAAATTGTTCTTTTAAAGCATGGTGGAATCGATAAAGTAGGAACCAAGGATGAAATTTTACCTTCTCTACTGTACCAAAAATCCGGTTGTAGATTTACAGAGGAGGATGCTTAAATGTTAAATTCTATTGAAAAAAATCTATTGAATGAGGTTGCAGGCATACACGAGGTTCCGCAGGGTGCTTATTCTTTAAGAGTTAACGGAAAACTACACGGCAGCAATTCTTCTGAAAACATAGAAATTGTCAAAAAACAAGACAAACAGGGTATCGATATTTACATTAAACCCGGCACAAAAAACGAGAGCATTCATATACCGGTAATTCTTTCCCAGACCGGACTGAAAGAACTCGTTTACAATGATTTTCATATTGGCGAGGACTGTGATATTACCATAGTTGCAGGTTGCGGAATTCATAACGGCGGCAAGGATGATAGCGAACATAGTGGAATTCATTCCTTTTTTGTAGGAGAAAATGCGAAGGTTAAATATATTGAGAAACACTATGGCAGCAGTGAGGGTACGGGTAAAAACGTTATGAACCCCACTACACATATCGAACTTAGCAAAAACGCTTATATGGAGCTTGTTACTGCTCAGATTAAGGGTGTAGATAATACCGAAAGAAATACAACTGCAATTATTGATGAAGGTGCAACCCTTATCGTAGGGGAAAAATTAATGACCCATAACGATCAATATGCAAAAACCAGTTTTGAGGTTGATTTAAGGGGCAAGAACGCAGGGGCTCACGTTGTTTCGCGTTCTGTTGCAAGAGATAATTCCAAACAGTTGTTTATTTCCAAAATAAATGGTAATAACGCTTGTTCCGGCCATACAGAATGTGATGCTATAATTATGGACAATGCATCTGTAAGCGCCATTCCGGAGATTCTTGCAAACCATATAGACGCTCAGTTAATTCACGAGGCAGCAATTGGTAAAATTGCAGGAGAACAGTTAATTAAGCTTATGACTTTGGGACTCACAGAAAAGGAAGCAGAAGAGGAAATTATTAACGGTTTTCTTAAATAATAGTAAAATTTAGCAAAAATCTTAAACTTATTAAATGAGTTTAAGATTTTTGTCATTTTTCTGTAACATTTATTAATATTTCACTTGCAAAATCACTCAGTTTTGTGTAAAATATACTTGTATAGTTATGTATAAAGGACAGTATTGATTTAAGTAAATACGAGAAAGGAAGTTTAATTAATGGCAAATCGTTTATATCAAAGCGTTATTCATCAGATGAAGGATGCTATTGACAAAATTATAGGAGTTGTTGACGAAAGCGGTACTATTATTGCTTGTAGCGAACTTGGCAAAATCGGCGAGGTTATAGACGTGAATTTTGCAACCGGTTCACTAACCGAAACCTTTACTTTAGGCAATTTTACCTTTAAAGCAATTAGCAGTACTCAGGGTGCAGGTTCCTATGCTTTTGTTGAGGGTGTTGACCCACTTGCCAAAAAGTATTGTTCAGTAATTGCAATTGCCTTTTTAAATATCAAATTTTACTATGATGAAAAATATGACCATAGTAACTTTATAAAGAACGTTATTTTGGACAATATTCTTCCCGGAGATATTTACTTAAAATCACGTGAGCTTCATTTCAATACAGACGTTGCCAGAACAGTTCTCCTTATTCGTACTACAGAACCAACTGATATTGTTATCTACGACGTAGTACAGAATCTATTCCCTGATAAGACAAAGGATTTCATTATCAGCGTAAACGAAAATGATATTGCACTTATCAAGGAAACAAAACAGAACGTCGAGCCTAAACATATTGAAAAATTAGCACTTTCTATTGCAGATACACTTTCCGGAGAGTTTTATACTCACGTAGCTATAGGAATCGGTACAACAGTTGACAGCATTAAAGACCTTGCTCGTTCCTTCAAAGAAGCACAAACAGCTCTTGAGGTTGGTAAGGTGTTCGATACAGACAAAACAATTGTTAGTTACGATAACTTGGGTATCGCCAGACTTATTTATCAGCTTCCTACCACCCTTTGTGAAACCTTCTTAAGAGAGGTGTTCAAAAAAGGTTCTATTCAAAGCCTTGACCAGGAAACACTTTTCACAATTCAGAAATTTTTTGAGAATAACCTTAACGTTTCTGAAACCTCAAGAAAGCTATTTGTTCATAGAAACACATTGGTTTATCGTCTTGAGAAAATTAAGAAAATCACAGGTCTTGACCTTAGAGAATTTGACCATGCAATTATCTTTAAAATTGCTTTGATGGTTAACAAGTACTTAAGGTCAAATCCAATTAAATTCTAATTGAAAGGACGAATTACCATTAACGGTTTAGAAAATCTTCAATCCACAAAACCTATTATTGAGTTCAAGGGTGTTTCTAAGACCTACAAAACAGGTACACATGCCCTTAATGATATAAATATTAAAATTAATCCAGGTGAGTTTGTTTTCGTAGTTGGTGCTTCAGGAGCAGGTAAGAGTACTTTTATGAAGCTTATTGTTCGTGAAGAAGAGGCGAACACAGGCGTTCTTAAGGTTAATGGTTACGACCTTATGAAAATCAAGCATAAAGAAATACCAATGCTTCGTAGAACTATGGGAATCGTTTTCCAGGATTTCAGACTTATTCCAACAATGAACGTTTTCGATAACGTTGCCTTTGCTATGCGTGTTATAGGTGCATCTTCAAGAAAGGTTCGCAAAGACGTTTCTGCGGTGCTTAGTATGGTAGGCCTTGGCCATAAGGCAAGAAGTATGCCAAACCAGCTTTCCGGTGGTGAGCAACAGCGTGTTGGACTTGCTCGTGCTCTGGTAAATAAACCAAGCCTTATTATTGCGGACGAGCCTACAGGTAACGTTGACCCAAATCTCTCTTATGAAATTGTGTCAAAGCTTACAGAAATTAACAGACAGGGAACAACCGTGTTAATGGTAACACACGATCATAGTCTGGTTCGCGACTTCCAGCATAGAGTTATTATGCTTGAGGAAGGCCGTATAGTTGCCGATAATGCTGCAGGAGGTGCAGGCGCATGAAAGCCAGAAGTTTAAAATACCTCACAGCAGAGGGAGTAAAGAACGTTTGGGCAAACAGACTTATGTCTGTGGCATCAGTGGGCGTTTTAATTGCCTGTATGGTGCTTATCGGTATGGCTTTGTTAATCACAAAAAACATTAATAAAGCTATAAGCACCCTAGAACAACAAAACGTTATAATGGCGTATTTTAATGATGAGAATTCAGTTCGTTACGGTGAATCTGCAGCTTCCTCTACAGAAGGCAGCTCTGAAATATCTGAGGACTCATATTTAATTCATAACCAAGAAGAAGCTAAAGCTTTATGCGATAAACTAGGTGAAATTGATAACGTTCTTGAGGTTGAATATATCTCAAGTCAAGAAGGTCTTGATAGCGTTAAAAAGACCTTGCTTGAGGGCAAAGAAGAATATTTTACTTTTTTGGACGAAGAGTATGGTAACCCACTTTCCGATGCGGCTAAAATCACTTTAGAAGATATGTCAAAATTTTCTGAGACGTTAGCTAAAATAGAGGCTACAGAGGGTGTGGATTCAGTACAGTCCCAGTCTGACCTTGCAGATAAGATTAACGCTATTAAAAGCGGTGTAGGAGTTGCAGGAGTTTGGATTATTGCAATTCTTCTTGTAATTTCTCTTGTAATCGTTTCAAATACCATTCGAGTAACAATGTATAACAGAAAACTCGAAATCGGTATTATGAAGGCAGTTGGCGCAACCGATTCATTTATAAGATTACCTTTTGTAATCGAAGGTATGGTAATTGGTACTATATCTGCTGTTCTTTCAATGGCAATAGTTTATTTCTGTTACAGAGTTGCTACCGAAACTTTAATTCAGTCTCTGGGCGTAATGGAAATTATAAAATTCTCATCTGTTGCTTTGGAAATTTTTGGTATTTTCGTTATAATTGGACTATTTGCAGGCGCAATAGGCAGTCTTATTATGATAAGTAAATACCTGAAAAAAGAGGGAAGCGAGTTTACAGCTATTTAAATAGTTTTTGCGGTATTAAATATTTTGGAGGAAATATGAAACTAAGCTTTAAAAGACATCTTTCAGTTTTGCTCTCGGTTATAATGATAACTACCGCCTTTATTTTTCCTGTTAGCACAGCAAGTGCAATTACTCAGTCAGAAATCAACTCAGAAATTAACAGACTTGAGCAGCTTTCAAAGGAAAAAGAGGCAGAAATAAAAAAGCTTAAAAAGCAAAATGCCGAGCAATCTAAAATAAAAGCCGCTATTGATGCGCAAATCAGCGCAGTGAATTCACAGATTGAACTTTGCAATAGAAAAATCAATGAGTGCAATTCTAAAATAGCCGCTAACGATGCAGAAATTAAGAAAACCAACGATAAAATAGACGCTTCAAAAGACGCCTTTAAAAAGCGTATAAGAGCTATATATATGAGCGGTGGCACAGGCGGAGGCATAGAGGTTTTACTTGGTGCGGAAACCTTTGCTGACTATATCGCGTTATCTCAACTTACCTTAAATGTCTCAAGAAGAGATAAAAAAATGGTTGAAGATATGTTAACTCTTATTAAGGATATTGAAGCTAAAACTGCCGAAAATAAAAAGCTCATAGAAGAGCAAAATAAGGTAAAAGCAACCCTTAGAGAAAAAGAGGCGGAGCTTGATGAGAAGGTTGGCGCAGTTAATAAAGTAATTAAAACTATCAATAATGAAACCAGCCAGTTAAATTCAGAAAACAAAAGCCTTGAATCACAAATTAAAGCATGGCAGAATGAGCTTTATAAAATGACTGCTCCATCTTCAAGTGACAGTAAGGTGTTTAAGGATGGAATTTTCACTTGGCCTGTACCTGGATTTACAAGAATAAATTCAGGCTATGGTGCGCGCTGGGGCTCTTTCCATAAGGGCATTGATATTTCAAGTAGTGGCATTAAAGGTAAACCTATAGTTGCCGCTGCGGATGGCACAGTTACTATTTCTAAGAATGGTTGCTCACACAATTATGGTAAAAGTTATAGTTGTGGCTGTGGCGGCGGTTATGGTAACTACGTTGCAATTTCTCATGGTACCTATCAGGGAAGCACATATAAGACAATATATGGCCATATGTCCAGAACTGCCGTTAGTGTTGGACAGAACGTTAAAAAAGGTCAGGTTATTGGATACGTAGGCTCAACAGGTTGGTCTACAGGTTGGCACTTGCATTTCGAAATCGTTAAAAACGGCGTTCAGGTCAACCCATCAAATTATTTTGTAAGAGTAAAATAAATTCAAGGGGGCAAGATTTGCCCCCGCAAATTTTAATTTAAGAGGTTTTATGAAAATATTTGGCAGAAAAAGAAAAAGCACAATTTCAACTGTAGTTACAACGGCAATTATAACCTTTGTTTTAACTACTGTTTTGTTTGTTGTGCTTATTTTTTTTGACGGCAAAATCTTAAAACTAAAGCTTCTTGACTACTATATCAATAATTACTACTACGGCGAGGTTAATTCTACAGATATAGAAAACGCAGTAATGAAGGGTTATCTTAGTTCTCTTAATGACAGATATGCAGCTTTCTATAAAACAGATGATGCTACCAGTAGAAATAATAGACTGGTAGGTATGGAAAACGGGTTGGGAATTACAGTTTTTTTGCACCCTGATAATAATACAATGTGTATTAAAAGTGTAGCATCCGGTTCCTCTGCCGATAAAGCAGGACTTCAAAAAGGTGACGAAATTATAGAAATAGACGGTAATGACGTTACTAAAATATCTTTTAATGATGCATTGGCCCTTGTTGTAAGAGAAATTGGGCAAGAGGTAAATCTAAAGGTTATCAGAAATAAGGAAACACTTAATATTACGGCACAGTACTCTAACTATACCGCACAGTCAGTGTTTTATCATACCATAGATAATTTTGGTTATGTTGAAATTTATAGCTTTAACAGTAAGACAGTACCGCAGTTTAAAACTGCAGTTGAGAACTTGATTTCAAGTGACGTTAAAGGCCTTATTTTCGACGTAAGAGGAAATGGCGGCGGCACTGTAGATTCTGTAATAGAAATTATTGACTATCTTGTTCCCGAGGGAACAGTAATGAGATGCGTGTATAAGGACGGTAAAGAGGAAATTCTTTCTTCAGACGAGAAAGAGGTTAATCTTCCTATGGTAGTCCTTACCGATAATGCAACCGCTTCTGCGGCAGAACTCTTTTCAGCCTCTATAAGAGATTTTGATAAAGGAGTTTTGATAGGTACTAAAACCTTTGGCAAAGGCGTTATGCAAGGTACGTTTGATTTTCCTGATAATTCATCTGCAGTCTTTACAATAGGGGAGTTTTATACCCATAGTGGCGAGTCCTATAACGAAAAAGGACTTGAACCTGACGTTAAAGTAGAGCTTACCGAAGAACAAATTAAATATTTTAATCTTCTTGATGATAGCTCAGACCCTGTAAGGGTTGCGGCTGTCGAGTACCTAAAGGGCGTTTGTGATGAAAAATAGATTGTTTTTTAGATACTTTTTTTGGACGTTAACCATTGCAGTGATGACCTTTATATTCTTTATGTCGCATCAGTCTCGCGCCGTTTCCAGTCAAACCTCAGAATCATTTATTAAGTTCTTTTTAAGCGTTTTCACCTTTATTGATGAAACAAAAATGGCGTCTTTGGTTGATGGGTTGCAATTCATTGTAAGAAAGGGCGCACATTTTACTATATATGCAGTATTGGGAGTCTCATCATATTCTGCAATGCTCACATATTCAATAAAGCCAAAAATACAAATTTTAATTTCCTGTGGTATTTGTCTGCTCTATGCCATCTCAGATGAAATTCATCAGCTCTTTGTCCTAAGGGGCGGTAAACTTTACGACGTGGGAATTGATTTTTTAGGTTCTGTTGTTGGTATATTAATAGTTTATATAATTTTTAAGTTTGTAGATAAAAGGAGAAGAAAAAATGCGTAAAAAACTACTTCTTGAACAGATTGAATCACTTACATATTCTTATAGACAGTGTTCATTAAAATTAAACGAACTCAAAAAGGAAAACGAGGCTTTACTCGCAAGAATAGCAGAACTTGAAGACCAAATCTCTTCTGAAAGCGTTGTAAACGAGGGCTTTGTAGTTGAGGCGTTTGAAGAAGAAACTTTAAACCAGGAACTAAACGAAGAAAAAATCGAAGATAGAGTTAGCGATGCACCAGTAGAACTTGATAGTGCTATGGAATATGGCGCAGAAATTATTGGCAAAATTATAATTGAATCCACGAAATATTGCGAAAAAATCACAAGTTCTCAAAATGAAAACACTAAAGATTTAATAAATCTTATTATGGGAAAAAGTGAAATCTGCAAGGCGGAAATTTTAAATATTGCTACAAGCAGTGCAGAAATTTCAGATAAATGTGAAATGATGAATAATCAGTACACCGAAGCGGTTGATTATTTTAAAAGCGTTGTTGCACAAATCTAGATTATGAATAGTTATAAAAATATTTCCTTAGTTTATGATTTGTTTACAGGCAACGTAAAGTATAAAAAACGCACAAAATATCTGTTAAAGTTGTTTAACAGATTCGATAGAAGGCCAACGCTTTTGCTTGATTTGGCTTGCGGTACAGGCAATTTTTCTTTTGAGTTTGCAAAGAGAGGAATTGATGTAATCGGCGTTGATATGTCGGAAGATATGTTAAGCATTGCAATGTCAAAAAACAGTAATAATCAGGTCATGTTTCTAAATCAAAAAGGGGAAGAGTTAGAACTTTTTGGTACTGTAGACGGCGCAGTTTGTTGTCTTGATAGCCTGAATCATATAACCGACTACCAAACCTTTAAAACTTGTATTTCCAAGGTTTCGTTATTTTTAGAACCACAGCGTCTATTTATATTTGACGTTAATACCCCCTATAAGCACGAAAGTGTGTTGGGCAACAATACTTTTTCCCTTAAAAAAAGGGGAGTATCGTGTATTTGGACCAACAAATTCTCAAAAGAAGATAATATGGTTGAATCCACCCTTGATATTACTGTTAAAAACGCGACTTACAGAGAAATTATAAGGGAAAAGGCTTACACAAATGAAGAAATTAATATGGCTTTAAAAGAGGCAGGACTTGAAACACTTGCAGTTTATGAAGAAAACACTTTTAAAGCACCAAAAGAAAAATCACAAAGAATAGTTTTTGTTACACGGAAGGTATAATATGGGAAAACTTATAAGATGCATAACAAGTGACGGAGAAATAATGGCAACTGCCGTTGATACAACAGATATAGTTGCTGCAGCAGAGCAGATTCATACAACCTCTGCAGTTGTAACTGCCGCTCTTGGCAGACTTCTTACTGCTGCTTCAATGATGGGAAATATGCTCAAAGGCAAAGACGACAATATTACCCTTAGAGTAAATGGTAACGGCCCTACCGGATCACTTATTGCCGTTTCTGATTATAACGGAGATGTCAGAGGTTATGTGCAAAATCCTGTTGTAGAGCTACCTCTTAACGATAAGGGTAAATTAGACGTTGGCGGAGCAGTAGGCAAGGACGGCCTTTTGTACGTGTTAAAGGATTTAGGTCTAAAAGAACCTTTTAGCGGCTCAATTCCTTTAGTATCAGGAGAGATTGCCGAAGACATAACGTCATACTATGCACTAAGCGAGCAAATACCCACAGTATGTGCATTAGGAGTTCTAGTTAATCCTGACCTTACTGTAAAAACAGCAGGCGGATATATTATTCAGCTACTTCCTGCCGCAGGAGAGGACACAATAGAAAAGCTTGAAGCCAACATTAAAAATATGAAGCCTGTCACTACAATGTTAAACTCCGGTATGACTCCTGAAGAAATTTTAAGGGAAGCTCTGTCCAATTTTGAAGTAGAGGTTCTTTATGAGCAGGAAATATCATATAAATGCAATTGTAACAAGGAAAGAGTAACCAAAGCAATCATCAGTTTAGGCAAAGAAGAAATCAGTAATATGGCTAAGGAAATGCCTGAAATTAATGTAGATTGCCATTTCTGTGACAAGGTATATAAATTCTCAAGCGACGAGCTAAATAATCTTATTAAAAAAATTTAAAAAAAATAAAAATAAGTGTTGACAAATAGCTATGAATATGGTAATATATCACTTGCCGCTGGAAATCACAGAGTGAGTGGAAGGTAGCCATATGGGAGCATAGCTCAGCTGGAAGAGCATCTGCCTTACAAGCAGAGGGTCACAGGTTCGAGCCCTGTTGTTCCCACCATGTGGCCTGGTAGTTCAGCTGGTTAGAACGCTAGCCTGTCACGCTAGAGGTCGTGGGTTCGAGCCCCATCCAGGTCGCCATTTTGCCTCTGTAGCTCAGTTGGTAGAGCAGGGGACTGAAAATCCCCGTGTCGGTGGTTCGATTCCGCCCGGAGGCACCATAAAAATAAGAAAAAGGTATATGTTTCATATGCCTTTTCTTATTCCACGGTGCCATAGCCAAGTGGTAAGGCCAAGGTCTGCAAAACCTTTATTCCCCGGTTCAAATCCGGGTGGCACCTCCAAATCCCGAATGCGCAAGTGTTCGGGATTTTTTCTTTCTGATTCATTTTTAAAAAAGGAGCAGGATCTATGAAAAATCGCGCCAAATCAATTCAATTAAATCTGGCTGATAACGAGGCGTTTATCGTATCCGGCGCAGCCAATCGTTTGTATTATACCGGTTTTTCTTCTTCAGCCGGTGTTGTTGTCATCTCCAAAGAGCACATGGATTTTTTAATTGATTTTCGTTATTATGAAAAGGCAAAAAAGGATCTTACTCATTGCGACGTAACCCTTTTAACGAAAATTTCCGTCCAACTTCCGGATCTATTAGGAAAATATGGTGTAGATACGGTTTATTTAGAAACCAGCTATGCAACCATCAGCGACCTTCTATTTTATCAAAAGATACTTCCCGAATATAATGTTTCCATCAATGATTGCTTCGATCATATCGCTTTGGAATCGAGAAGCATAAAATCGGATGAAGAGTTTCAAAACATCATCAAGGCACAAAAAATCACAGACGACACCTTCGAATATATAATTGATAAAATAAAACCGGGCATTACAGAGAAAGAATTAATGCTTGAAATGGAATTCTTCCTGCGGAAGCAGGGGAGTGAGGGGGTTGCGTTCGACTCTATTGTTGTATCGGGAAAGAATTCATCTTTACCGCACGGAACGCCCACTGATAAGATTATCCAAAGCGGCGATTTCATCACAATGGATTTTGGCGCAGTAATCAATGGCTATTGCTCTGATATGACGCGAACAATCGCTGTAGGGCCAATCAGCGATGAACAGAGGAGAGTATACAACACTGTTTTAGAGGCTCAGAGGCGTTCTTTAAAAG
>JAZNBQ010000028.1:0-9433 GCA_045587065.1 Acutalibacteraceae bacterium | reverse complement strand
ACGGTTCCGTGAGCTGCCTCATATTCGTATACTCCTTCAGGAGAAACAAGCACAGAAGTCATCATAGCCAGTGAGCCGTATGCAGTAGCAACCATATCTGACATAACATCACCATCATAGTTTTTGCAAGCCCAGATATAACCACCGTTTGAACGGATTACACGAGCAACTGCGTCATCGATAAGTGTGTAGAAATACTCGATTTTTGCGGCGTCAAACTTTTCTTTATATTCACTCTCAAAAATTTCATTGAAGATGTCTTTAAATCTATGGTCGTATTTTTTAGATATAGTATCTTTAGTAGCAAACCAAACGTCTTGTTTTGTGTCAAGAGCAAAATTAAAGCAACTTCTGGCAAATGATTTAATTGAGTTATCTTTGTTGTGCAAACCTTGAATAATTCCGTCGCTATCATTAAAGTCGTAAATTAATGAGCGTGTCTCATTGCCGGCTTTATCAGTTGTAACAAGTTCACATTTAACGTCTTTTTGAACCTGCATTTCAGTATTCTTATAAACGTCACCATACGCATGACGTGCAATGGTTATTGGCTTTGTCCAGGTAGGAATATAAGGAGTAATTCCTTTAACAATGATAGGAGTTCTGAAAACAGTACCATCCAATATTGCTCTTATGGTTCCGTTTGGAGATTTCCACATTTCATGTAGATTATATTCGGTCATACGCGCAGCATTTGGAGTAATAGTTGCGCACTTAACAGCAACGCCGTATTTTTTGTTAGCAATGGCAGAGTCAATTGTTACCTGGTCATTTGTTGCATCTCTGTTTTCAAGTCCTAAATCATAATATTCGGTTTTAAGGTCAATGTAAGGTTCTAAAAGGATATCCTTAATCATCTTCCATATAATACGTGTCATTTCGTCGCCATCCATCTCAACGAGAGGAGTGAGCATTTTAATTTTTTCAGACATAAGTTTTCTCCTTATTTTAAATTGCTTTTAGTAAAGGCGAGTAAACCGCCGGCAAGTACTATTTCTTTTGCTCTATCAGATAGTTCACAATTAACCTCAATATCAAGGTTTTTGGTCTTGTTACGAACAATTAAATTTTTACCTGATTTAATAGATTCAATTATATTGCAAATTTCTAACTCATCATTTTTGTCAATGGATAAATAATCGTTTTCATTAACAAATGTAATCGGAAGAATTCCTGCATTTATTAGGTTGGATCTGTGAATTCTTGCAAAAGATTTAGTAAGAACGGCTTTAACTCCTAAATGTAGTGGTGCCAAAGCAGCATGTTCTCTTGAAGAGCCTTGTCCGTAGTTAGAACCGCCAACAATTATACTGGTTCCTAAAGCTTCTGCACGGTCAGGGAAGTTGTTGTCACAAACAGTAAAGCAGTATTTTGAAATAGCAGGTATATTAGAACGTAGGGGCAAGATTTTTGCGCCTGCAGGCATTATATGGTCGGTTGTAATATTATCTCCAACCTTCAATGAGCACTTACAGTCAATCTTATCATCAAGAGGTGTAGTTGTAGGGAATGGTTTAATGTTGGGACCTCTTAGAATTTCTACGCTGTCCATCTCTGCTTCGGATGATGGGGGAACAATCATATTGTCATTAATTTCAAATTTATCAGGCATTTTAAATTCAGGCATATCTCCAAGTTCGCGTGGGTCAATAAGATAACCTGCAATAGCAGATGCAGCAGCAACCTCAGGTGATACAAGGTAAATTTGACCGTCTTTTGTGCCTGAGCGTCCTTCAAAGTTTCTGTTAAAGGTGCGAAGGGAAATTCCCTTAGAATTAGGAGATTGTCCCATACCAATACAAGGACCACATGCACTCTCTAAAATTCGAGCGCCTGCATCAATCATATCAGAAAGCATACCGTTTTTAGCAAGCATATTAAGCACTTGTTTAGAGCCGGGAGCAATAGATAAAGAAACGTCAGGATTTACTGTTTTGCCCTTAAGAATATATGCAACCTTACTCATATCCATAAGAGAAGAGTTTGTACATGAGCCAATACATACCTGGTCAATTTTGAGTTTTCCAAGTTCTTCAACACTTTTAACGTTATCCGGAGAATGGGGACAAGCAACCATGGGAGCAAGTTCAGATAAATTTATAGTAATTACTTCATCATAAACTGCATCATCATCTGCTGAAAGCTCGCACCAATCTTCTTCACGCTTTTGAGCTTTTAAGAATTCTTTGGTTATTTCATCAGAAGGGAATATAGAAGTAGTTGCACCAAGCTCAGCTCCCATATTGGTAATAGTAGCACGTTCAGGTACTGATAGGGTTTTAACGCCCTCGCCACAGTACTCAACAACCTTTCCCACGCCGCCTTTAACTGACATAATTCTCAATACTTCAAGAATAACGTCCTTAGCAGCAACCCAAGGTCTTAATGCGCCTGTAAGTTCAACCTTAACGATTTTAGGATATGTAATATAATAGGCACCGCCGCCCATAGCAACTGCAACGTCCAGTCCGCCTGCTCCAATAGCAATCATACCAATGCCGCCACCGGTAGGAGTGTGGGAATCTGAACCAATAAGAGTTTTACCGGGAACACCGAATCTTTCAAGATGAACCTGATGGCAAATGCCGTTGCCCGGACGAGAAAAATAAATTCCGTGTTTTTTAGCAACTGAGCCTATAAAACGATGGTCATCTGCATTTTCAAATCCGGATTGCAATGTGTTATGGTCAATATAAGCAACAGAACGCTCTGTTCTTACTCTTGGAATTCCCATAGCCTCAAACTCCAAATAAGCCATTGTTCCGGTAGCGTCTTGAGTTAGGGTCTGATCAATCCTGATACCAATTTCTTTTCCTTTGACAAAATCACCGTCAACAAGATGTGATTTAAGGATTTTTTCTGTTAAAGTAAGTCCCATAAAATCAATTCTTCCTTTGCGAAAATATAGAATAATTTTATCAAATTTATCATAATTTGTCAATTGTTCAAATTAGAAAAACATCTTGCATTTAGCATAAATTAAATGTAAACTATAGATAACGGAGGTGATAATTTAGTGGACAATCAATTGCTACTACACCAGCTTAAGATAAAAGCTAATAAACTACCCACAACTCCAGGCGTTTATCTAATGAAAAACAAGCAAAATCAAGTAATATATGTAGGCAAGGCAAAAGCTTTAAAAAATCGGGTTACTCAGTATTTTGGTAAAGGTACAAACCATTCTCTGAAAGTTATAAAAATGGTTTCTAACGTAAACGATTTTGATTACATTTTGTGTGATACCGAATATGAAGCCTTAATGTTGGAAAATTCTCTTATAAAACAATATATGCCAAAATACAACGTTCTACTTAAGGATGATAAAGGTTATCATTATATAAAAATTACAAATGATTTTTGGCCTAAAATTCAAACATCAAAATTAATTACAAACGATAATTCAAAATATATAGGTCCATATTATTCAGGAAATATTGTTCGTGAAACTGTTGACGAGGTTAACAAAATCTTTAAATTGCCCACTTGTAACAGAAGTTTTAATGTTCCATCAAAACCCTGTCTCAATTATCATCTCGGACTTTGTTTTGCCCCCTGTAAAAATAAAATTCAAAACAATGAATATTTAGAGACTATTAATAATGCTGTTTCGTATATTAAAAATGGTGGAATGAACAGTAAAGATATTAATCTGTTAAAAGAAAAAATGCTTAAAGCTTCTGAAAACCTTGATTTTGAATTGGCAGCACGGCTTAGAGACAGAATCAGAGGTATTGAGAAAAGCAGAGAGAAGCAAAAGGTAGTGTCATCTACCTATAAGAATCAAGACGTCTTTTCCATGGCTATGTCAGGGGAAAAAGCATGTATATCGCTTTTGATGTTTCGTGACGGAAAACTTTCTGACAAAAAGAATTTTTATTTCGATGAAATTGCTACAAAAGCCGACACTTATTCAGAGTTTTTACTGCAATATTATTCAGATATTGACTTTATACCTTCCAGAATCGTTATGGATTATAAGATGGAAGACAATAGTTTATTTGAAGAATGGCTATCAAACAAGAAAAAACAGAAGGTTGTTATTCATATTCCTCAAAAAGGAGAACAACTCAGTCTTTTAAATATGTGTCTTTCCAATGCTATAGAAGGATTATCTCAACTTACTGAAAGAAGCAGTAAAGAGATGTCTGCCTTAAATGAATTATCTATACTCTTAGGCATGGAAACGCCACCAAGAAGAATTGAAGCCTATGATATTTCAAACACTGCAGGAAGCAACAACGTTGGTGCAATGGTTGTTTTTATCAATGGCAGTGCCGAAAAAAGTTTATATAGAAAATTTAAAATTAAATCTGTTATAGGACAAGACGATTATGGCTCAATGTCTGAGGTAATTGATAGACGATTTAGGGAATATTTTGAAGGTAACGACGAAAGTTTTAAGGAATTACCTGATTTAATATTATTAGATGGCGGTAAAGGACAAATATCTGCGGTTAAGAAGGTTTTAGATAACTATAGACTTAATATTCAATTATTTGGTATGGTTAAAGACTCTAAACACAAGACAAGGGCTATAACTGCAGGCGGTGATGATATTCAGATTAAAGCAAACAGAAAAACCTATACTTTAGTATCAAACATACAAGAAGAGGTTCACAGGGTAGCTATTAATTATCATAAAACAAGCGCTAAGAAATCAAACCTAAACTTAGAATTGCTCAATATTGAGGGAGTAGGGGAGAAAACGGCAAATAAACTTCTGAAAAGCTTTAAGACGATTTCAAAAATTAAGTCATCTTCTATAGAAGATTTCATTAAAATCGGTATTAATAAGAAAACAGCAGAAAATATTTATAACTATTATAAAATATAAGTGGCAGATGATTCTGCCACTTATATTTTTATTATTCCGTTTTTGAAATCGCTGCCTGAGGCCTCGGCAGGAAGTAGAGTTAGATTATATATATCACTAATTTTACATTCTTTATCAAATAAAGTTTTTGATAAATCGTCCAGTTCTTTAATTTCTGAAACTTTCAAAATTATATTGCTATCTTTAATTGTTGCAACATAATTAATGCCGTTATCATTTGTTGCCAACACTCTGGAATAGGGAACTTCCTTAAGAAACCAAGAGCTGTCAATGCCTAAGAAAGCAGAAAGAATAAGTCTTCTGATTCTGGCGTGTGTATAACGTTTTGTTTTGATTTTTTCACATAAATCATTATAGTCTGTGCATACTTTACATGCATCAAATAAACGCTTTTCAATGCCTTCGCTAATATCCGGAAGATTTTTAAAATCACAAAGGCTTTGTAGTTTTAATTTTGACATTATTGCAAGATTCAGTCTGTTAATATCTGAATGATTTGAGTTCAGAAAAATTTCCAGTGACTCCATAGGCATATATCTGTCTAAATATTCAATATTTTCAGTCATAAAGGCTTTTCTAAGTAAAGCAGATGTTGAATATTCTTCACGTTCAATGGCGTCATTGTGATTAGAACCGACTCTTTTGATGGGAACAAAATCTATTTTTAATTGTAGTTTTCTTGCTGCTAAAATATATTCAATTGCCAGTGTGTCGTTTGGATTATTAAGAATTTCAGAATACGTGCCAAGAAGCTCATTTATAACCTTTTGCCTAAGCTTTGCAAATGTATCACCGTTATTTATGCCATCTTTAATTTTAAGATGATATTCATCTGACACCAGAATATCGCAAATTCTTAACAGTGCTTCTAAATCTCCGCTTTCACTGCCAAAAACCAACGTATCAATTTTAAACTTTGATAACTGGCTTATAGCACCAAAGGCAAAGTTTTGCGCTGTAGACATTGACCATGGTGTTGGTAGTTCAACGCAAATATCTGAACCGCATAAAACCGCAGCCTTAGCACGTTGAAATTTTGAGATGATTGATGGCTCACCGCGTTGAACAAAGTTAGATGATATAACAGAAACTACCACGTCGCCAAGTTCTCTGGCGCGGTTTAATAAATACTTATGACCATTATGCAATGGATTAAATTCTGCAACAATTCCAACAATTTTCAAAATATCAACCTTTCTATATAAAATCTCTTGAAAAAAATTTAATTATAAAGTATTATATAATAGTTGTGAGAATATTTTACCATATTCTTTCATTTTACTCAACAATTATTAATTTTTCTTTGATTGGAGAATGTTTATGAAGGTATTAGTTATTAACGCAGGAAGCTCATCTCTTAAGTATCAGTTAATTGAGATGGACGGAGAAAAACTTATTGCAAAGGGAATTTGCGACAGAATCGGAACATCTGGTTTAATTGAGCATAAGGCTAACGGCAAAAAGATTGAAAAGGAAGTTCCAATGCCATCTCATATTGAAGCATTTGAAACTGTTATTTCTGTTTTAACTTCCGGAGAAGGTAAAGTTATTGATAGTGTTGAAGAAATTGAAGCTATCGGTCACAGAGTTGTACAGGGCGGCAGCCTTTATAGTGAATCTGTGTTAATTAACGATGAAGTTCTTGAAAACATTATTAAGTTTTCTGAACTTGCACCTTTACACAATCCTGCTCACGTATTAGCTATTAACGCATGCAGCAAGGTGTTTGGTACAAGCATACCACAGGTTGCTGTATTTGATACCTCTTTCCATCAGACAATGCCTCCAAAGGCGTACATGTATGCATTGCCATATGAATATTATGAAAAATATGGCGTTCGCAGATATGGTGCTCACGGAACTTCTCATAGATTTGTAAGCGCACGTCTTGCTGAACTTATGGGTAAGGATATTAAAGATATTAAGATGGTTACCTGTCATTTAGGAAATGGATGTTCTATTTCTGCAATTAAAGATGGTATTTGCGTTGATACTTCTATGGGATTTACACCTCTTGACGGCTTTATGATGGGTACTCGTTCAGGTTGTGTTGATCCATCAATCTTAACATATTTAATGGAAAAAGAGAACATTTCTCCTGCAGAAATGAATACTATCATGAACAAAAAATCCGGTTTGCTTGGTGTATCCGGAGTTTCAAACGATAGCCGTGATGTTCTTGCTGCAAAAGACGCAGGCAACGAGAGAGCTTCTCTTGCTAATGAAATGCAGTGTTATCAGATTTCAAAATATATTGGTTCCTATGCCGCTGCTATGGGCGGAATAGATGCTATTGTATTTACCGGCGGTATTGGCGAGAACGAATATCGTGTTAGAGACTATGTTTGCAAACAGACCGTATTTTTAGGATTCGAATTAAACATGGAAACTCATAAGGTAAGAGCAGAAGAAACCAAAATTTCCACTGATGATTCTCGTGTACAAGTTTGGGTTATTCCTACAAACGAAGAATTATTAATTGCAAGAGATACACAAAAAATCGTAGGTTAATTATCGAGGTAAGCTTCAAAATGAACATTGAACAAAGTATTGACAGCCTAAAAAGAGGCGTTGCCGATAATGATTTCAAGTTACTATATAAAGAGGGCTCAAATTCCTTAGATAGATATGTAAATACAGCTCTAAAGTTTGAAGAGCTTTTTGGAAACTGTGATGACGTTCGCATTTTCTCAGCTCCGGGTCGTACAGAAGTTGGCGGAAATCATACCGACCATCAACACGGTAGGGTTTTAGCAGGTAGCGTTGATTTAGATATCATAGGATTTGTGGCTCCCAATAATGAAAATGTTGTCAGAATTAAGTCAGAAGGCTTTAAAATGGACACAGTTTTGCTTGATGAGCTCGAGGTAAATAAATCAGAATTTGGAAAAGCTATTGCATTAATTCGCGGTATGTGTGGTGTTTTTAAGGAGAAAGGCTATAAAATTGGCGGATTCAATGCATATACTACCAGCAATGTTTTTAAGGGCTCTGGATTATCTTCCTCTGCAGCCTTTGAGGTGTTTATTGGCACAGTGTTAAACAATATGTTTAATTCTGGGGAAATAAGTGCTGTAGAAATTGCAAAAATTGCGCAGCGCTCAGAAAGTGAATATTTTGGCAAACCCTGTGGTCTTCTTGACCAGTCGGCAAGTTCTCTTGGCGGATTTACTTTTATTGATTTTAAAGATTCAAAAATCCCTGTGGTTGAGAGCCTTGCTTTTGATTTAGCCAAACATAATCATATGCTCTGCGTTGTTAACACAGGTGGTAACCATGCTAATTTAACACAAGATTATGCAGATATTACTATTGAATGCAAGTCTGTTAGTAATTTCTTTAACAAAGATGTTTTGCGAGAAGTTGACCAGAAAGAGTTTTATAAAAACATTCACAAACTTAAATCTAA
Source organism: Acutalibacteraceae bacterium (assembly GCA_045587065.1). Classification (GTDB taxonomy): domain Bacteria; phylum Bacillota; class Clostridia; order Oscillospirales; family Acutalibacteraceae; genus SFWF01. Next base: position 1,187 of record JAZNBQ010000028.1, on the reverse strand, counting down.
GTTTGGAGACAGAGCAGTTCTGAGGGCAATTCATTTCTTTAATGAAGATGCTCGCGTTGTTGACGAAAAGAAGGCTATTGAAAACAATAATTTTGATGAGTTTTTAAAACTTGTAAACGAATCAGGTAATTCATCATATAAGTATCTGCAAAATACATATTCTACGTCTGCTGTAAATGAGCAGGGAATTAATCTTGCTCTTGCTCTTACAGAAAACTTTTTAAAAGGTCGTGGAGCATGTAGAGTCCACGGAGGCGGCTTTGCAGGTACTATTCAATGTTACATACCGTCAGAATTGATAAACGAATATAAACAAATGATTGAAAAAGTTTTTGGAGAAAACAGTTGCTACGTTTTAAAAATTCGTTCTGTTGGCGGATATGAAATTAAATTATAATTATAAAAGACCACCAATTATTGGTGGTCTTTTATGTTTATTAAGGGGGAAATAGCGCATAATGATATTGACTGAATTTATCTCATATAAATTAATATAAATCTTTTTGGCTTGGGAGAATCAAATGGATAAACTCTGGAAAAGAATTTTATTGTTTGGAAATTTTATAATAATTTTTGCATCCATAATATATATTGTCGTTGCAAAATATTCATCATCAAACAACGAGAATAATTTAATAATAAAATCGTTAATTTTTGTTGTGGTTTTATTAGCACTATTTACAGTGTTTTGCATACATCAAATCCTTATATCAAGAAGAGGCAAGATTAACTCTGTAAATGAGCTGTTAAACGTTTTTGTGAGATATCGATTTTTACTTAATCAACTAGTTGGCAAAGAATTTAAACTAAAATACAGAAGAAGTTATCTTGGTATTGCCTGGAGCTTGATTAACCCATTGCTTATGATGATAGTGGTTTCTGCAGTCTTTTCGTTTGTGTTTAGATTTAACATTGAAAAATTTCCTGCATATTTAATTCTTGGACAGACAATGTTCAGTTTCTTTTCGGAGGCTACTCAGCTTTCGTTATTGTCCATTGTTCAGTCGGGACAGTTAATAAAAAAAGTTTACGTCCCCAAATGCATTTTTACTCTTAGCAGGGTATTATCGTCTGGGGTTAATGCGTTAATTACTTTTATTTCTGTTATTTTTGTCTTTGCTTATTTTAATATTTATCCTGATGTTTTAATAGCTTTTTTGCCATTATTTTTTGCTTATTTTTTGCTT
>JAZNBQ010000027.1:0-2373 GCA_045587065.1 Acutalibacteraceae bacterium | reverse complement strand
GTGTCTTTATTACAAAGGCGAGTTTTTTGATTTTGATAATATCCCATGTGTCTCAGTAGTGGGACAACGTAAGGTGTCAGAATATGGTAAACTTGCCGGTTGGTCACTTTCCGCAAGACTAACGTTGGGCGGTATGCTTGTTATAAGCGGAGGGGCAAAAGGAGTTGACTCTGCCGCACACCTGGGTGCATTGGACGTTGGCGGTAAAACCGTGTGCTTCTTGGCTTGTGGTATAAATTTTCCATATTTAAAGGAAAATCTGATACTTAGAGAAGAAATTTCAAAAAACGGATGCATAATAAGCGAATTCTCTCCTGAAGAAAAATTAAACAAAGGCAATTTCCATATAAGGAACAGACTTATATCTGGCATTTCACTTGGAACTGTTGTGGTTGAGGCTAAAGATAAAAGCGGCGCACTCATAACTGCCAAAAACGCCTGCGAGCAGGGAAGAGATGTCTTTGTTATAACCGGAAAGCCAAATGACCCTGATTATTCTGGAAACAACTCACTGCTAAGAGATGGTGCAAAACCTGTTTTTGACGTCACAGATATTTTTGGCGAATATAGTTCACACTTTGCTGATAAAATTAATATAAGTAATGCGAAAAGTGTTAATTTAAGGGAACTTTATAAAAACAAATATCAAAATAGTACTAAAAAGACTTCTGATAATGCAGATAAAAATCGTGAAATTAGTGAAAATATTAAATTTTCTAAAAAAAATATTACAGAAGGTCTTTCAAAAAATGCAGAAATAGTATATAATTTTATAAATATGAATATTTTTACCATTGACGAATTGTCAGGTTGCGGCCTTGGTTTTGATGTTATTCTGGCTTCCTTAACCGAGCTGGAAATTTTAGGTTTTATAAAAGCAATACCGGGCGGCAGATATTCAATTATAGATTAAGGAGAATAACATTGTCTAAGTTAATAATTGTTGAGTCACCCTCAAAAATTAAAAGTATAAAAAAATATTTAGGTAATGATTATACCGTTATGGCATCAAAGGGACACGTAAGGGATTTACCTACCTCAACCCTTGGTGTTGACGTAGAAAACGGTTTTAAGCCTAAATATATAAATATGGCAGATAAAAAGGATTTAATTAAGCAACTAAAAGAAGCCGCATCAGATTGCGATGAAGTTTATCTTGCAACCGACCCTGACCGTGAGGGAGAGGCTATCGCGTGGCATTTGGCGCAGTTGTTGTCGTTAAATCTTAATGAAGCTAATCGAGTTGCTTTTAACGAAATTACTGAAAATGGTGTTCGTGTTGGAATGGCTGCACCACATAAAATTAATCTTGATCTTGTAGATGCACAACAAGCAAGACGAGTTCTTGACAGAATTGTTGGCTATAAGCTTAGTCCATTCCTCTGGAAAAAGGTTAAAAGCGGATTATCTGCAGGGCGCGTACAAACTGTTGCTCTACGTCTTATCGTTGACCGAGAAAGAGAAATTGAAAAGTTCAAGGAAGAAGAATATTGGAGTATAGATGCAAAATTACAGGCATCTCGTAAAACCTTCAACGCTTCTCTTTATGGTAATTCTAACGGAGAGAAAATCGAAATATTAAACGAAAAACAGGCAAATGAAATTTTAGATGAAATTTCAGGTGCTGATTTTGTCGTTTCCAAGGTAAAAAAAGGTGTCAGAAATAAACAACCTGCACCACCATTTATCACATCATCTTTGCAACAAGAAGCTTCAAGAAAGGTTAATTTCACTGGTCAGAAAACCATGCGAGTAGCTCAACAACTCTACGAAGGCGTTGATGTTGAAGGCCTGGGTTCCACCGGTCTTATTACCTATATGAGAACTGACTCTCTCAGAATTTCAAATGAGGCTTTAAAAGCAGGTAATGGCTATATTCTTAAGACCTACGGAGAGAAATATTTACCAAAATCTCCACGTGTTTATAAAACTAAAAACGGCGCTCAGGATGCCCACGAGGCAATCAGACCAACCAACGTTGAACTCACTCCAGAGAGAGTTAAAAACAGTCTGACAACAGACCAGTACAAGCTATATAAACTGATTTGGGAACGCTTTATTGCATCTCTGATGGCAAACTGCGTTCAAAATACAGTAGCAGTCGATATTACTGCTAATGACTATCTGTTTAAAGCAAGTGGCTATTCAATAAAATTTGATGGCTTTACCGCCCTTTATGAAGAGGGTAAGGACTTTGAGTCAGATGACAACACAAACCTTCCTGATATGAACGAAGGCGAAGTTTTAAAGTTAAAACAAATCGAACCAAATCAACATTTTACTCAGCCTCCTGCAAGATTTACAGAACCAACCTTAATTAAGGCGTTGGACGATAACGGTATAGGAAGACCTTCTACCTATGCTCCTATAATT
>JAZNBQ010000026.1:0-3251 GCA_045587065.1 Acutalibacteraceae bacterium | reverse complement strand
AGGCCAAAATTCATCAGTAAGGTCTGATTTAATTCCGGTTTCTTGCCTTTCAAAGCAATCCGCTAAAATTTCCCATCCTAAATCAAGTGCATCTTCAAGCGTAAGATTAACGGACAGCGACATTAGCTTGCTTTCAAAAAGGTCCCCATATTTCAGCAATTTTTCATCCCAACGGCTCATAGAAAAGCCCATATTTTTCTTTTCGAGTGTTTCCTTATACGAAGAATACAGACGAATCATCGCATCCATAAGTGCCCGATGGTCTTTTCGTGTTTTACCGTTTACGTTTTGCTTCAGTCGGGAAAGAGAACCGAATGGTTCAATACGGCCACCTTTCAGGTAGTACTGACCTTCGGTAATATATCCTGTATTGTCAGGGACAGGATGAGTAACGTCATCGCCGGGCATTGTGGTAACGGCTAAAACGGTAACCGAACCTGAATCCGCAAAGTCAACCGCCTTTTCGTAACGGGCAGCAAGCTGAGAATACAGGTCACCGGGATATCCACGGTTAGAGGGCACCTGTTCCTGCGTAATAGCAATTTCCTTCATAGCATCAGCAAAGTTGGTCATATCGGTAAGGAGCACCAATACGTCTTTATTCTGAAGCGCAAATTGCTCTGCTACCGCCAACACCATATCGGGAATCATCATACACTCAACGGTAGGGTCGGAAGCGGTATGAATAAACATAACGGTTTTGCTGAGTGCTCCGCCCTTGGAAAGTGCATCCTTAAAATACAGGAAATCATCATATTTAAGACCCATACCACCAAGAACGATTACGTCAGCTTCTGCCTGCATTGCAATTCGGGCAAGAAGTTGATTGTACGGCTCACCGGAAATGGAGAAAATGGGCAGTTTTTGAGAAACAACCAAGGTGTTGAACATATCAATCATAGGGATGTTGGTTCTCATCATTCTATTGGCAAGAATACGTTTTGTGGGATTAACAGACGGTCCACCGATAGACTTCATATTATCGTTAAGTGCAGGGCCTTTATCTCTCGGATCTCCTGAGCCGTTGAATATGCGGCCTAATAAATTTTCACTGAACGATACTCGCATTTCGTGGCCGAGGAAACGAACCTCATCTCCTGTAGAAACACCCTGCCCTCCGGCAAAAACCTGCAGAGATACAATATCTCCCTCAATTTTATTAACCTGAGCCAAGGACTTTCCGAAACGTGTATTGATCTGTGCCAATTCTTTATACTTAACATCATTTGCTCGGACAGTGATAACATTACCGGTAATAGATTCTATTCTACTATATACTTTATTCACTCTCATTCACCGTCCTTTAACAGTTTTTCTGCCGGTGCGGCTAATTTCCCGTCACCTTTGCGATACAATTCGTCAATCTCAGATTCTGCCGTATCAAAGGCTTCACTTTCAAATTCAGTATAATTCCAGTCAATAAATTTCTGTCGCATACGATTGAAGAAGCTACGGGCATCATCTTTGCTCTGAACAGCGTAATTACTGCCTAAAATATATATAAGTTTATCGGTAACATAGCGCTGACGCAATCTACCGCAGTTTGCTTCGACTAAGTCAAAAGAGTTCTGCTGCAGATAAACAGCATCAAGCATTTCAGATTTTAGGTAAGTAATATAATCCTGAAGAGTAGTACCTTCTTCACCCACAACCTTCATCATAGAACCAATCTCATCTCCGTGATGAAGAATACTCTTGCAAAAGTCTAATTTTTCATTCTCAATAACGCTGTTATATTTTGACCAAGAGATAAGCGGATCAATGGCGGGATACTTTCTCGCATCCGAACGCTCACGTGAAAGACCGTGGAAAGCACCTACAACCTTTAAGGTCGCCTGTGTTACAGGTTCTTCAAAGTTGCCGCCTGCAGGGGATACTGTGCCGCCAATGGTAACGGAACCGGTACTGCCGTCAGGCAAACGGACATAACCTGCTCTTTCGTAGAATGCTGCAATATACGATTCAAGATATGCAGGGAAAGCCTCTTCGCCGGGTATTTCTTCAAGTCTGCCAGACATTTCTCGCATTGCTTGCGCCCAGCGTGATGTTGAGTCTGCAAGCATAAGAACATGAAGTCCCATTTGTCGATAGTACTCAGCAAGTGTTACAGCGGTATAAACCGAAGCTTCACGAGAGGCAACAGGCATAGAAGAAGTGTTACATATAATTATGGTTCGTTCCATAAGCGAACGGCCGGTTTTAGGGTCTGTCAGTTCGGGGAACTCGGTAAGTGTTTCAACAACTTCACCTGCACGTTCTCCGCAAGCTGCGATAATAACAATATCTACATCCGCATATTTTGATGTAGTATGCTGTAGTACCGTTTTACCTGCGCCAAACGGTCCGGGAGTACAATAGGTTCCGCCTTTTGCTACAGGGAAGAAAGAGTCGATAAGGCGCACCTTTGTTTCCATCGTTTGGGTAGGCGCCAACCTCTCACTATAGCATTTTACCGCACGTTTAACAGGCCACTTAAACGACATAGATATGGAAATTTCTCGACCACGTTCATCAGTTACAACTGCAATAGTTTCTTTAACGGTATATTCGCCCTTGTCGGCAATAGATTTTATCTTATAGCTTCCAAGCAGATAAAAGGGAATGAAGATTTTATGTGTAAATGGGCCTTCGGGAACTGTACCGATGTGTTCACCCGCACGAACAATATCGCCAACATTGGCGGTAGGTGTAAATTCCCATTTCTTTTCATTATCAAGTCCGTCTGCATAAATTCCTCTCTCCAAAAACCAGCCTGCCTGCTCTGCTAAAACGGGAAGCGGATTTTGAAGTCCGTCATATATCTGGCCGAGCAATCCGGGGCCGAGATCTGCCGAAAGCATATCTCCCGTAAATTCAACAGTATCCCCACATTGAATGCCATCGGTCATTTCATAAACCTGCACTTGCGCTGTGTTGCCTTTTATACGGATAACCTCGCTTTTAAGAGCGGTATCACCCACAAAAACATAGCATATTTCGTTCATAGAAACATTGCCGTCAAATTCTACCGACACCAAGTTTCCGTTTATGCTAACTACCTTTCCTTTATTTTCGGTCATTGTTTTGCCTCCAACCTATCTCCATTTAAAATAGAGTCGTATATATTTTTGTATGCTTTTTCTCCGGCCTTTGTATCAAACTGCCTTATACGAAGAATTAGTTTCAACTTAAGCGAGTAATAGAAGATATAGTCCTCAGAAAAGTTATCCATAGGTCTTAGAGAATCTAAGATTTCCAAACGGTAACTGTTT
>JAZNBQ010000025.1:0-14936 GCA_045587065.1 Acutalibacteraceae bacterium | reverse complement strand
TGGAGGAAAATAAAATGAAACATTTAAAAGGTTTTTTGTCCGCAGTTTTAGTTATTTGCCTTTTATTCTCCCTTTCTGGTTGTCATAAAAAAGGTGAAATTGCTCTTTCTGCTGACGGCTACGATATTACTGCAGGTATGTACTCTTACTATCTTACAATGGCAGACAGTGATGCCAAGGGTATTATCAGTTCCAGTGACGAATATGACGTTTCGGCTAAGGGTTTTAGTTATTTAAAACAAAGCATAGACGGAAAAAGCTTCTCTACCTACGTTAAAGACCTTGCCATAACCAAATGTCTTGAGTCTATTGTTTATCAGAAATTATGCGACGATAACAACATAACCCTTACTGATGAAATGAAAGAAAATGGTAATTATCAGGCAGAGCTTTATTGGGATTATTACGGTTACTCCTCTGTTATGGAAGCTAACGGTGTTAGTCTTGACACCTATAAAAAAGCCGTTCTTAATACACTTTATTCCGATGCATATTTCAAGCATCTTTATGACAAGGACGGCGAAAAGGCTATAAGCGACAAAGAGATTTCTGATACTCTTGTTGACAAATTTACCGCTGCTTATGTTCTAACAAAGGACTACTCCTCAGATTCTTCTGCCGACGCTACTAAGCTTGAAAAAGAGTTTGACGAGTACAAAGCTCGTCTTGAAAAAGGCGAAGATTTTGAAAAAATCTATAATGAATATAACGGTATAAAAGAGGAAGACACCAAGGAAGAGGAAAAGGAAGACAACGATACTCCTGCTGCAGAAGATGAATTAATTCAGATTTTAGGCGCAGAAGATACCTTTGTTGAGTTTGCTCATTTTGAAAAGGTAAAATCCCTTAAAGAAAACGCTATTGAGGTTATTCACGATACAACAAACAAGCAGCTTTATCTAATAGTTAAAAAAGATATTACCAAAGACAGTTATTACAAAGACGAATATTTAAAAACTGAGATTATGTATTTGCTTAAGGGCGACGAATATGACAAGTTAATTGATACGGAAGTTGAGGCTCTTAAATACGAAACAAACTCTTTTGTTACCAACCTATTTAAGGTTAAAAATATTTCAGACGGCACTAATTAATCAAAAAGCAAAAACACCTTGGTAAAACAAGGTGTTTTTTGTATATAATTGCCTTTGCAAAATATGTAAATATATGATAGAATATGTATATAGTCAGTTATGTCGCAACCTTTAGGAGTAGTCTCATGTTTACAATTAATTCTATACTGATTTATCGTTCACGTATTTGCAAGGTATCAGATATTAGTGAGCAAACCTTTGGAAACGTTACCAAAAAGTATTACATATTAAGTCCACTATATGATGACAAAAACACCATTTACGTCCCATTAGATAATCCTGAACTTACATCTAAAATGAAGCAGGTATTAACTGAGGAAGAAGCTTTCGCCCTTATAGAGTATGGCAAGGAAAATTCTATGGAGTGGATTGCCGACAACAAAGAGAGACCTATAAAATTCAAGAACATTTTGGAAAATGGTAACCGTGAGGAAATTATACTTGTTCTTAAGGTCTTAAAAGAGCACAGAAAGAGTTTAAAGGCTTTGGGCAAGTATTTACACTCTTCTGACGAAATACTTCTGCAAAGGGCAGAAAAAGCAATATACAACGAGCTTGCCTTTGTCCTTGGCATTGAGCTAAACGAAATAAATGAATTCTTAAAAACAAAAAATGCGAAGTTTTAACTTCGCATTTTCTTTTTTTAATAAGCTTTGCCCCAATAAACCATCTTTTTAGCAGGCTTACCGCAACAAACACATTTATCGGTTAAGCTTTCTTGTTCAAATGGCATACATCTTGAAGAAACTCCTGCTTTTTCTTTCAGAAGCTCCTCACAAGCTCTGTCTCCGCACCACATTGCCTTAATAAATCCGGGTTTTGTATCGGCGGTTTCCACCATACTGTCAAGGTCCAGAGCAACGTTAGTCATACTCTCTCTTGAAGCAAACGCCTTGTCGTAAAGACCCTTTGTAACACTGTCAAGAAGTTTTGCTACTTCCTCTTCTAAATTATCAAGAGAAATAACAGTCTTTTCTCCGTTATCACGACGAACGGCAACGCAACAGTTGTTTTCAATATCTCTAGGTCCGATTTCGATTCTAACAGGTACGCCCTTCATTTCATACTCAGCAAATTTCCAACCGGGAGTATTGTCAGAAAGGTCGATTTTTGCTCTGCAAGTGTTCTTTAGTCTTTCATAAAGTTCGGTTGCCTTTTCGGTTACACCCTCTTTATGAGAAGCAATTGGTACGATTACTGTCTGAATAGGTGCTACGGCAGGTGGAAGAACAAGTCCGTTATCATCGCCGTGAGTCATTATAATAGCACCGATGAGACGTGTTGAAACACCCCAAGATGTTTGGAAAGGTGTAGCAAGTTTATTATCTTTATCTGTAAACTGAATTTCAAAAGCTTTAGCAAAGCCATCTCCAAAGAAGTGAGAAGTACCACTCTGTAAAGCTTTTCCGTCGTGCATTAAGGCCTCGATAGTGTATGTATTAACTGCGCCTGCAAAACGCTCTTTCTCGGTTTTAACACCCTTGATTACAGGAATAGCAAGATACTTTTCTACAAACTCGGCATAAACGTTAAGCATTCTGATGGTTTCTGCCTCTGCCTCTTCTGCGGTAGCGTGAATGGTATGACCTTCCTGCCATAAGAATTCACGTGAGCGTAGGAATGGTCTAGTTGTCTTTTCCCAACGAACAACGCTGCACCACTGATTATAAAGTTTTGGCAGGTCACGATATGAATGAATAATATTCTTATAATGGTCGCAGAAAAGAGTTTCAGACGTAGGTCTTACACACATTCTCTCTTCAAGCTTTTCCTGTCCGCCGTGAGTTACCCAAGCTACCTCAGGGGCAAAACCTTCAACGTGGTCCTTTTCCTTTTGCAAAAGACTTTCAGGTATGAACATCGGCATATAAACATTTTCATGTCCTGTTTCTTTAAACATACCATCCATTATTTTTTGAATGTTTTCCCAAATAGCATAGCCGTATGGTCTTATAATAAGGCAACCCTTAACACTTGAATAATCAACAAGTTCTGCCTTAATTACAACGTCGGTATACCATTTTGCAAAATCCTCGTCCATTGAGGTTATTGCTTTTACTTTTTTATCATTAGCCATTTTTTAATCACCGTTTTATATTATATTTCAAAGTGGTATTTTTTTCAACCTATTTTATCTCATTTTCTCTGAAGTTGCCTAAAAACGCAAAATCCGGAAGTTCTTTAGACAGAGAAGATATTAAAGAAATTGTTTTTCTCTCGTTTAAATTACCTGAGAAATCAAGATAGAACAGATACTCAAACTCTCCGTTCTTCGCGCTTCTTGATTCAATTTTAGTAAGGTTAAGACCGTTAACACAGAAACGATTTAATATTCTCTGCAAGGCGCCTACTGCATGAGGCAAAGAAAAGACTACGCTTACCTTGTTTGCATTATCCGGTATTATTAATTGTTTAGAAATAGTAATAAACCTTGTGGTATTGTTCTTTATGGACTGAATAGCATCTGCTATTACCTCTAGACCATAAAGCTCTGCCGCAAGTGTAGAACCTACTGCACCTATGCTTTTGTCATTCTTTTCTGCAACAAACTTGGCCGCCATAGCGGTGTTTGTATATGCAATTGGCTCAATACCTTTTTCTTTAATAAAATCATCACTTTGCGCCAAGGCCTGAGGATGAGAATAAACCTGCTTTATATCTTCAAGCTTTGCTCCCTTAACACCCAGGAGGTTTTCGTTAACTGTAAGTCCTACTGCAGATACAATAAAGTATCTGTATTTTAATATCAGGTCGTAAACCTCACTGACAGAGCCTGCGTTGGAATTTTCTACAGGCAACACGCCATAGGTTGCCTCTCCTCTTTCAACCGCCTTAAAGACTTCTTCAAAGGAAGAGTAAAACTTAAATTTTCCCGTCTTGTGCATACTTTGTGCCGCAATATGAGAAAAAGCACCCTCTATTCCCTGACATGCGATGACTACGTTTTCTTTAACGGCATTTTTAGCATTTACAATTTCTCCTGCAAGTGCAGAACTGTCATTCATCTCTATTTGTTGAGCCTCGCGGCTAACACCCATTATTTCACGATAAACCGATGCTATGTAGGTGCCAAATTCTCCTCCGTCGGCAGTTACCTTATCAAGAATTTCTTCCTCTCTTTTAGGGTGGTATACGGCAAGTCCTTGATTGGCTTTAATTTCTGCTACTTTTAAAGAACACTCCATTCTTTTTTTAAGTAAAGGAACAAGTTCTTTGTCTACTGCGTCTATATCTTTTCTTATATCTTCAAGTTTCAAAGCTTTCCGCCCTCCGCCATTAAATCTAAAAGCCCAATTGCAAGTGCTGCTTCTAATGCAGGTAAAGCACGAGGTACTATGCAAGGGTCGTGTCTGCCCTCAATTACAAGGGTTTCATTGGTTTTTGTTTTTAAATTAATTGTATTTTGAGGCATTGATATTGACGGTGTAGGCTTTAGCGCCACCATTATAGTAAGCGGCATACCATTGGTAATGCCCCCTGTTATTCCACCGCAATTATTGGTTTTACATACTACCTTGCCATTTTCATCATAGTACATATTATCATTTGCCTGACTACCCTTTAAAACGCTATAGCCAAATCCCTGGCCAAAGGAAACACCCTTAACTGCAGGGATTCCGTAAAGAATGTTTGAAATAACGTTTTCCACTCCCCTGAACATTGGATTTCCAACACCTACAGGAAGTCCTACTGCAGCAAGTTCTACGCTGCCTCCCACACTGTCAAGATTCTTTCTTGCGTTATCTATTTCTGCTCTCATCTTATCTTCTGCGCTACTGTTTATAACAGAAAAATAACGAGAAGAAAGACTGTCAAGCTCTTTTGCAGTTACCTTTACAGGGTCAAACTGATTATCTGTTACATTTCCGATATTAAAGATATGTCCGCCAACTGTTACATTGTACTCTTTTAAAATGCTACGGCAAATTGCTCCTGCCGCCACAATAGGCGCAGTAAGTCGTCCTGAAAAATGTCCGCCCCCTCTTACGTCGTTAAATCCATTATATTTAACGAATGCGGCATAATCGCTATGAGAAGGTCTTGGCATATCTTTTAAATTATCATAATTTTTAGAAATCTTATCTTTATTTTTTATAATTATGGTTAAAGGCGCGCCGGTAGTAACACCATTTAACACACCTGAAATAATTTCAGGCATATCATCTTCCTTGCGGTTTGTTGTGGTGTTATCTCTGCCGGGAGCTCTTCTGGACATTTGAGAAAGGACAAAATCAAAATCAATTTTTTTACCTGCAGGCAGCCCCTCCAAAACGGCACCTATAGCCTCTCCGTGACTTTCTCCAAAAACACTAAGTTTTATAGACTCTCCAATACTAGATTTCATTTATCTTACCTTCCAATACTTTTATATCTTCAAAAAATTCAGGGTAGGATTTGCTAATTGCCTCGGCGCCTGTAATTATGCTCTCGCCCTTGGCAAAGCTTGCAGCAACTGTAAACGCCATTACTATTCTGTGGTCCCCTGCGCCGTCTATAACAGCGCCTTTGGGCTCTGAGCCGTATATTATCATTCCGTCTGGCTTTTCTTCAACCTTTACGTCCATTGCTTTAAGTGCCGCTATTGTTGTTTTTATGCGGTCGCTTTCTTTAAGTCTGAGTCTCTGGGCAGAATGAATTACCGTTTTACCCTGAGCAAACGCTGCTGTTGCCGCTATGGCAGGAACCATATCAGGAATATTTGAAGCATCAACCTCAATACCCCAGAGTTTATTATGCTTTATACGGCATTTATCCTTCTCTATGGTAATATCTGCACCGAATTTCGAAAAAATCTCCAAAGCCGCCATATCTCCCTGAAGAGAGTTGAAATTGAGTCCTGATATTGTAATATCAGAGCCAATTGCCGCCGCCGACATAAAGAAAGCTGCCTGTGACCAATCGCCTTCGATAACCTGAGTAGAACCCTTATATTTTGTGGGTTTTATTTTATATCTTTGTTCGCTCTTTTCCACCTCTACGCCAAAGGCTTTCATGGCATCTATTGTCATATCTACATAACCTGTAGATTCTAGTGGGCTTGTTAAGATTATGGTTGATTCTTCTTTTAACAGAGGTGCTGCAAAAAGAAGACCGCTTACATACTGCGAACTAATATTACCTGCTAGCGAATACTCTCCGCCATTTAATTTTCCTTTTATTGTTATGGGAAGATTATCTGAAGAAACCTTTACTCCGTTGGCTCTTAAGACATTTGTAAGAGGCGCCATAGGTCTTGAAGGGAGTCTCCCCTTTCCTGTCATTGTGGCTTGTGTACCCAAGGCTGCCGCTATAGGCATTATAAACCTTGCGGTTGAACCGGACTCACAAAAATCAAGGGTTGGGGCTTTTTTTGTCTTTCCTTTTGTGACAACATACCCTTTGTCTGTTTCTTCTATATTGGCACCGAGAGATTTAAGGCAACTTACCGTTGCTTTAATATCATCTGAGGTGCATTTAGGCTTTATATAACTTTCCTCTTCCGACAAAGCAGCACAAATAAGAAGTCTGTGTGCCGCGCTCTTGGAAGGTGGGACTGTCACTTCTCCCCTTAATTTACAGGGCGTGATTTTTACCTTCATTTTAGTCCTCCAAAAAGAACTCTTTTAATTTTTTGTTTTCCATTGGCATTACAAAAGAAGAACCAATTTTCTTAATAAACACAAGGTTTAAAAAATCATCTCGACGCTTTTTGTCAAAAAGCATACTATCAGTTAACATATTAGCAGAAACTTGTGCTTTGGTAGGCAGGTTAAACTTTTCAAGAATATTTTCTATTCTCTTTGCAGAGCCTTTTTCTGTATAACCTGCCGCTTCTGAAGCCTTGGTTATCTCACACATACCAACTCCAACTGCTTCCCCGTGGCTCATGCCCTGAAAATTTTCATATTTTTCAATAGCGTGGCCTACAGTATGACCGAAATTAAGGAGCATTCTTTCTCCCTTTTCGGTAAAATCCTTTTCCACAACTTTGCGCTTAATATCTACACACTGGCTAATAGTTTCTTCTGCAATATCTTCAAAAGATTCACAGTCTTCAAGCTTTTTAAACAAAGACGCAGATTTTATTGCGCCGTATTTTATAACCTCTCCCAATCCATCGTTCATATATTTCTGAGGGAGAGTTTTAAGGGTATTGCTATCAATTAAAACCAATTTGGGATTATGAAAGGCACCAACTAAATTTTTACCAAAGGAAAGGTCACAACCGGTCTTTCCCCCCACTGATGAATCTACCTGAGAAAGCAAGGTGGTAGGAATCTGAACAAGGTCAATTCCTCTAAGGTATATTGCCGAAGCAAAACCTGTCATATCTCCTACTACGCCACCACCTAAAGCAATTACAATGGAATTACGAGCAATTCCGCTCTCACACATGGCGTTTATCATATGGGTTACTGTATCTAAAGTTTTACTTTTTTCTCCTGCATCAAAGCAAAATGCAGAAACCTCAAAACCGCTATCTTTAAGACTATCTGAAACGGTTTTGCCGTAAAGAGGCATAACGTTACTGTCAGAAATCAGAAAAGCTTTTTTTGCCTGTGTAATTTTTCTTACATATTCACCTGTTTTTGAGATAAGACCTTTTTCGATATAAATGTTATATCCGTCTTTTCCCTTAACTGTAATTTTACTCATTTTTTCCTCCGCTGATTTTATCAAGTAACGAATTCAATGTTTTAGAGATTTCTCCTGAACTGTCCACTACAATATCGGCAATACCTTTGTATATTGGTGCACGTTGCTTATAGCGTTTTATTATGTCTTCTTTTCCTCCTGCGGTTAAAGGACGGCTTTGATCTCCGCTAATACGTTTTAAAGTTTCCTCGATTCCGCAATCAAGAAGAACTATTGTACCGCATTTTTTCAAGAACTCATGATTTTTGGGGTTTGCCGCAAGTCCTCCGCCTAAAGAAATTACCATTCCGCTTTGATAGGAAAGCTTTTCTATAAGACTGGTTTCAAGATTTCTGAAATATTCTTCGCCGTGAATTTTAAAAATTTCAGAAATTTTAAGATTTTCTTCTTTTTGAATTAACTCATCAGTGTCAACAAACTTTAAGTTAAGTTTGGCGGCCAATTCTTTACCGATTACAGACTTTCCTGAACCCATAAAGCCGCAAAGGACTATATTATTCAAGTTCTAAACTCCTCAGATAATTTTTTTGCTGATTTTTCAATTATTGCTTCGATATCTTTATTTTCAAATTCTGTATCAAACCATACGGACTGTGCCTTTACTGCCTGATAAACAAGCATTGCAAGACCGCTATCGTTTTTTACTCCACACTCTTTAGCATACTTTATAAGTGTTGTTTGCTGCGGATTATATATTGTATCAAAAACTCCTCCGAAAAGGCTTATTTGTTCTTTTGTAATTGGAGATGCATCAACCTTGGGGTACATACCCACAGGAGTTGCATTTATAAACAAGTCATATTTTTGAGATAAACTGTATATCTCTTTAATATCTACCTGTGTATTTAGTTTTTCATATATTTCGTTCCGCAAAGGTTTTGCTCTGTCTTGCAAGCCCTGGCGGACACCAAGAGTTACGTTGCACCCTTTTTTTACACACTCAAAGGCTATAGTACGAGCAACACCGCCGTAGCCGTAGACAAAGACGTTACCAGAAAGTTTTAACCCTGCTCTCTCTATTCCTTTAAGAAAACCATAAGCATCGGTATTATAGCCGTAAAATTTATTGTTTTCCTTTTTTACAGTATTTACCGAACCGTATAGTTTGGATGTTTCATCAATAAAATCCAATTCTTTTATAATACTATTTTTATGTGGTATTGTTACGTTAAAGCCATCAAGTTCTAAAAGCAGGGCAAATTTTTCTCCCAAACTTTCAGGAGAAATTTCAATTGCATTGTATGAAGCTGAAATACCCTTTATTGCAAACAGCTGACTGTGAATATAAGGTGAAAGCGTATGACCTAAGGGGTAGCCTATAAGCCCATATTTTTGCGACAAATCTTCTCATCCTTCTCAAGTTTTTTAATAAAACTGTTGACAAACTACAAAATTCAACATATTATTTAATTAGGTTATTTTTAAATATACCATATAATGCGTTAAAAATCTACACTTTTAATGTGTTATCTATTTAATTTGGAGGACTTATTTATGATTTTTGAAAAATTAGTAGAAATATTAGCAGAGCAACTTGATACCGACAAGGAAAGCATGACTGCAGATACTAAAATTGCAGATGACCTTGGCGCAGACAGTTTAGACCTTGTTGATCTTCTTATGTCCATTGAAGATGAGTTCGAAATTGAAATTCCTGATGAAGACGTTGAAGGTCTTCAGACAATTGGCGAGGTTGCAGATTACATTGCCGCTCACAGAAACGACTAATTAAAAAATATTTAAAAATTTTACCGCTCTTAAAAATTTAAGAGCGGTATTTTTTTATTCTGTTAAATTTGATGAGTCATCTGTTTCCTCTGTATAGCTGTTAATGTAAATTACAAGTGCATCGTCAAGAGAAACGCTTGAGCCTGCCTTAAGCACCGTTCCTGTTTCTAGAGAAACGCTTAAAACACTGTCGGGAGAAGCGGTGTCATCATATTTATCCATAAAGTTAATATTGGTTGGTAAAAAGCCATACTCTAAGAGCGTAATATACGCCTCTTGCTCTGTCTTGCCCATTATATCAGGCATAGCAACAGAAGAAGGTCCAAGGCTTATATAAACACCCACTTCGGTATCTTTTACTACCTCTTTTCCTGCCTCTACAGTCTGACCGCAGATTTCTCCTCTTTTAACACTATCGGAATAAGTTTTTCCTGTTATTACTATATCAAACTTCTCACTAAGCTCAGGGGTGTGCATAACCTCTGCATAGGTTTTACCCTTATAATCAGGTACTGCATACTTTTTAACCTCAGGATCGGCAGCTACGTTCTCGTCTACATCTCCCACCTTAGAAACCACAGGCGGTGCCACGCTTGAAACAGAACTGGTCTCTTTATCATCAGTTTTGAAGATTTTGTTTCCAAAAGCAATCATAATAACTGCCATAATAACCAGGAAAACTCCTGCAGTTATTGATGAAGCTATTATCGCGTACCTTTTGCTATCATTTAACTTAGGCGCTTTTTTATTGGAAGAAGTTTCCTTCTCATTTGATGTCTCCGAAGTGGCACTTATTGCAACCGATTCGAAAACGGTTTTAATGTGATCTGCAGAAGGAATTCTTGCTTCAGGGTCAATTTTCATAGAGTTTGCTATTACGCTAAGAATCTGTTTTGGAACAGTTTCGGTTATCTTAGCAGGAATAGACATATGGTCACTGATAATTCTTTCCTTGCTATCCGGTGGTGTTGTACCGATGAGACAACGGAAAATAACTGCGCCTAAAGCATAAATATCACTTGACTGGTCGCTATCTTTATTATCATATCCGTATTGCTCAGGAGCGGCATAACCGGGCTGTAATTGAGACGTGAACTCTGTATGGTCCATACGTGCGTCTTTAATAGAAAAGCCTGTTAATCTCAGTCGTCCGTCTCTGCCCACAATAATAGTTTCAGGAGAAATAGCACGATGTACTATTCCCTTACCATGAAGTTCTGAAAGGGTGGTTAAAACCCTCATAAACAAAGGTCTTACCTGTTCCCATTTTAAAGCGCCGCCGTTTCGGAGTAAAAAAGCCTTTAAGGTTATTCCTGAAACAGTATTCGATACGGCATATACAGTACCATTCGCCTCAAAAACGTCAACCACCTGCAAAATTGCAGAGATTGATGGAAATTTTGAAAGAGCCGTATGAAGTTCATAAAACTCCTTTATACCTCTGTTGAAGGCAAGGCCCTTTTCTTCCGCAGCATTTACGGTCATACGGTCTTGACTTCTTACTGCAATATTATCAGGAAAATACTCTCTGATATTTACAATGGCATTTAAATCGTTGTCCCAACCAATATATGTAACTCCGTCTGCTCCTGATTCAATAACTTTACCTACAAGATATCGGTTAGCGTTAAGCCAACTTCCCACAGCTAAATGCTGCTGAGAGTTATCTTGTAAATTATTATGTCCGCAAATAGGGCAGATTTTCTCTCCCCCATTATCGTTCATACAACCCATACATAATCGTCTGGTGTCTACCATAAGTTTACCTCCGGTAAATTTTTACAAAGAATATTATACCATATCTGTCAAGTAAAGGCTACTCTCCCAGTTTTATAAGTTTTTTAAACACGCAGGTATGACTTGGAGTTACTGCTCTGTCTTCGTGCATACTTCCAAAATACCATTTTTTATATTTGCAACCCTGACCGATTTCCTCTAAAAAGCCGTTTAGCTTATTAACCTTATCTCCGGTGCCTGCGCGAAGAAGCATGGCGCTTTTTACAAGCTTTGGCGGTTCATGGGTGATTATGTAATCCACCCTTAAGCCGATTTCGTCAAGCTTTGCCGCTCCCTGCGCCATTTCCCACGGAGACGGAAGTTCTTCCCTCCAATAAAGACCTTTTTCACTGCGAATGTCTTTGTCGTTACTTTCGCCGCCGCCAAAGGTAAAAATAGTATTTCCTTCTATATTGAAAACCTGACCTCTCATTAAGTGGAGAAGGTTGCCCTCTATTCTATGAACTTTGCCGCCCTTCCAATAGGTTTCGCGACAGGAGTTTATTTTATCAAAGTTTTCGTGGGTGCCGTCAACAAATGCTACTGTGAATTTTCTGCTACCTAAATATTTGATAAACTCTTTTTCAAGTTTACCACCGTCCCATATGTAACCAAAATCTCCGCAAACAATAAGGGTATCTCCCGGTTTGAGTTTGCGCCATTCTCGGTCATATAGTCGGCTTTCGCTACCGTGCATATCACCGGTTACATAAATCATACAAAATTCCCCCACAAAATTTTATTTTCCCCTTTAATTTCTCATCGAAATAATGTATACTAAATATATTGGGTTAAGTTTCTTTCTTGTTTTTTTATATTATAATACAAAATCGGAGATTTTTCTATGAAAAAAAAGATTTTTGCCATAATTTTAATATTATTACTACTTTTTTCTGTTCCTGTGCAAGCTTATCAGATTAGTGGATTTGAACTTCACAGTGAGGCTGCGCTGCTTATAAGTCTGGATACAGGTGACGTTTTATACTCTAAAAATGCAGAAAAAAAGATGTACCCTGCCTCTCTTACAAAGATTATGTCGGCCATTGTTACTATTGAAAATATTTCCGACCTTGAAAACGAAGAAATTCCATATACTGAATCTGCCAACAACAAAATCTTAGGCACAGGTTCTGTGGTTTTAGGCCTTAAAATTGGTGAAAAAATGAAGGCTAAAGACGCCCTTCACGCTCTCCTGATTTCCTCTTGTGGCGACGTTGCTTATGCTCTTGCAGAGTACGTTGGCGGCACTACCCAAGGCTTTGTTGACAAAATGAACGATAAATGTGCCGAACTTGGCCTTGAAAACACCCATTTTACCAATCCTGTCGGTCTTCACGACAGCAACTTATACTCAACGGCAAAAGACATAGCTACTATGACTCAGTATGCTTTAAAATATGATATTTTTAAGAAAATTATTTCATCTACAAGCTACAAGTTATCGCCCACAAATATGTCCAAAGAAAGAACTATTATTTCTACAAATATGATGATAACCCCCTCATCTTCTGTTTTTTATCAGTACGCTACAGGGGGCAAAACCGGATTTACTGACGAAGCCGGCAGATGTCTTATGAGCACCGCTCAGTATGAAGGTTATAACTATCTTGCCATTGTTCTCAATGCAAAGACTATACGAGGTACGCGCAATGAGTTTATCGACTCTGCAAATCTCTATCGTTGGGCTTTTACAAGTTTCGAATATAAAACTGTTCTGGACAGTACTACGCCTGTTACAGAGGCTCCTGTAAAGCTTTCTATGGAAACTGATTTCGTTTCGGTTTGCCTTGAAGGAGGACTAAAGGCCTTATTACCAAAGGATGCTGACTCATCTACAATTAAAATTGAACCTACTCTTTCCAAGGAGTCCTTTGATGCACCTATTAAACAGGGTGAGGTTTTAGGTACTGCAGATATCTTTTACGCAGAAGAAAAAATCGGAACTTTGAATCTTGTTGCTTCTAAAGACGTAAGACGTAGCGGACTTCTTGCCTTTTTGAGAACGATGAAACAAATTTTCACGTCTCCTATAATGATAGTAATATACGTTATAATCCTTTTAGCTGCGGCAATTTTTATCTGTTTTACTATTCGTCTTAATATGAATCGTAAGAAACGCAGAAAGGTAAAATACAAACCTTTAAATAAAAATTAAATTTTGGGTTGACAAATGAGTAATAATACAATATAATAATCAAGCACGAGTTTTATTTGTGCTTGTTATTTCGAGGTGTCGCCCAGTTGGTAGGGCGCTAGTTTTGGGAGCACACAGCAGTTAAAACTTCTAAAATTTTACACCACCCAGAAAACCCTCTATTTATGCGGTTTTCGAGACTTCACAAAAATTAAAAAAGCGGTCAAAAATAATTTTGACCACAGTTTGTCCCACAATTGAAAATTTTTTCAAAAATCGGGACGCAAAAACAACTTAATATCGAGGTGTGGCGCAGTTGGTAGCGCACTAGTTTTGGGAACTAGATGCCGCAGGTTCGAGCCCTGTCACCCCGACCAAAAAATCCAAATCCGACTTTGTCGGGTTTGGATTTTTCTTTTTATAAATGTTTTTTCACATTCTCCTGTGGATTTTTACTGATTCAAAATTATTAAACAAACAAATAGCATCACTCCTTTTTTATTTGTTTTTATCGTAAAACAGCACATGTTTACTATTGGAAAATTTTATGGTATAATGTTACAAATAACATTCAAACAAAAGTGAGGTGCCGAAGTTATGGCAGAAAAGAAATATGTAATTGATAATGCCGAACTGATGGCAGAATGGAACTGGGAAAAGAATAACGAATTAAAAATAGATCCCAAAACAGTAACTGTTGGTAGTTCAAAGAAATCTTGGTGGAAGTGTGAAAAAAATCACGAATGGCAAGCGAGAATAGATCATAGAAACAAAGGTCATGGATGTCCATATTGTTCGGGTCGAGTTGCTATTAAGGGTCAAAACGATTTACAAACTGTCAATCCCTCTTTGGCAAAAGAATGGTATTATGAAAAGAATACTAACTTAACACCTGCGGATGTATTACCTAATAGTAATAAAAAAGTATGGTGGAAGTGTAGCAAAGGGCATGAATGGCAAGCATCGATAGTTGATAGAAGTGGAGAGCACGGCTGCCCGTATTGTGCTGGAAAAAGAGTTTTAAAAGGTTATAATGACCTACAAACAATTAATCCAACTTTATCACAGGAATGGAATTATGAAAAAAATGGCAACTTAACACCTACGGACACAACATCTGGCAGCAATAAAAAAGTATGGTGGAAGTGTAGCGAAGGGCATGAATGGCAAGCATCGATAGCTAATAGAAATAAAGGGAGCGGTTGTCCATATTGCTCGGGTCGATACGTCATTAAAGGTGAAAACGATTTAAAAACAGTTAATCCAACTTTGGCAACAGAATGGAACTATGAAAAAAACAACGAATTAACACCAAGTGATGTGACGCCTAATAGTTCCAAAATAGTATGGTGGAAATGCCGAAATGGACATGAGTGGCAAACAACAATTTCTCACCGTACCAATGGTTCTGGTTGTCCATATTGCGCTGGACAAAAAGTTATAAAAGGTGAAAATGATTTACAAACAGTTAATCCAACATTAGCCAATGAATGGCATTATGAAAAAAATAAAGGTTTAACACCTGAGGATGTAATGCCTAATAGCAATAAAAAAGTTTGGTGGAAATG
>JAZNBQ010000024.1:0-5630 GCA_045587065.1 Acutalibacteraceae bacterium | reverse complement strand
TCTGACCGCCGTTTGCCTCTTTCACTACATAGTAGTAAGGGGTGTCGGAAATATCATCGGGTTTGTAGTTGATAGTGAACTCGAAGTTGCCGTTTGTATCCTGAGCCACCTTCTGAATGTAGTTGCCGTCAATCTCGTATTCGTCATTGGCTTTGTAAAGCTCAAATTCAAAGCTGCGATTTTCGGGAACTGCATTATTCAGCTTCTTTGTACCGCTTATAGTAAGGTCGGTATCTCCTGTAATCTCATAGCTATTTCTAAAGATAATGGACTCTTGAGGAACACCCTCGTTATCATAGATGTGAGCGGTTGCGTGAAGCTGGCCTAACAGATCGTCAGTGATTTCCACTCTTACACGGTAGATCACATTATCATAGGTGATGCCCTTGATGGTCAAACCACCGTCCACCTCTTTTATGAGGTAATAGTAGGTGCCTGTCTTAGTAAAGTCAGCCGCATTGTTACTGGTATAATCCACAAAACTAAATGCAAAGTTGCCCTCGCCGTCATTTGCTACGGTCTGAATAGGCGCAACATTTACAGTAGTCCACTCGGCATTAGATTGCCAGAGTTCAAAGCTAAACTGTCCGCCTACGAGAGTCTTGCCGTTTAATACCTTTTCACCGTCAATACGCTTAGATACAGGATTTGCAACATAGCGGTTATTGAAAACGATATCGTCAGCATCAAGATTTGCAGAGGCAACGAGTTTTCCGTTTTCTGTATCATCTCTGACTGTAACGGTCACAACGAACTTGTTAGTATCGTACTTGATACCGTAAGAGCTGCCGCTATTCTGCTTTTCGGTCACTACATAGTAGTAAGTTCCTGCTTCGGTATAGGTGATTTCGGGGAAGGCAAATACGCCGTCATGCTCGTTATGTGCTTGGTAGGTGTTAGCACCCTCAGCAATTTCACCCTGAGCGTTAATAGCTTCCGTAAGAACGAAGGTAAATTCGTCATTGAGAAGTGTTCTGCCCGTGAGATTTTTCTTACCACTGATTGCATAGGTGGTGTCGGTCGCCTTATAGGTGTTTTTGAATATAACCTCGTTACCTACAACATTAACAAGAACATAATTAGCAGTCAACTGACCGTTTGTGTCGGTTACGTTTACAGTCATGCGGTAGGTTGTTTTATCAACTGTAATGCCGTTGCCGTCTGTAGAAGTTTCAACAATGTTGTAGAAATAGGTTCCTACCTTGCTAAACTTCAAAGTATCGTTAAAGGTAACAGTTTCTGTGCCGTTGTTGGAGCCGGTAAGAACAGTAGTGCCATCCTGTAGTTGAACTTCAAAGGTGAAGTTGTCCGCTGAGTTCATTGTTCTGCCGGAAAGTTCCTTGCTGACAAAGTCTATTGCAAGTTTAGTATCAACTGGATCGTACTCATTAGTGAATTCTACTTGACCTTCTGCGTTAAGATTATATACACCATCACCTTTGTAATAAGACACATCAGCAACAAGCACATTTGCGTTCTGAGAATGAATATCAACATCTACAACAACCTTAATAACCTCGGTGCTGTAGGACATCTCATTGATGTTGCCCGCAATTTCCTTTACATAGAAGGTGTACTGACCGGACTGATTGAATTGAATATCAATCCAACCCTCACCGACTGCATCGGTAGGATTAAGGCTGATAGCTGCGATTCCGTTTCCAACAGTCGCAGGAATGGTGCATTCCTCATCAGTATAGAGACCAAAGTTATAACCTGCAAGTGAAACAAGCGGACTGCCTGAATCGTTTGTAAGTTTCTTTTTGATATCTACAGTTGCAAGAGCAGGAACTGTAACGGTCTGAACATTCTCAAAGTTTGCTTCAATGGTGTATTCACCATCAACCAGTTCAAAATCCTTGTCAGCATGGTCAGAGTGAACTCGAACTATTTCAAGTCTTCCATCCATATCTGCATCAGATACATATACCGAGAAAGTATGCCATACAAGGTCATAAATCATACCGTCAACGCGGTCTTCATCCTCAATATCGGGTTCAATCTCATAAAGCTGATAAGAGTAAACACCGGGTGCATTATATACTTCATTGGACATATCGAAGGAGAAAGTTCTTTGTCCGTTATTGACAGTCTTTCTGTCAACCTCATACCAACCGTTGTTACCATAGCGCTCAAGCACCATTATAAATTCCCAACCGGAATCCCAATTATCAACAACATCATTATCGGCGTTTCTGACAATCTTTGTGCCTCCGAGATTGAGATTTACAGGATACACTTCTTCAGCCGTGTAATCGTTTACCACGATGACAGACACGGTAGAATCCTTAATAATGGTTACTTGGCCGTCACCGATGACACCGTTATCCCAATAGGCAGGAGTAAAGCCGTCACCGTATGCAGTTTCAACAACAGTTGCCTCAGTTCCGGTAGGAAGACTGAATACCTCGAACTGTTCGCCGTGAGCAAGTGTTACAGTAAACTGTCCGCCAGCATCGGTTTCGATATCGGTATAGGTGCCGTTGGTATGCTCTGCGGTGAATGTAGCATTTGCCGTTCCAATACCACTTAAGGTTACCTGCATAGTAAAGAGCTTATCTGCAGGAATGTTATAATCCTGACCGAAGTCGTGCTCTACTTGTTTTGCGATAGTGAGATTTCCTGTTCCTCTGTCAGCATTCACAAAATTAACATCAATCAACTGATTGTTCATTAATGTTACAGTTGCCGGATTGGTAGATGCTATACCGTTTACGGTAACTGTTGGAATATAGCCTGCTGTTTCGGTTTCTTTAATTGTTATATCACTTGCATTCAAATCACCGATATAGAGCGTCTGTCCTGCCTTGAGATAAACAATTGCTACACCGTCGTTATCAAAGGATATGTCATCCATTGGAACTTCTGTTCCGTCAGCATTTAGAAGCATTACATCGTTTGTACTTGCCGATGCTGTCGCTTTTGTAATTACAAACTCAAACGCTTGGTCAGTTACGGTTGCACCATTTGCCAGTTCTTTGCTAAGCTTGATACCGGTCTGAGTATCAAGTGTCAGCTTACCGTTGTTGCCAAGGGTTGCACCAACATAGAAGGAATGGTTGGCGTCATTTACGTTGTGACCGTAAACATCTACGAAGGGCTGATTTGCAACACTTAAAGTATTGGTTTCATTAACCGCTTTGTTTATTGTATATCCCGAAAGGTTAACATGGACGTTTCCGTTAGGGATATGCCAGTTGCTCGTACCTTCAGTCTGTGCGGCAGTTTCAAGTGCTGCAACAGATAACTGACGATAAACCACTCTCTTTGTATGAACCGAACCGTTTTCTTCATAAACGGTATATGCACGGTAGTAGGTACCATTTGCATCAGGAGCAGAAGAACCTTCATATAAGGTTCCTGCATCATCAACGTAGACAGGAGCATCGGAAGTGTAGTAATACTTATCATTCTGTCTTGACGGGTTGAAATACGAATAGGTATTTACTGTATTATAGCCTGTGCTGTTGGTATGCTCCCAAGCATTTGTATAGAAATTCACAGAACCGTCTGCATCATTAACGTTGTGTTCGTCAGCAAGGTAATCTGCTGAAACAACTTCTTTTACGTTCCATTCATTGATATGAGAATCAAGAGCAATCTCATATACAAGACGAATTGGACTGTCAGAACCGCTAAGCTCAATATCTAAAAGTTCCCCGTTTTCGTTAAGCGATACATTATAGGTCATAACGGGGATGAGCGCAGCAGGAACCGCGAAAGCCACGGTTTCTTCTCCTGTTTTGATGTTATGTCTTACCTGAACGGTAGCATACATCATATTAGAGTCGTGCTCTACGCCAAGATAACCATAGGACTTAATAGTATACACGGCATCAGGATCTGTAATATTAGTTACGCCATCCTGATAGAAGCCAAGGAAGTTACTGTCTTCATCCGCATACCAACCGATATAGTTGGAATAATCGTTGGCGTTAGTAAAACGAATCTGTCCGTATTCATAGGCAAGACCTATAAGTGTTCTTGCTTCATCATCATTTGCAAGGCCGATTCTTTGACGAACCGCAGCCACCATTTCGTGACCGAGCTCAGTGGGATTATCGAATGTTCCGAGATTTCCGCCACCTGCCACGAAATTGGAGGCGAGGTCTGCACCCGAATAAAGAGTACCGTTAATTAAAATACCCTTAATATCGGTAACCGTCATATACTGACCTATTTTATCTACGAAAGATATAAATCCGGAATGGTCATCGCCGACCTGAGTAATCAATGTAGGAGTGTACTGAGATTGCAGATTGATTTCTCCGATAATGTCAGCAAACGCCTCTTTCAGCTTTTTACCCAAAGAAAGACTACTGTTATCGTTTTCGACATCGATATATCTGTCAACATAATTTTGTTCAAGACCTGCAATTTTCGTTACGGTTCTGGCAGCGCTCCACTGAGTTCTCGCCTGAACGGTTACGGTGCGGCCAACAGCCGTATTATTCCACTGAGCCCAGAAATCGTTTATAGCAACCGATGCGTTTTCATTATCGGGGTCAAGAACGCTGAGCGCTACGGCATCATTAGAAACGCCGAGACCGATGGTATAGAAAAGAGCCTCAGTATCGTACTTTTCTTCTACCAAGCTCTTTGCATAAGCGGAGGTAAGCTGATTAACAAAGCCCTGCGCCGCACTCGTTTCCGTTCCGTCACCAAGGTTAATCGAAGTTGGACTTTGGAAGTCGGTGCTGCTAACGGTTGGTGCGCCGTCCGACATAA
Source organism: Acutalibacteraceae bacterium (assembly GCA_045587065.1). Classification (GTDB taxonomy): domain Bacteria; phylum Bacillota; class Clostridia; order Oscillospirales; family Acutalibacteraceae; genus SFWF01. The sequence continues at coordinate 902 of JAZNBQ010000024.1, read as the reverse complement.
GCACCATAACCGGTCTTCTCTGAATTGTTCCAAGAACCGCATCCTCTAAAGTCGTGTCAAGAGCGTCTGCGGTAAGCTGATCAGCTGCCAACATAATGCCCTTTTGTGTGTAGGTGCCGCCTACAACGGTTTTGCTTGGTCTTATTCTAAAGGGTGCGTCGTCAGTACCTTCATACACCACATTGGAACTAAGCGAAACTGTTTCGGTGGTATTGTTGCCGCCTCCTGACACGTTATAGGTCAAATACTGACCATTTGTTCCTGTTTCATAACGACCGAGAGGTAAAATCAAAACCGCATCGTCCGCGCCTGCCGAGCCGCCCTGTGTGGTAGGCCCTGAATAAAGAACCACACCTACACGGTTAAATTTATTCGTCCTCAGCAAAGAAGCAATGCTTTCGTTTGCGGCTTCTACCAATTCATCCGCAACATCGTTGTTGCCCGAATTATCGTTCATTGAACCGCTGACATCCAAAATTAACATTGTATCTGTCGGGACATGCGACATTCCCGTTACCGCCATATTGGTTGCCATTGCAGAGAGAGCCACTAAGAATGCATCGTTGTTATCCATCGTGATGCCCGAATTACCGAATTCAGTGTTTTCGGTAAATACAGACTTATCCATCCAAACGCCTCCGGCATTCTCTGTGGAGATTTTGCCATCGGGTAGGAAGAAATCTTGCCAGCTATCCATTGTAGATGGGTCGGACACTCGACTTATATGGTCGCTTGAGGCCGAAGCTGCCATTACCGAAATAGGCAAGTAGGTCATAATAAGCGCGATACAAAGAAACACGCTCAAAAACTTTTTAGAAAAAGAATGTTTCATTTTTTGCTCTCCCTCCTTGATTTGCTTTTTGGTATCATTAAACCTTCTCATCCGTCATCGCCTCCCATAT
>JAZNBQ010000023.1:0-8228 GCA_045587065.1 Acutalibacteraceae bacterium | reverse complement strand
CTTTTTGCACATCGGGTTTTAACATTAAACTTAAAAACTTACTATTAGTTAGTAATAGTAACCTCTGTTTCTTTATCAAAGAGGTGAATCTTCTCCGGCTCAAGAGTGATAGAAATCTTATCGCCAGGACGAGCTGTATTGGTAGGATCAACACGAGCGTTGATAGACTGACCTTCACAGTTCATATAGAGATAGGTTTCTGCACCCATAAGCTCGGTAACTTCAACGTCTGCTTCAACAATTCCTTCAGGGAATGCCTTTAGAAGATCTTCTTCATTATGAACGTCCTCAGGACGAATACCCATAATAACTTCTTTGCCAACATAAGCTTCAAGTCTGTTATCAGCGTTCTTTGATTCAGGAAGAAGAATTCTATACTTAACGCCTGCGCGAGTCTTAGTATCTTCTGTACCGAACTCTACGTAGAACTTATCACCTTCTTTAATAAGAACAGAATCGATGAAGTTCATCTGAGGAGAACCGATGAATCCTGCAACGAAAAGATTGCAAGGATAAAGGTATAATTTTTGTGGTGTATCAACCTGTTGAATAAGACCGTCCTTCATAACAACGATACGGGTACCCATTGTCATAGCCTCAGTCTGGTCATGTGTTACGTAGATGAAGGTTGTGCCGAGTTTTAAGTGAAGCTTAGAAATCTCGGTACGCATCTGTGCACGAAGTTTAGCATCAAGGTTTGATAGAGGTTCGTCAAGAAGGAACACTTTAGGTTCACGAACGATAGCACGACCAAGTGCTACACGCTGACGCTGACCACCGGAAAGAGCCTTTGGCTTTCTCTCTAAAAGGTGTGATATATCAAGAATTCTTGCAGCCTCTTCAACGCGACGCTTAATTTCATCCTTTGGAGTTTTACGAAGTTTAAGGCCGAAAGCCATGTTATCGAAAACAGTCATATGTGGATAAAGAGCATAGTTCTGGAAAACCATTGCGATATCTCTATCTTTAGGAGCAACGTCGTTAACTACTCTGTCGCCGATTAAGATTTGACCTTCTGTTATTTCTTCAAGACCAGCTACCATACGAAGTGTGGTTGACTTTCCGCATCCTGATGGTCCAACAAGAATAATAAATTCTTTATCTTTGATTTCAAGATTAAAGTCTGAAACAGCTGTAACGCCGCCAGGATATCTCTTGTAAACATTACGTAATGACAAACTTGCCATATTACATCCTCCTAAAATTATGCCTAAGCATTTATTCTCAAGTTATTATAACACAATGGTTTTTAAATTACTATAACTTTATCATCCAAATATCTATTAACACCTTTGTTAAAAATGTACAATAAACCCAAAAAACCTCGTTTTTTGTAATAATTTATTCATATTTTTTCAAGTTCCTCAGGTGTTAATTCTATACACTCTCCGGGTTCTAAAAAGTCAGGCAGAGACAGGCCGCCAATAGATATTCTATGTAGTTTATTAACACCTAACCCTACTGTTCCGAACATCCTTTTTACCTGGTGGTATTTGCCCTCTCTGACCGTAATCAAGGCAGCGTTGTTTTCTTCCTTTTCAAGTTTTGCAGGAAGACACTGTGTTCCGTCTGCAAGGACTACGCCCTTTTCAAAATCCAATATCATTTGAGGGGTGACTTCTCCGTCCAGATTTGCATAGTACAGTTTTTCTATATTGCTTTTTGGAGAAATAATTCTATGAGCAAAATCTCCATCGTTGGTAATGATTAAAAATCCTGTTGTATCTTTGTCCAATCTTCCAACAGGAAAAAGCCCTTCCCTTTTAAGTGATGGCGGAATTATATCTATTACCGTTTTTGCTCTTTTGTCTGTGCTTGCAGAAAGCAGACCGGAAGGTTTGTTCATAAGTATATATATGAATTCTTTGTATACTAATTCCTCGTTGCCGTTTTTCACAGACATAGTTTCGGCATCTACTTTAAAATCTGTTTTCTTAACACAAATACCATCTATGGTAATTTTTCCGTTTCCAATTACTTTTTTAGCGTCGGTGCGAGAAATATTCATTGCAACCGACACATATTTATCAAGTCTTATTACTGACATTTCTGCACCTTTCGTTTTAATTCTTTATTTCCCTGCCCACTAGAATATTCTCATATAGAAACAGAGTTACTGTTACGTTATCTGAACAAGAATATGTATATCTTTTAAGTGTTTTACCTTTAAAGTTTAGAAGATTAAAGCCTGATTCTTGTTGCTTTTTATTATAGTCTTCAAAAACTTCCGGTACTTCATTGGGAATGAAAACTGCACTTTCTTTTTCCTCTTGTGCATTATACCCTAAAGAGGCTATATAAGACATTCTTTCGTCAAAGTTATCTAATTCAATACTTGACTGTTTATTAGAATTTACAAATAGTTCTAAAGTGAATAATGATAAAACTCCAAGTATCAAAATGAAAACCAAAAGTGTTCTTTTGTTTATTTTAATTGTGGCATTAATCAAGGTTCTCAACTCCTTCAATAATATTATGAAGGGTCTGTCCCAGATTATTACTCTATAATACAAACCGCGTGGGAAGATATGCCCTCGAGTCTTCCTGTAAATCCCATATTTTCTTCGGTTGTCGCCTTAACGTTAACTGCGTCGGAATTTATTCCGCAAATATTAGCTATAGTTTCCTTCATAGACGGAATAAAAGCAGCAAGTTTAGGCTTTTGGGCTACTACAGTTGAATCTATATTAACTATTTTGTAGCCTTTTTGTTTAATTAATTCTACTGTTTTTTCAAGGAGAATTTTGCTGTCTATATCTTTAAATTTTTCATCACTGTCAGGAAAATGTTTGCCTATATCTCCAAGAGCGGCGGCACCTAAAAGTGCATCACAAACGGCGTGAAGCAAAACGTCTGCATCAGAATGTCCTAAAAGTCCAAGGTGGAAAGGTATTTCCACTCCGCCTATTATAAGTTTTCTGTTTTCAACTAATTTGTGAACGTCGTAGCCGTGTCCTATACGCATATTACATTTCACCTTCCAAATAAATTGTAGCAAGGGCAATATCTTCAGGAGTAGTCACCTTTATATTTTTATAATCGCCCTCTACTATTTTAGTTTTAACCCCTGCAAATTCCATAACAGAGGTATCGTCGGTAAACTGATTAAGGTCGGCACCTTGGGCAGTTTTTAGGAAGAGAGAGACCTTTACCCCCTGAGGAGTTTGAATATTAACAAGGCCGTCACGGTCAACCGTTTCAACACAGATTCCCTCTGAATTTACCCTTTTTATAGTATCCTTGGTTTTAACGGCACAGGAAACGCAGTCAGTATCTTCAAGGGCTAAAGCGACATTTTTTATTACCTCACCGGAAACGAGAGGCCTTGCACCATCGTGAATAAGAACTTTATCTGTGTCTTTGGGCAAAGCGTTAAGTCCGTTTTTCACAGACTCTTCACGCGAACTTCCTCCCTCAACAATTCCTGTGAGTTTGGAAATCATATATTTATCGCAAAGTTTTCTTATGTCTTCCTGTTTTTCTTTTTGTGTTACCACAAAGATATCAGAAATATACCGGGATTTCTCAAATGCCAACAAAGTCCGAGCCAAGAGTGGTATTCCAAGAATGGGCAAAAACTGCTTATCAATGCCTTTCATTCTGGAAGAACCGCCTGCGGCTACTATAACGACAGGAACCCCTTTTACGCTGTTTTCGGCAGTAGTAAAATCCAGTTTAAACTCAAGAGCGTTCATTAACTGCCAACCTCCTATAAATTCTAAATCCAATAATTGCTATAAATGCGCCAAGTGCCCAACCTGATATTACGTCGGTTAAATAATGCACACCAAAATAAACGCGCGAAATACCGATTAAAAGCGGCATTATCGTACAAAAGGCAGAAACAGTAAATCTCACTTTTTTATTTTTAACAAATAAAAGCAGAGAAAAAAGTATGCCCAAATACATAGCCATATTGTTCATAGCGTGACCGCTTGGGAAACTATAGCTTGTCTCTTCAAAAAGCATAAATTCCGGTCTTTGCCTTGAGACAAGCGCTTTTACTGTTTCGTTTGAAAGCCAGGAAACCAAAGTAATAAGCGCGGTTGGTATACCAATCTTTTTATTAACTTTGGGAATAACCAGGAAAATCACAATTATTGCCACTACACATTCAGGGTTTCCAATGGTAGTTATTATTTTAAAAGGCAAGTCCAAAAAAGGCGCAAAAGTGTTTCTGAAAAAATAAAAAACCTTTGTATCAAACTCCTGTGTCAGTCCTGTGAGGACAAATGAAAGTCCCAAAAAGAAAGGTATTAAAAGCAAAAAAGGAAGTATATTTTTTTGTTTTATCAAAACATCACCTTAAAATAATGCCGCACTTTAAGTTAAAGTGCGGCAATAGTATGCACGATTTTATTCGGCGTCACAATCACATTCGCCTTCGCAGTCGCAATCACATTCAAATTCAAACTCTAAACGTGTGCCACAGTTTGGGCAATTCATTTCATCTTCTTCAAGCATTGCTTCATCAAGATAAATGATGTCGTGACAGTTAGGACACTCTACCTCAAAAATCTCCTCGTCGTCATCGTAATATTCATCATCGTCATCGCCGTAGAAATCATCTTCAACCTTTGCAAGATCTTCATCTACTGCGCAAACCTGCTCTGCAAGGTCATCATAAGCCTCGTCAAAAGCGTCAAGTTCATCAGAAATATCACTTAGTAAATCAATAATTGCAGTGAGAACTTTACCCTCTTTTGTAGCGTCGTCAAGAGCAAGTCCTTCTGCAAGTCCCTTAATATAAGCAACTTTTTCTGCAATAGTCATAATTTTTTCTCCTTAAATATTAAATTTACGCGCGTTCCATATATTCCCCTGTACGGGTGTCTATACGGATAACTTCTCCCTCGTCAATGAAAAGAGGCACACGAATTTCTGCACCTGTTTCAAGAGTAGCAGGTTTGGTTGCGTTTGTTGCTGTGTTGCCTGCAAATCCGGGGTCAGTCTGTGTAACAGTAAGCTCAACAAATGTAGGAGGCTCAACACCAAAAACTTTTCCTTTGTAAGACAATACCTTACAGGTCATATTCTCCTTAACGAATTTAAAAGCATCGCCTAAATCGTCAGCGCTAACCGGAACCATTTCAAAAGATTCTGGGTCCATAAAGTAATAAATACCTTCATCACTGTAAGAGAAATCCATATCTTTTCTCTCTACGAATGCGGTAGGATATTTTTCATTAGGGTTAAATGTACGTTCAATAACTGAACCTGCAATAACGTTTCTGATTTTTGCTCTTACAAAAGCGGCTCCCTTACCGGGTTTTACATGTTGGAATTCGATAATCTGATATACGTTACCATCCATCTCAAATGTAACACCGTTTCTGAAATCTCCTGCACTTACCATATTTTGTTTCCTCCAAAGTGTAGTTTTATAAAACCTATTGGCATAATATGCCTTTTCTATAAAATTATAAGGTCTTTTGGCGCTTTTGTCAAGTTTTTACAACCATTCTTATTAACAAAAAGCATATCTTCTATTCTAACGCCGAACTTTTTGGGCAAATATATTCCCGGTTCGTTGGAAATTATCTGTCCTGAGCGTAGTTTTACGCCCTTTGAACTTGGTGATACCCAAGGCCTTTCGTGAATAAAAAGCCCTATTCCGTGACCCAGACTATGACCAAAATATTCACCGTAACCTGCATTTTTTATAACGTCTCTTGCAGTTTTGTCCACCTGACTGCAAAGAACGCCTGCTTTTACCGTTTGCTCCGCAGTTTTTTGAGCCGTTAACACGGTATTATAGACATTTTTCATTTCGTCATCAGCAAAGCCCACTGCTACAGTTCGGGTCATATCACTGCAGTAGCCGTTATACGTTGCACCAAAATCCATTGTAATAAAATTGCCTTTTTCGATTTGCTTTTCCGTTGGTATGCCGTGAGGCAAAGAAGAATTTTGACCTGACACCACAATAGTGTCAAAAGAAGGACTTTCTGCGCCATAACACATCATTTTATAATTCAGGGTTGCGGCAATTTGCTTTTCGGTCATTCCCACTTTGATATAATCCAAAATATCATAAAAGGCTTTTTCTGCTATGCGCTGTGCCTTTATTATATTATCTGCCTCTTTTTTGCTTTTAACCGAACGTAAATCAAGAAATCTGTTGGAAAGAGGTTCAGACGGGATAACTTTTACATTTAATTTTGATTTTAAACTATTAAACAATGAAATTTCATTTTCTGTTTCTATCAGCAGTTTTTTCACGTTTGCTTTTTTTAGCAACTCGTTTATTTGTTCATAAATATTTTTAATAAGAACAACCTTAGCGTCTGTTACTTGGTTTGTAGCTGCTTCATAATATCTGCCATCAACAAAAAGTACATTTTCTTCCTTTGTTAAAAGAAGATATCCAAGGGAAGAAGAAAAACCTGTTAAATATTTTCGGTTTATGGAAGTAAAAATAAGCACCGCCGTATTGTCGGTTACATATCTGAGTTTAATCACTATATCATACCTTTAATGGCCTTAACTGCCATTTTGTAGCCTTCCTTGCCATATCCTGCAATCATTTCTTTACACACTTCGGTTAATACCGATTTATGTCTAAAATCTTCGCGAGCAGAAATGTCGGATATATGAACTTCTATAAATGGTTTGCCTACGCTTGAAATTGCATCTCGAATTGCATAACTATAATGTGTATAGGCTCCTGCATTTATAACACAACCGTCATAATCGGTATAAACACTTTGAATTTTGTCAACTAAATCTCCCTCGTGATTTGACTGATAAAACTCGCAAGTAATACCAATACTTTCTGCATATTCTTTAACTTCCTCGTTTATGGACTCCAATGTATCGTAACCGTAAATAGAGGGTTCTCTTATTCCTAACATATTTAGGTTTGGACCATTTAAAACAAGTATTTTAGACATTTTGAATCCCCCAATAATAATCTTTCATTGTTTTTGCATCTTCTGCCTGTGTTCCTGCCGATTCGCAAATAAAGGTTGGCGAGCACTGCTTTTTATAAGTAAGCTCCATTACAGGCTCAAAATTAGGCCCATACACATCATCGCTAAAGGTCAGGTGTCTTACCTCTCCGCCTGCAGAATATTCTATTTTAGAAAAATGGGAGTGGAACTCCTTTAATCGTGAAATGCCCAGTTTATCTTCAATCTTAATAAAGATTTCTTCAAAATCCCGGTAGCTTTTAAGTATGCCTCTGTCTCTGGCGTTAAGATGTCCGAAATCTATACAAGGAATTAGTCTTTCGTCCAACTGACAAAGTGCTAAAACCTCGTCCAGTGTACCTAACTGATTTACTTTACCCATAGTTTCAGGACAAATTCTTATATTAGAAAGCCCCTCGCTGTCTAAGGCCTCTATTGACTTTTTCATTGTATCAAGAGCAAGTTCCAAGGCTTCTTCCCTTGAGATTTTACCACAAGAGCCGGTATGCACAATTATCCTCTCTCCGCCCATTGCATTTACTGCTCTGGCGCTTTGAAGAATATAGTTTATTGAATTAAGTCTTTTACTCTCTTCTACAGATGACATAGAAATGTAGTAAGGGGCGTGAAGGGAAAGACTTATATTACGCTCTTTAGCAAGATTGCCCAAAGCGGCGGCTTTTTCCTGACCAATATTTACTCCTCGGCCGCACTGATATTCAAAAGCGTCAAGTCCCATTTTGTCTATATATTCAGGAACCTGCAAACTGCTTTTATAACCGAGTGCTGCGAAACTGTCACTGTTTCCTGCAGGGCCAAATTTTGCTGCCATTATTTTTCACCTCTTAAAATCTTCTTTTCCAGGCTTCTTCTGATTTTAAAACTGAGTTTTTCTTCCGGTGTAATATCGGTAACAAGAATTGTTTTAATTCTTGCTAAATTACCGCCTAAAACATCGGTAAAAAGTTGGTCGCCGATAATGGCGGTTTCTTTTCTTTTAAGCTTGATTTTTTTTACTGCTTTAATATATCTGAAAGGAAGTGGTTTCAAAGAAAGAGACTGAAACTCAAGTCCTATTTTTTTCGCGAAAGGTTCAATTCTTACCTTCTTTGCGTTGGAAAGTATTAATATTTTTATGCCGCTTGAATTCATTTCTTCAAGCCATGCATCAACGCCCTTTTTAAGCACGCCTGACGCGTGAGCCGTAGTTAAAGTATTATCTACATCCACCAGAAGTCCTTTTATAGAATTCTTTTGTAAAAACTCAAGGCTTACGACGGTTATATTATCAAATACAAACTGTGGCTTTAGCATAAG
>JAZNBQ010000022.1:0-2762 GCA_045587065.1 Acutalibacteraceae bacterium | reverse complement strand
ACCCTTCGGCATCATCATCTGTACCTGCAATAAGAGCATCTACCTTTGCTGCGTGAGTTGCGTCTTTCTGAAGAACGATATCGTTCATCAGTTTAAAGTACACTCCAGTATCTGTGCATCTGGTTGCAGCATAAAGCTGAGCACCGGTAGTAATCTCATAAGGTGTTTCCGCACTACCTCCCTTTCCTGTTTGGTCTGCAAAAGCAGTAGCTACATTGGGGGTAGTACCATCCCAGTATGCTACTGTGGATTTAGCAGCTTCGTCTTCGCCCAATGCCTCTACTGTTGTGAGGACAGGAGCAAGACCATAGAATGCCGATAAAAAGACTGCTACTGCTAAAGCAAAAGCAACAATCTTATTATGGCGCCATGAAGTAATTTTGCTGAACATAAAAATCACCTTTCCTATATAATGTGACGTAATATGCAGAGTAGGATTTCTGCAAATTATGAAACTGCCTTTTAATATATGTATAATAAGGCAAATTTACATTTATACATATTAATTATATCTAATTTTTCTAAAATGTCAAGATGAAACATAGTAAATTTTGTATATTAAATGTATACATTTTTTTGGGAAATTTATTATGTATTTTGACAATAAAAAAGCAAGCCATGCACAACAACCTTGTGCATGGCTTTGATTTTAACTGTTTGCTAAGTATGGCGATGGGTTAACACGAACACCGTTTACTATAACTTCAAAATGAAGATGGTTGCCTGTGGAGTTGCCTGTGGAACCAACTAAAGCAATGGTTTGTCCTGCGGTTACCTTCTCCCCTGCCTTAACCAAAAGTTTAGAAGAATGGGCATATCTTGTTTTTAAGCCGTTGCCGTGGTTAATTAACACGCAATAGCCGTAGCCGCCGTACCAACCTGCAAACTCTACAGTGCCACCCTTTGCGGCATAAATAGCAGTACCGTAAGGAGAACAAATGTCCAGACCCTTATGGTTTCTGCCATCTCCCCAATAGGCAGTTATGAACTGGGCTCTTACGTTTTTGTTAAGCGGCCAGACAAAACCCTGAGAAGATGCCATTTTTTCTCTTTGTGTGTAGTAGGTTTTTCCTACGCCTACTGTTACAACCTCGTTTACCGCTTCCTTTGTAACCACTGTGGACACAAGCTCGTCCTCTGTAACCTTGCCGTTTAAGTACTTAAGGTTGTGGGTTTCTTCCTTTGAACCCTTTACTCCTGCTTTTGTTACCTTACTATAACCTGCAAGTTTTGCGGTGGTTTTTGTGGTAACTGTTTTGTATGGAATTGCCACAGTTTTAACAGTTGTAACCTTGGTTTCTACGTCAAGGCCTTCTACAAAGGCGGTTTTTTCTGTCTCATCTGCAAAATCTACAGATGCGCAGTAAACTGCTTTAAGGTCTACGTCATTTACAAAGGTGCTTGTACCGTTTTCTACTGCGAACTTACTAAGTCTTGCATCTAACGCGGTTTTGAACTCTGCCTCGTCTGCTACGAAAAGTTTTTCCTCTGAATCAAGACTTACGCTATAGCCTTTTATGATTTTTGGCGAGTTATTTAAAATAACCTCTGCTACCTCGCCACTTGTGCTTTTGCCGCCGTTTAAAGTAATGGTTGGCAAAAAGAATGGCTTTTCCATTAAACTTTCAGGGTTCTTAGAAGTGATTTTACTTGCCGCTAAGCTTTTGCCCTCGTAAAAAGTGGAAATGGAATTTACCTGTGCTAATTTCTTTCCGTTATATATTACATTATATGAAACGCTGATATCTGATGCGAAAACACAGATAAAAGCAAAGGCTGCTGAAAGTATAGAGAGGAACATTAACTTGTGAAGTTTTTTAAACGCATATAGCTTTTCTCCAAAGGAGATTATTGTCTTCTTTATAGGTCTCATTCCTTTCAAAAAATTACACGGTTGTAACCGCTCACCCTATTATTATAACAAAAAGTTACAAAATTGCAACCTTTTTCTTCAATTTTGTAAAAATTCCCAAAAAAAACACAGTCAACGAAGGGTTGACTGTGCTTTTTAGTTATTATTCCTAAAAGAAGGTCATTTGGTTGGTTTCAGGTAGAGAATCGAAAACGTTCATATCAGAAAGGGTCTGCATAATCGTCTTGGAAACCCCTGCCTGAGCCTGAAACTCCTGCTTTGAAATAAAATCTTTTTTCTGTGCGGTTTCATAAATGGATTCTGCCGCTTTTTCTCCGACACCTGCAAGAGCTCCAAAAGGAAGTCGCATTTTGCCGTCTTCTACAAGATATTTTCTTGCATGGGATTTTTCAAGGTCGATGGGAAGTACCTCAAGTCCGCGAGCAAACATTTCATTGAAGATCAACATATTTTCGTAAACGTCCAGTTCCTTCTTGGTGGCGTCTTTGCCCTTTAACTTTATATTATATAGGTAGGCTTTTACCGCGTCTCTTCCCTTTAAGACGGTGGGAACGTCTACGTCCTCCGGTCTTGCAGTAAAGTAGGCGCAATAAAACTCAATTGGATGGTAAACTTTGTACCAGGCAAGTCTGAGGGCTGAAATTACGTATGCTGCGGCATGGGCTTTAGGGAACATATACTTGATTTTAAGGCAAGACTCCAGATACCATTTAGGCACGTTGTGAGAAAGCATCTCTTCTTTATGTTCCTCGGTTAAAAGCTTGGGCGCTTTTCCCTTGCGGACAATTTCCATAATTTTAAATGCCATTTTAGGCTCCAGACCTTTGTGCATAAGGTATACCATTATGGAGTCACGAGTACCGATAACGTCGGAAATGGTGCAAGTGCC
>JAZNBQ010000021.1:0-45300 GCA_045587065.1 Acutalibacteraceae bacterium | reverse complement strand
AAACTTTTCATCAACTTCAACATCTTTATGGTAATGACCAAAAAACCATTTTTTACATGCCACACTGTTTTTTATCTTTTCCAGAAAATCTGTAAGTTGATTGATTTCATATGTTGGAGCAATTTTATCTTGAACAGATGTTGGGGCTGAATGGGTTATCACATAATCGAATTCAGAATTATTTTTCTTGAGATTTTCTTCTGCGTTACTAAATTCTTGCTCACTTGGCATTTCATCTTTCCACCAGTTTTTGCCTTCGGTTCGATGTTCTTTGTCGTGCGAGCTTGCCCCGCCAAATACGAAGAACTTCTTTCCGTCAATATTATATACTTCGCCCCTGATCAAATGATATATGCCATCATCAACTTTGTGTGCAATACTACCACCAAAATCTACTGTTGGGAGATTATAAAGCATCTCAAAGTTTTCGTGATTGCCATCGATAAAAAGCGTCGTGAAATTTTTATTTTTCAGCCACTTTATCCAATATTTTTCTTCGTTGCTACCGTCCCATACGCCGCCAAAATCACCGCATATGATCACATAATCATTTTTGGTCATTTCTTTTTGCTCGGGAAACCGTTTAGTGGAAAGTTTCTGTATATCGACCGGTATGTGTGTATCACCTGTAATATATATCACAATAAATCCCCCTTTCTGTTAATCAAACCAAAGCAAAACGTTAATTGTCTTGTATCCTTTATATGGCAGCGAAACCTTTTGCGTAGGGATTTTATCCAATTTCAGCTGCTTTGCTGCTCTTAATCTATGATGCCCATCAACAACATACTTTGTACCTTTATATTCAACATATTTGATAGGCTCAGTAATCCCATTTTTTCTTATACTTTCCACGAGATTATTATATTGCTTTTTGCTCAACGTAAGCTTATGAGTTTGTATTAGTTTTGATGGCGCAATCCTTTTTATACTCTTTGCAACATCAGACACTTTATCTGCTGTTTTAGCTGCATCTACAGCTTTATCTGCTATTTTAGCAAGTTTTGCTGCATCCCCAATTTCGCCAACTACCGGGACAACACCAAGTGCACTAAGTCCCGCGGAAACAAAATCCCCTCTTGCAAGGTCGACAGGTATTGATGCCAAGTTTGTAAAAGTATCTAATCCCGGAATAAGCGATGCAGCTGCTAACATATTGCTTAATGCATCTAAACTACTACCTTTGGTATTTCCAAAATCTCCTGAGATACTTCCGCCCATTAAGCAGTCACCTGCTTTCTGGACTTTGAAAATTCACTTTCAAAAGCTATGATGTTGATACCCATATCTTTATAAGGTTTGAAGATAGTGTCAGGCGCACTTCCATAAACTATTATGGTTTTAGGCGATAGCCTTTGCACCATTTTGGCAAGACCTATTTCGAAGAAAATTTTATCCTCTTTGCGCTTAATGCATCCATGTGTGCCTACTGCGACAGTTTTGTTTTCTTCCACTCCGTCAAAGCAGAAAGAGAATGTTCTTTCATCCCCGAATCTTACATTAGGAATGACTTCAACGCCGTTATTTTGCAACCAAACGGCTATTGCTCTGCTACGATATGTATTCCACATTTGCATAATGAGAGGCATATTTCGATAAAGACTAAAGTCAGGGGATATAATACCCTTGAACTTTTTCAACTTATCGAGATATTGTCTTGGCTTGTTCCAAAGTCTTTCGAAATCTCTGTCATGCTCGTAAAAGACCACCCAACAGTCAAAATTGTCCCATGTTTTAGACATTGCCTTTGAAAATGTTATAACCTTATCAGGTAACTGGTTACTTGTCCTGATGACAGGCAACTCATAGTAACCATCATAGTCAGCCTTTTCTACCAAGAATGCATGAAAAACATCATAATTGTTATTAAATTGTACATTTGTCATAAAGTTTATTACCTCCGTAAACATTAAAAATCGTAGAAATCATAAAAATTTCCTCCAAACTCTTGATTTTTGTTTACGGATATGCTAAACTACACTTACTTGAATAGGTATGCGTTTAGCATATCCGTGATGAAACACATTGTTAAGCCGTTGGCGCGGTTTTTCTAATGTGTTTTTTCTTTTTGCTTAAAACAATCAATTTACATCACTCCTTTACAAAAGTTTTTATATTATTCTTCGACTTTCACAAATTCATTAGAACGATAAAGTTTCTCTATATTATGTGCTTCTCTTAATTCTCTGTCTGTAAGATTACATAAATTTTTAACAAAACCCTTTCCTATCATAAAAGCACAGTCAGGTCTTGTACATTCTGTATGTAGTAATGATACTGTGTGAGTTGTAACCATAGACTGCATATTCTCAAAGCTCTGAATTATTGAAAGAATTTTTTCGGAAAGTTCATGATGATAATATGCGTCAAACTCATCTATTACAAGAAATGTAAGCTTGTCAAACTCTATAAACCAGCAATAGAAAAGCATTAATGTTCTTGTTCCTGATGATGCTATAGACTCAAATTCAACAACATTATCATTCTCAAATTTGGCACCGATTGTAAGAGCACCACTCATTAACTTTAATGGTACAAGTGTATAATTAAGTCCCATATCATTGATAAATGTATTGAAGTCTTCCAATCTACCATTATTAAGAATGATTTCATTTAACTTTTCGCTACCAAGTTTATAGCCTATGTATTTATTGGCATCTTTAAGGCTCCTGAAATACAGCATTCCGCTGACAAAGTTCATTATTTTTGTGATAACTGAATCTTCATCCTGAATTGTATTATTAAATATGTATTTAACAACCGACAACTGTTTTTGAAGTCCTTGAGTTCTTAAGCTCTCTGCTCCGGGAATTTTAATAAAATTATTTTTTTCATCAACGAAATTGTGAAGAAGCATCTGCTTTCCATTTATAGCTATTGCTTCAAGTAACAGAGTTGTTAAATTAGCCTTGCAATAGGTATATACAACCTCATCTTTGCCAAACTGAAAAACATATGTAAATGTTGCAAAGTTTTCTTCATTTCCAACATAGGTGTACAGGTGCCCCGGAACATTGTCTTTTTCCGCATCAAGCAAGTGGGCGGTTATATCAACAATAGCAGTGCACAGACTTGATTTGCCCAAGCCATTTTTACCAAAAACAACGGATTTTTTTGCGATTTTATTCTCAACTAGATTTTTACGAAATCCGTAATCGCGAGTGTCTGATAAGTCCCACAAAAGAGCGTCTTTAAATCCTCTGTAATTTTCAACTTGAAACTTTTTAAGCATGTCCAAAACCCCTTTCTAAAATGTATTTTACCAAAGCTTTTATTAAATGTCAATACCTTCCTGTATTTTTTCTACAGAAGATACAAAAACATTTTGATATTCAATTGCTAGAGATAGCTTTTCTGCATTTTTATTACGATAATTTGCTTATGTTTGACAAAAAATTATGTGATGCCCCAAAAAAACATTTATGTGCAAAGCATACGCCACCTCACCTACATCCGTGAACACAAGAAACTTCTACATACCAAATTGACGATCAACGGCACGTCATTGGCGGCATATGCCAGCGCAAACAGTGGACTTCTGCGAAAGGTGAGATACACAGCGACAAAGCTGGTGGTAACGGAAAGGGTGCTGGGTAAGATGTTGGCGGTATTGAAATGCGCCAAGATGAAATAAAACACGGCGGTAACAACGGCGGTTCCAATCCACATCCACACCGTTTCCGCTTTGCTGATGGTGTTAACCTTAACCTCTGCTTTGTTGCCCTTATAGGGATTGCGGAGCCATGAGATGAGGGCAAAGACTGCCATCGGCATGGTCATACCGAGATAGGTGATCATTTCGCCGTAATAGGCAAAGCTATAAGAAATGATGCCATACAGTAAGCTGAACACTACCATCAACACCTGTCCGAAAGGATTGCCTTTGGCATTAAAGATCAGCGAGGTAACGCCGATGAGGGAGGCGATCAATGTTAGAATGTTTTCTCGGTCAAAAAGGCAAAAGGAGCCCACGATCAACAAGACAGACGAAGACCATAACGTAATTTCTAATTTTGAAAAATAGTGTTTCAAGGCAAGACCTCCAAAAAAATAAGCATCCGTACACACGTCTTCAAAGACCTAACGACGTGCAAACGAATGCATCAGCATTTCACTACCCGGTGGCAGTTTTAACGATATGAATTTTGAAAAAAATAATCACCTAGTATACAGTTGGTGGAGATAAGCGGGATCGAACCGCTGACCTCTTGAATGCCATTCAAGCGCTCTCCCAGCTGAGCTATACCCCCATATGAGGTATACTAGGTGATTTATTTATGAAATTATGTGGTGGGGTCTGGTTTTGAGTGCATTGCGCTACCAACTGCGCTATAACCCCTAATTACCTAAACAATATAACATAGCAGACATATAAAATCAAGATAATTTTCAAAATTGTCTTGACAAACCGGAATTTTCATATATAATATGTTATGTTGCATTGGGGAATTGTGTAACGGTAGCACGACAGACTCTGACTCTGTTTGTTGGGGTTCGAATCCCTATTCCCCAGCCAAAAAGAAAGCACCAATCCTTGTGGATGGTGCTTTCTTTTTTTATTTGTAAGAAATAATAAAGCGATTCGAGCAAGGTTGATGTGCTCGTTTC
This sequence comes from Acutalibacteraceae bacterium, assembly GCA_045587065.1. GTDB lineage: Bacteria > Bacillota > Clostridia > Oscillospirales > Acutalibacteraceae > SFWF01. The sequence goes on along the minus strand of JAZNBQ010000021.1, from coordinate 40,692 downwards.
TTGACTTTTAAGGTGGCGTGATATATAATGACTACAAACATTTCGCGGAACAAGAGTTTTCTGTGAAGTGGACAAAAAAGCATAAGTTTCAGAACTTGAAAGGAAAATAAAATGATTATTGCAATAAGAGATGATGACACCTCGTTTTTTACAAAACCACAGGAGTTGGAAGCAGCTTACGACTTCATAACCGAAGGGTGCGTGTCTTTGTCTGTTGTTCCTTTTTCCGTTCCTTACCATAAACTGAGCAAGCCTTATGGCGATGGATACGAATATAAAAATTATGATATAGCTGATAATTCTGAACTGGTGGAATATTTAAAAAAGGTGTTAAAGAGCAGCGATACTCTCTTATGCTTCACGGCTCTGCCCACGAAAACCAAGAAATCAATGGTGTATGGAAGCCTGAGATGATTTGGAAAGACAGAGAAACAATTAAACGCGAGATGTCAGAAGGCAAAAAGCATCTTTCTGACTTGTTTGATACAGATATTGACGTTTTTGTTGCACCGAGCAATGCTGTAAATCAAAAGGCAATTGATGCTATGGAGAAAAACGGTCTTAATTACTCCGGAATCATAGGAAAAACAAAAGACAGAAAGCTTGATGCAAAATATATTGCAAATTATCTCCACCGCACCTTATACAAAATCAAATATGACATTCCGTACGGCGGAGTCTATCATTATGCTGGACATAACGAATTATATGCATACCCTATAAAAGAAGAGGAATATATAATGCGAGTTTATAAGATTTGCAAAGAGCAGGGGTTGCCGTGCGTTCTTTATACCCATTATTGGGAACTTCTTAGAGATGAAAAAACCAAGGCAAATCTTCGTAAGTTTTATGAGTTTGCTATGGCAGATGGTGCAAAACTTGTTTCTGTAAGTGAATGTTTTAAAAAATAGTAGAAAAAATAGTGATAAAAAACTCCGCCTGTGGAAAGGCGGAGTTTTATGTTGCCCTTTTAAAGTTGTGTTATTATCTGTATTTGCCGAAAAACTTTGACATTTTTTCAGGCTCTTCAGGGAAAACGGAAATGTTGTTCCAAATTCTAAAAGCCGTATCTTCTGAAAGGAACAGAAGGTCTTGCGAAATGAAAGAAAGTTTTTCAGAAAGATTTGGCTTTCTATAAACCAAATCGTGAGTGTCGGATGCCGCCATATGAGCGTAGCCGTTGTTCAAAGCGGCTTTGCTGAAGCCTTTGTCATATTTTGATGTAAGGCTTTCTGCAGTTATGTGTGCAAGGGCACCCTTGCGTATTAGTTCGGCTAATAAATGGGGGCCTTTCCTGAAATAAAGGCAACGTTCAACATGCGCCAATACAGGAGTATACCCTAAACAGGTGAGCTCTGAAACGATAGAACATATGTGTGGTGGGTAAATTACATCGTCAAGCTCTATAAGAATATAATCACTTTCCCCCAAGGTAAGCTTTTTAAGGTCCATAGAAATAATTTCCGGAGAAAATCTTACCTCTGCTCCCAGTTTAATCTCCGGCATTGTGGAAAGGTCAAGATTTTCCTTAACAAGCTTAAAGGATTGGTCTCTGCGATATAAAAAGTCTTCTAAAGTATTTTCTGCGGGGTAGAAGTGCGGAGTTAATATAACTCGGTCTACGCCTTGAGCTTTTTGCTTTTTTAAAAGACTTAATGAATCCTGCAGATTATCAGGCCCATCGTCAACAAGGGGAAGGATGTGGGTGTGAATGTCGGTAAAAGACATTTTATTCATTAGTTGCTGTCACCATATTTATAATAGTATTTTTTATATCTGTAGTAACCGTAGTTTTTGCCGGAATCCTCTTTGATGTTATATTGATTCATAACCACGCCTAAAATATTTGCTTGAACAGATTCGAGTTTTTGAATCGCACTATGAACTTGAGCTTTTGTAGCGTATTTTTGTTTGATTACAAATAAAACACCATCGCAAATGGAACTTAGCACTGCGGCATCAGTGACAACGCCTACAGGAGGAGCGTCACATATAATGTAATCATAATGCTGAGAGAAAAAGTCCATAAGGTCTGCCATAGTTTTGGAAGAAAGCATTTCCACAGGAGTAGGAGGAACAGGACCGCCTAAAAGCACTGTAAAGCCTTGAGGAGTCTGGAAAAGACTTTTCTCCAACTCGCAGTCACCTACTAAAACAGAAGAAAGACCTGTGTTTGCAGGACGCTTGGTTCTGAGATAACGGTGAACAGAAGGGTTTCTCATATCTGCGTCTACAAGCAAAACCTTTGCGCCGTTTAACGCAAGGCTTGTTGCAAGGTTAATGGAAACACTGGATTTTCCTTCGCCTTGAATAGAACTTGTAACAATAATCTTTTTGCTTTGTCCATTTAAAGCGGCATAGTTAAAGTTGGTTCTCAACACCTTGTATGCTTCGGAAAAGTTAAACGGAGAAGCGGTAGAGAGCACGTCGTTGTGAGTAGAATGCTTATGTTTTCTTTTATGCTTAAAGATAGACATTAGATATTCCCCCTAACTGAATATGAATTGTTTTTCTTTTCTACAGCAGATTTGCTGCTTTCAAGAGAAGGAATAACTCCTAAAACAGGGTATTTCAAATCGTCAGCAACATCTCTCTCGGAAGAGTAGGTGTTGTCTGCAAGAACAATAACGATTATTATGCCACAAACAAGAACCGCACCAACGAAAGCCCAAAGAACAGCGTTCTTTGCAGCAGAAGGAAGGGTGGGTTTAATGTCTGCAGAAGGACGCTCTATAACGTTTACAGAACCAACGTTCATAGTCTCTACGATAACGTCAGGAGAGAAAGCTAAAATCTTATCAACTATAGCTACGGCAACAGCTCTGTTGGTGTGGCTAACGTTAATTTTTAAAACCGGGGTTTCCTCCACAGTAGAAACCGAAACTATCTTGCAAAGGGACTCATAAGAAATATCAAGATTTAAATCTTTTATAACTTCGTCCAATACTGTGTGGCTCTTGATTATAATAGTGTATGTGTTTGCAAGTTCTTTAGATGTGTTAATAAGGTCGGAGGTAAGATAAGTTCTGTCTTCCGGCTTATTATTAATGATAATCATAGCCCCTGCTTTATAGGTAGGAACGCTGGTGGATTTTGTGTAGGCATAACCGGCAACGCCGCAAATGATAGCAACCAAGGCAATGCACCAAATCCTTTTCCAAAAAGCCCACAAGATTTCAAAAACATTGATTTCGAAGTCTTTTTCATTGTTCATAAACTGTCACACGTCCAATCTAAGATATAGAATTATATGGGAATTTGCTTTACAAAATATAACAATTAGGCATTATATAATGTATTATAACATATAAAAATAAAAACAACAACAAAAATATTAATAAATTTTGTGTGGTAAAAAACATACTCATTAAAAGGCGCAAAAATTAAGATATAAAATTTCAAAATTTACAAATAAATGTTAAAAATAAAAAAACAATTTTGTGCTAATTGCCAATATGCAAAAGAAAAACTATGTGCTAAAATAAATGAATAAGTTTACTTTAGTGTATTATTAAGGTAAATGAGTATAACAATAAAATTAAAGAGGAGTTTTACTTATGAAGACAATGTTCAAACGCGCTTTGGCCGTAATGGTAGTAGTTGTTCTTGCACTTACAATGACTGCTTGTGGCGGCGCAAAGTATACCGCTAACAACACCGAGTATGTTATCGGCGTTTCAGGACCATTAACCGGACCTGCTGCAGTTTACGGTACAGCAGTTAAGAACTCTGCTCAGATGGCTATTGATGAAATCAATGCTGCAGGCGGACTTAACGGAATCAACTTCAAGTTTGTTGCTCTTGATGACCAGCACGATCCAACCAAGGTTGCTGCCAACTATGCTACTCTTTTAGAGGGCGGTATGCAGGCATCTCTCGGTACAGTTACTACTGCACCCGGTCTTGAGTTCTCTAACCTTTCTGTAGAAGACAACGTGTTCTTCCTTACACCTTCTGCTTCAGGTGACGATATCCCTAAGAACGAAAACGGTTTCCAGATGTGCTTTGCTGATGGTAACCAGGGTAAAGTTGCTGCAGAATATGTAAAGAGCCTAGGACTTAAAGAAATCGGCGTGTTCTACAAATCTGACGACCCATATTCAAATGGTATCTATGAGCAGTTCAAAACAAATCTTGATGCTTCTATCAAGGTAGTAGAGACTGTTTTCACAGGTGAGGCATCTGACTTCTCAACTCAGATTTCTTCACTTAAAAATTGCAAATTCATCTTTATGCCAATTTACTATCAACCTGCTTCTATTTTCATGACTCAGGCTAAAGATACTATTGCTAAAGATGCAGTTTACTATGGTTGTGACGGATTCGACGGTCTTGCAGGCCAGCTCGATTTCAAAACCATTCCTCAGGAAATTTCTATGCTTTCACACTTCGACTCAAATGCTACCGAAGGCGCAGCTGCTGATTTTATAGCAAAATATACCGAAAAATTCGGAGCAGAAACTCTTAACCAGTTCGGCGCTTCTGCATACGACTGTGTATATGCTATCTACAATGCTATGAAGTCTGCTATTGATGCAGGCGAGAAAATCCCTGTAACAATTTCTGCTTCTGACCTTTCTGACATTCTTAAGGCTAAGTTTACAGGCGGCTTCACCTATTCAGGCGTTACCGGAACTGACATTAAATGGCAGGCTAACGGTTACGTAGATAAGGGCGCAATCAAATACGTTCTTAAAGAAACTACAAAATAAGCTTTAGTTTATTTTAATTGTGAGAAATATGATTTGCCGGTGTAGATTTTCTGCTCCGGCAAATTGTCGTAATTATACGTATTAATAAATAATAAAAAACAGGTTATTATTATGGAATTTATTGAAACTTTACTTAATGGTTTAAGCATAGGCAGTACCTACGCTATGATAGCTTTGGGCTACACAATGGTATATGGTATTGCAAAAATGCTTAACTTCGCTCACGGTGACGTTATCATGGTGGGCGGTTATATGCTTTTCATAACAATGTCTTCCGCTTTGGCAAATCCGATATTAGGTCTTGCTTTTGCAATTGCGGTTTGTGTTGTTTTAGGCATATTAATTGAAAAGGTTGCTTATAAGCCTTTGCGCGGCGCATCTCCTCTTGCGGTGCTTATAACGGCTATAGGTGTCAGCTATCTTTTGCAGTCTACAGCTCAGATGATTTTCGGCTCTGCTCCTAAGATGGTTATAATTTTAGACTTAGGTAATATTACAATAGGCAGCTTAAAGCTTCCTGTTTATACGCTTATTACTTTAGGTTGCTCGGTTGTAATAATGTTAGGGCTCAGCCTCTTTGTAAAATACACAAAAACAGGCCGTGCTATGATTGCTGTTTCTGAAGACAAGGGCGCAGCTCAGCTAATGGGCATAAACGTTAACGGAATTATTACCATAACCTTTGCTATTGGTTCTGCCCTTGCCGCATTTGCAGGCTTCTTTATGCTTCTTAAATCTCCAAGCCTTTCTAACACCCTTGGCGCAATGCCTGGTATCAAGGCGTTTACCGCCGCAGTTATTGGTGGTATCGGTTCTATTCCGGGTGCTATGCTTGGCGGTCTTTTAATGGGCGTGGTAGAAGCGGTTTCCTTTAAAATTCCTGCAATCGCACCTTACACCGATGCAATTGAATTTTTAATTCTTATTGTAATCCTTCTTGTAAGACCTTCAGGCATTTTAGGTAAAAAGAGGAGGGAGAAGGTATAATGGCTAAATTATTTTCTAACGTTAAATGGAAACATTTCTTAAATTATATTGTAATTGCTGTGTTTGCAGCGGTTTTCACCATTATGTCTATGACCGGCTCCCTAGCATCTTCTACAATATATCTTCTTGAGAAAATTGCTATTGCAATTATTCTTGCCGTGTCCTTAAGCGTAGTGGTAGGCTTCCTTGGAGAGCTTTCTTTGGGACATGCAGGTTTTATGTGCGTCGGCGCATATTTAGGTGGAAAAATGTCTGTTGTTTTAGAACCGGCGTTAGGCCACGGATTTTTAAGCCTTATGATTTCCATCGTTGTGGGCGGTATAGTTGCCGCTCTCTTTGGTGTAGTTATAGGCCTTCCTGCTCTAAGACTTAAGGGCGACTATCTTGCCATTGTAACCCTTGCTTTTGGCGAAATCGTACGTTCTGTTTTCATGAACTCAAGCAAGGAGTCTTTTGGTGGTTCATTAGGACTTGAAACTCCTCGTTACGACAAAGACGTGCTTTTCATAATCGCATTTGTTTTTGTTCTTATTACCCTTGCAGTTTTACAGAATCTTATCAGAAGTAAGCACTGCAGAGCAATAACCTCTATTCGTGATAATGAAATTGCAGCAAAGGCTACAGGTATAAATGTTACAAAGTATAAGCTGATAGTATTTACAATTTCCTCTTTCTTTGCAGGAATTGCAGGTGTTTTCTATAGCTTCAGTAACTTTACCGTTCAAAGTTCAAAGTTTAGCTATAACTATTCCATCGAGATTTTGGTTATGGTGGTTTTAGGCGGTATGGGTAGCATTAACGGTTCTATTATTGCTGCAACCTTAATTACCTTCTTAGACGTTAAGCTTCAGACAATTCTTACAGGTGACCTTGCAGTTTTACAAGACCTTTTCTATGCTCTTATACTTATCATTCTTGTAATTTATAACAATGCACCTGCCTTAAAGACCTTTAGAGAGACATATAACATAAAAGCTCTTTTGGGCAAACTAAGAAAGAAATCTCATAATCCATCCTTCCGTTATGATGACGAGGCTAAATGGGACAGAGTTCCTACAAAGATTAAAATGGATGAGGTGTTGTCTGTTGACCTTCAGCCCCAGACAACTTATACCCCAGACAAGCCGAAAAAGGAGGATAAATAATGTCGAACACAGTGCTTAAAATAGAGAATCTCGGCATATCCTTCGGCGGACTTAAGGCCGTTCAGGATTTAAATCTTGAGGTTAAAGAAAAACAGCTTTACGGTCTTGTTGGTCCTAACGGCGCAGGTAAGACCACTGTTTTCAATATGCTTACAGGGGTTTACAAACCAACTACCGGTCGTTTCTATCTTGATGGAGAGGATCTTACAGGCAAGCCACAGGATGTAATTAATCAAAAGGGTATCGCAAGAACCTTCCAGAATATTCGTCTTTTTAACAATATGACAGTTATTCGTAACGTTCTTGTTGGCCTTCATAACAGACCTGAATATAAATGTGGAGTTTTCGCAAGCATCTTCCGCCTTCCATCTTATTTCAAAACCGAAAAGGCCATGAGAGAAAAGGCAAAAGAGATTCTTCGGGTTGTAGGCCTTGAAGATGAAAGAAACAACCTTTCCTGTAATCTTCCTTATGGTAAACAAAGGAAGTTGGAAATAGCAAGAGCTCTTGCTACAAATCCAAGACTTTTATGTCTTGACGAGCCTGCTGCAGGTATGAATCCACACGAAACAGCAGACCTTATGGAAATTGTTAAATTTATCAGAGACGAGTTTAACGTTACAATTTTACTTATCGAGCATGATATGAAATTCGTTTCAGGTCTTTGCGACGAAATAACAGTACTTAACTTTGGTACTGTACTTGCACAAGGTAATACTAAGGAAGCGCTTAATGACCCTGAGGTTATTAAAGCGTATATAGGAGGATAACGCAATGGCTTTATTGGAAGTTAAAGATTTAGAAGTTTATTACGGCGTTATCAATGCCCTTAAAGGTATCAGTTTCGAGGTAAACGAGGGAGAAATAGTAACTCTTATCGGCGCTAACGGCGCAGGCAAGACCACTACTATGCAGAGCATAATTGGTCTTATTCCTGCCCGAAAAGGAAGCGTGGTTTATGACGGAACAGATATATCTAAAATGCCTTGTCACAAAATCGTGAATTTGGGTATGTCTCAGGTTCCGGAGGGAAGAAGAGTTTTCCAGGAACTTACTGTATACGAAAATCTTGTAATGGGCGCATACTTAAGAAAACAGGACAATGCCTTTAAAGAAGATATTGAAAGAATTTACCAGCGTTTCCCACGACTTGCAGAGCGTAGAAACCAAATTGCCGGTACTCTTTCAGGAGGAGAGCAACAAATGCTTGCCATGGGAAGAGCATTAATGAGCAAACCAAAACTTTTAATGCTTGACGAACCGTCAATGGGACTTTCGCCATTGCTTGTTGACCAGGTTTTTGATATTATCAAGGACATCAACAAGGACGGAACAACCATTCTTCTTGTTGAGCAGAATGCAGGTAAATCTCTTGCAATTTCCGACCGCGCTTACGTTCTTGAAACCGGTGCTATCGTTCTTTCGGGCACAGGCGCAGAACTTGCACAAAGCGAAAAGGTTAAGGAAGCGTATCTGGGCGGCTAAAACTAAAACAAAACCCTTAGGAAAAATCCTAAGGGTTTTTATTTTACGTATTTTCTTCGGTTTTCTTTTCAATAATGTAGCGAGGTCTTTTCTTAACCTCTAAATAAAGCTTGCCGATATATTCTCCAATAACGCCAATGCTAAGAATTTGTACACCGCCGAAAAAGCTTACAACCGAAATTATAGAAGCCCAACCTGCAGCGGTACTGCCAAGGAGACGGCTAATAATGGACCATACAATTAAAGCAAGACCTATTATGGAAACCAAAAAGCCGAAAGTGGTAATAATGCGAATAGGTTTAATAGAAAGGCTTGTTATGCCGTTAAAGGCAAGAGAAAGCATTTTTCTAAGATTATAATGACTTTCTCCCGCTATGCGCTGGGTTCTTTTGTAATAAACACAACTGCTCTTAAACCCTACCAAGGGAACAAGACCTCTGAGGTAAACGTTTACCTCTTCAAACTGAAAAAAGGCGTCTAATGCCTTTTTAGACATTAGGCGGTAATCTGCGTGATTATAAACCACCTCTGCCCCCATAAGATTAAGGAGTTTATAAAACCCTTGCGCCGTAGCACGTTTAAATCGGGAGTCGGTTGTCCTGTCGTTTCGCACACCATAAACAATGTCCGAACCGTCAAGATAAGCTTCAAGCATATTGTCAATAGCATTTATGTCGTCTTGTCCGTCACAATCAATGCTAACTGTAATATCTGCAAATTTTCTCGCCTCGTCAAGACCTGCAAGGAGTGCGTTTTGGTGACCTCTGTTTCGGCTTAAAGAAACACCTTTAAAATATGGGCTTTCCTTGGCCAAATCAGAAATAATTTGCCAGGTGTTGTCACGGCTCCCGTCGTTTATCAAAAGAACACGGCTTTTTTCATCTATTTTGTCCAGAGAAACAAGGTCGGTTATTTTATTAAGAAATATATTTTTTGTTTTTGGCAAAACTTCTTCTTCGTTATAGCAAGGTATAACAATGTAAAGAATGGGTTTCATAACCTTTTTCTCCTTTCTTGGTTACTTATATATTCTGGGAACTCTTTTGGTAATGCCGCAAACAATTTCATAGTTTATGGTCTGAGCCTTCTCAGCTACTTGGTCTACAGACAAATCTTTGCCAAAAATGGTAACAATATCGCCCATTTTTACGTTGTCAATGTTGGTTACGTCAATTAAAAACTGGTCCATGCAAATTCTTCCCACGATATTTGCTTTTTGACCGTTTACAAGAACATAGCCGTTGTTAGATAAAAGCCTGGGCAGACCGTCAGCGTAGCCTGCGCTGACAGTAGCAATTTTTCTGCCGGTGTCAGATTTATAGGTTCTGCCGTAACTTAAATATAGGTCCTTTTCTACCTCTTTTACCATAGAAACGGTGGCAAAAAGGGACATGGCAGGAGTAAACTCGCAAGGCAATACAATGTCGTCAGACGGAGCAAGACCGTAAAGAATGATACCTTCTCTTACGGCGTCTAAAGCAAAATCTTTTTTTGATATAATAGCTGCAGAATTACTGCAGTGCTTTGTTTTAAAAGAAAATCCTTGGTTTTCTAAAACTTTAACAGCATCTAAGAATTCGTTATACTGCTTTTCGGTATAAGAAAGGTCACTTTCTTCAGAACTGTCTGCACAGGAAAAATGCGTAAATACTCCCTCAAACTCAAGACAGTCAAGAGCAAGGGCCTCTTTGGCTTTTTTCAGTTCCTTCTTGCAGCTAAAACCGATTCTTCCCATACCGGAGTCAAGCTTTAAGTGTGCTCTGATTTTAACGTTGTGCTTTTTAGCATTTTGGTTCAATTCTTCGGCAAATTCCGGAGAAAAAACAGTCTGTATAATATTATGTTCATAAAGTTCTTTTGCGGCAGAGACAGGAGTATAACCTAAAATCAGAATGTCAGCGTCAATGCCCGTTTCTCGAAGTTCAATAGCCTCATCTAAGTTGGAAACGGCAAAAGTGTCCACCCCTTTTTCACATAGCGCAAGGGCAACTCTTTCTGCACCGTGGCCATAAGCATCTGCCTTGACAACAGGGATAACCCTGGCGTTTGCAATATTTTGGGCTGCTTCGTAATTTCTGATTATTGCCTCAAGGTCAACCTCGACCCAGGCTCTGTTTAAAAAACACATACTCAAAACCTACTTAAAATATTTTCTTAATTTTAACATTTTAAAGAAATAAAATCAAGTGTACCTTGAAACTGTAATATTTTATTGCTTTTTTAAGCTTTTCAATATATAATTATTATGATTTACGATTTGTTTACAAATTTATAAAACAACCGTGATAAAATTAAATGTAATTTATTGAAGACTCAAAAAATTTTCAAGGAGATTTATTTATGATAGAAGTATCTTCTCTCGGCAAAAAATACGGAAATCACCTTGCGGTTGACGACGTTAGCTTTACAATTAACAAGGGCGAAATTGTAGGCTTCCTCGGACCCAACGGTGCAGGAAAGAGTACCATTATGAATATTATGACCGGTTACCTTTCCATGTCAGCAGGCTCTGTATCTGTTGATGGCTTTGACATTGTAGAACAGCCTGAATATGCGAAAAGAAGAATCGGTTACCTTCCTGAACTTCCACCACTTTATACCGACATGACAGTAAGGGAATATCTTTATTTTATGTACGACCTTAAAAAGGTTAAGTTTCCTAAAAAACCACATATAGAAGAGATAGCAAAGCTTGTTAAGATAGAAAACGTAATCGACCGTCTTATCAAGAATCTTTCAAAGGGTTATCGTCAGCGTGTAGGTATTGCACAGGCTCTAATCGGCAACCCTGATTTACTTATTTTAGACGAGCCTACAGTAGGTCTTGACCCTAAGCAGATTATTGAAATAAGAAACCTTATTGCGAGACTTGGCAAAAATCATACTGTTATCGTTTCTTCACATATTTTGTCAGAGATTCAAGAGGTTTGCAAACGTATTATCATTATAAACAAAGGTAAAATTATTGCAGACGATACACCGGAAAATCTTTCAAAAGCCCTTTCTTCCGACCATTCTTTAAACTTAAGAGTTGTGGGAACAGAAGAAGAAATGACCAAAATCTTAAATTCCGTAGCAGGTGTAAAGACCGTTACCTGTCTCGGTTCTAAAGAGGACGGAACAATAGATTTTAATATAGAGCCAAAGGTAGGCGCCGATATCAGAAGAGGCGTTAGCGAACGTCTTGCAGAGCGCAAGAAGTTGCCACTTAGCCTATATTCCAACGAAATGACCTTAGAGCAAATATTCCTTCGTCTTACTGACGACGCAGATAGCGGCAGACTGTTTTTGAAACAAGAAGAAAAAGCCGTAAAGCTTGAAGTTGGCGAAGATGAAGTTACAGTAAAAACCGAAGAGGAGGTAAGTGAATAATGTCTGCAATTTTTAAAAGAGAATTCAAGTCTTATTTTACCTCGCCTTTAGGATACGTTTTCCTCACAATCTTTTTCTTCTTTGAGGGAATGTTCTTTTCTACAATTTATGCAGCAGGCTCTCCTGACATTTCTTACGTAATCGTAGCAATGTCAACAGTTATAGTATTTGTAACTCCGATGCTTACCATGAGACTTCTTTCTGAAGACCGTAAGCAAAAGGTAGACCAGGCGCTTCTTACCGCACCTGTTTCGGTTACAGGTATTATTTTAGGCAAATTCTTTGCTGCATTTTCAACCTTTGCGTTGGCTTTCTCACCAACTATTATATTCCAAATCATAGTAGCAACCAAGGTTACTGTCAACTGGCTTGCTTATCTTAATATGGTTTTTGGAATTCTTCTTATCGGTGCAGCTTTTGTTGCAATAGGAATGTTCATTTCTTCACTTACAGAGAGTCAGGTTATTTCCTGCATACTAACCTTAGTAGCATTTCTTGTTATAATGATGATTTCATCTCTTGCAGAAATGACAGGAATTGCCTTCCTTTCAGATATTGCTAAGTACATCGGATTTATGGACCGTTTCCAGAACTTCTACGATACAGTTTTCCCTGTTTCTGACGTTATTTATCTCCTTTCTATAGCAGGAGTGTTCTGTTTCCTTTCGGTTCGCGCCGTTGAAAAACGCAGATGGTCTTAAGAGGGAGGTATAAAAATGAAAATCAAAGAAATTTTTAAAAATATTTTTTCTAAAATGAAAAAAATCAAAGACAAAAAGCCTCTCAATAAAAATGCTTTAAAACACGGCTCTTATGCAATTGCCATAACTGCTATCGTTGTTGCGGTTGCTGTCGCTGTTAACGTGTTACTTGCAATCCTTTCTACAAGGGTAAATCTTGAAATTGACCTTTCAGTCAACAAGGAAAGTACCTTGTCAGAAGAAAACGTAGAATTTTTAAAGGGTGTTGACCGTGACGTAAACGTTACAGTTTGCGCAAGTAAAGACGACTATGTTGGCGGTTATCTTGATTATTACGTTGCTCAGGCAAAGTTTAGTGCCACAGACGCTTCGGGACAGTATTATGCTCAGACCATAAAACTCCTTGAAAAGTATCAGGTAACCAATAATCATATTAAAGTTAAATTCGTTGACCCTCAGACACCTGAATTTTCCGAGGTTATTAAAGAATATCAGAAATCAAACCTTAATTATGGTGATATGATAGTTGAAGCAACCCATACGGTTGAGGGCGAAGAGGTTAAACGCAGCTCTGTAGTAACATTCGAGGACGTTTATCGTATAACAGAGTCTGAATATGCTGCCTACGGAGATACTAATAAAGTAAGCGGTAACTTCTTAGAAACTGCACTAACAAGTGCTATCTACAAGGTTACCTCTACCGAAACTAAAAATGCAGTTGTTATCGGTACCCATTGTAATCTGTCTACCACAGAGTATTTTGCCGCAGTTTTAGGCCTTAATAATTTCGAGGTTAGCTATATTACCGACGTAGTAATCGGTGAGATAAGCGAGGATGCACATCTTATTGTAATTGCATCACCAAAAGAAGACTTTAGCACAAGCGAACTAGAGGTTATTGAAAAATGGTTGTTAAATGACGGCAAAAGAGGCAGAGGACTTATGTATTTTGCTTCAACCACCTCTCCAAAGCTTACAAATCTTCATTCCTATCTGGAAGAGTGGGGAATTGCCTTTAAAGAGGGTGTTGTTTACGAAACCGACGAATCTTCTTCTATGCCCGATAATCCTTTGACCTTGGGCTTTACCGCAGTAGAGGTTGAAAGAGGAGATGACAACGCAGACTCTTATGACTTTATGAGAGCGGCTACAACAGATATTTCTCTTATTCTTTCAGGAAGCAACGTGCCAATGTATCAGGCTTTTGATTCCTTAGATAAAAGAACCGCCGGTACAGTTATTACTTCTCTGGGCGAAACCAGCGTGGTAGCACCTGCAGGAAGTTCTGCTCAGTGGAAGCCTGACAGTTCCTATGAAAAATCCATGGCAAACGGTGTTATAATCACCAGAGATTTAGAGTATATTGATAACGTTGCTCATTCAAGCTACGTTGCGGCATTTGCTTCTACAGAATATATTGATTCTGAGTGGGTGTCTTACCCTGATATTGATAACTTAGACGTGGCATTAAACGCTGCTAAGGTTGTTTGTGAGGCAGAGGAAGGAAATATTTCCTTTGCAACAAAAACTATTACTTCTGAAAGCTATGCAGATAAAATTTCAACTGCATCTGCTAATGTTGTCAGAATCATATTCCAGTATGCTATTCCTGTAATTCTCGTTGCTTTAGGAGTTGTTATTTTCGTAAGGAGGGCTCGTCGATGAGCAATTCTTTTGAAGAAAATAAAGAGACTCAAATCCAGCAGGAAGAAACTTCTACTATATTTTCCGCCCCAACTCATGAGGACGAAAAGGTAAAGAAAACAGGACTTCTTAAAAAAATTCTGGTATATTTCTTGGTTTTTGCGGTAGTAGCAGCTTCTGCTTTTGCAATAAAACTGCTAATCCCTGAAAAAGAGAAAACAGAATCCGGAGTAGAGGAAATTACTCTGAGTGTGGGAATGAGCAAGGAATTCCCAAAGGTAGAATTTATAAGCGGCAGTACAACCATCGTGTTCAAAGCTCTGGAGGGCGAAGAATATGATAACATAAACGGCCGAGACTGGTATATTGAAGGCATTGACGAGGATGACATAGACTACACAAAAACGGCAAAGGCTATTAATGCTTTAGGCGGACTAAAAGCGGCAAAACAGGTTAGCACCACAGTTGATGATGCTCTTTATGGCTTTGATAATCCTAAATACGTTATCAATTTTACAGCTCATGAAGACGCCAACAAGGAAGACTATACCGTTAAGGTGGGAGACCTTTCTCCTGACGCTGTGGGAAGATACGTTACCCTTTCTAACCGAGAGGGCGTGTATCTTGTAAAAGCAAGTCATTTTGATTCCTTTGAGATGAACATTCTTGATTTTGCTAATGTTGACAGTATGGGCAAAATCGAAGCAGACGAAGATACCACCACCGATTATTATAATTCGGGCACTCTTGTAAGATGCGATAAGATGGAGTTTTACACAAAGGCTATTGGCAAAACCTACACCTTTGTAACCAGTAGCGGCGCCAGTTCAGATCTTTACAATTATGACTTCATCTCTCCTGAGCGTCGTCCTTGTGACAACGATAATATTCAGGTAGTAATAGACGTGTTTGCTAACGGAATCACCGGAGACGGTGCCTATTCATATGCCGCAACTTCCCAGGAACTTAAAAAACTTGGTTTTGATAAACCGGACTTATGGGCTACTATATATGTAGAAGATATAAAGAAAACCATAAAAGCATCCTTGCAGGAAGACGGCAAGTATGCCGTTGTGGTGGATGATAAGGGAATTATCGGTAAGGTTGACGGAAGCGAATTAACCTTTAAAGATATGCCTGTAACCGACTATTATAACGACCTTGTGTTGTTTGAAAGCATTTATACAATAAAAACCTTGTATGCTAAAACCGGAGATGAAGAATATACCTTTAGTATTACAAACAAGTATGATGCAGATGCGCAAAGTGACACTATAGATAAGGTTTTCTGCGGCGACAAAGAGCTTGACGTTGAAACCTTTAAAACCTACTATATAAATCTTATTTCACTTACTGCCGTTGACCATAACTATGTTAGTACTAAGGGCAAAACCCCTGACACCACTATGGTTATAAAGCATAATAACGACAGTAAAGATACAGACGTTGCTTTCTACAAGGTGTCAGACAGCAGATATCAAATGGAGGTTGGAGGATTACCTGTAGGACTTCTCAGCACCACAACCTACAAAACTTTGGTAGCCAATACAAAAAATATATCTCAAAATAAACAATAATTAAAAAAGCATCTTAACACAAGTTAAGATGCTTTTTTGTTATAAAAACTTTTTCATTTCTTCTATGCTTTCCTCAGTAAAGGATTTAAGGCATTTTGCAAGTTCTAAAATACCTTCATCATCGCCGTTAAAATTGTTAATATGGTGGGTAATTTTGGTAACGCCCACAGCCGAGCCTTTAATCATACTTTCTGCAATCTTTCTAACAGGGTCTTCACTACTTGTGTTTAAAATTCCCGCAATATGACTGCTGATTTTAGCAAGCGCATTAACGTCCTCGGGAATGCCACCTTTAGATAAAAGCAGAGTGTTGGCAGAATTGTAAATGCGCGTATATTCGTCCAGTTGCTTTCTTAAAACCTCTTCAAATCCGGAATCTTCAACCTTTTCGATAATACATTTAATTCCGTCAATACCCATTTGGGTGTTTTGCCTTATAAAATTCAGTATTTCAAAATCCTGTTCCATAAAATTTCTCCTTGTCATTTTTTTATATTTTTCTCAATATTTTGGTTTATTATACATTGACAAAAGACAAAAAATATGGCTTAATATTTATATATTTTATTAAATTCAGGGAGAAAAAACAGGTGCTTTTAGAAGCGAGTAATATAACAAAAAGCTATGGTGAAAATCTGCTTTTCCAAAAAGGCTCCTTTAAGGTAGAAGCAGGAGAACATATAGGACTTATCGGCGCTAACGGATGCGGCAAAACTACCCTTTTTAGGATTATTTCAGGGGAAGAGTCTGCAGATAGCGGCGCAGTTGTGCGCTCATCAGGTGTTACGGTGGGCTTTTTAAAGCAGTTTGCCTGTAAGGACAGTACTCTTAGCTGTTATGATGAGGCTTTATCGGTCTTTAATGACGTTATAGCTTTAGAAAGAGAAATCGAAGACGTAAATTTAGAGCTTGAAACAAAAAATGACACAGAACTTATTACAAAAGCAGAGAGTTTAAGAGAAAAATTTGAAAACTTAGGCGGTCTTACTTATAAATCACGTACAAAAGCCGCCCTTTTAGGATTAGGCTTTAGCGAGGATGAATTGGAATTAGAAGTAAATCTTCTTTCAGGCGGCCAGAAAAGCAAGATAGAAATATGCAAACTACTTCTTTCTTCTCCTGATATAATGCTTTTGGACGAGCCAACAAACCATCTTGACATTGAGGCTATTCAGTGGCTGGACAGTTTTGTAAAAAATTCGAAAAGTGCAGTAATTATTATATCACACGATCGCTATTTTCTTGATAGAGTGGCAGATAAAATTATTTCTATTGAGCACGAGAAAATATACACATATAGCGGAAACTATACCAGATACCTGGAACTTAAAGAAGAAAGAGAAGAATCAATTTTAAGAGGCTATACCAACACAATGCGTGAGGTTGAGCGAATTCAGGGGATAATAAAGCAACAAAGGCAGTGGAATAGGGAAAAGAACATTAAAACTGCCGAGAGTAAGCAAAAGCAAATTAACAGAATATTGAAAGATTTGCAGATTCCCGAGAGTGAGCGCGAAAACATTACTATTAGCTTTAAGGCGGAAAACGAATGTCCAAACGAGGTTCTTACCGCCACAAATCTTTCCTGTTCTTTTGATAACAAAACCCTTTACAACAACGCAAATATCAAGTTATATAAGGGCAACAGAGTATTTATAATAGGCAAAAACGGTTGCGGCAAAACAACTTTTTTAAAAAGCCTTAAAAACGGAAGCGGAAAATTAGGACCGGGAGTCCGCGTGGGATATTTTGACCAGCACGGAGATAATCTGGACAAAAACAAAACTATTTTTACACAGCTTCGGGATGAATTTCCGCAAAAAAGTGACACCGAAATTCGTTCGGCTCTGGCCCTCTTCCTTTTTAAAGGAGACGACGTTTTCAGAGCAATTGAAACTTTAAGCGGAGGAGAAAGAGCCAGAGTGGCGCTGTGTTTGCTTATGCTTAAAAAAGACAATTTGTTGCTTTTGGACGAGCCTACAAATCATCTTGATTTAGCCTCCAGAGAAATATTGGAAGATGCCCTTAGTGAGTACGACGGCACCATACTTGCCGTTTCCCACGACCGTTATTTTATAAATCGCATAGCCAGTGGTGTTTTATACTTTAAAAACCAAGAGCTTTTATATCTTGAGGGAAATTATGATGCTTACGTGGAAAAACGAGAGACGGAGCCTGAAATCTTAAAAGAGAAAAAGACGGCAGGGGCAGGAGGCCAGAGCTATAAACAACAAAAAGAGCTTCAGTCAAGGCAGAGAAAATTAAACACCGCTATTGCCAAGTGCGAGGAAGAGATAGAAAATTTAGAAAAAGAACAAAAGCGGTTGGAGGAAGAACTTTGTCAACCGGAAATCGCCTGTGATTACCTAAAATCCGCCCAGCTTTCAGATAAATTATCTGATGTCAAAGCAGATATTGTAAAAGCCACAGAAAAATGGGAAATTTTGTCAGAAGAGCTCATAAATCTTTTGACAAATTAAGACTACTGTGATATATTTATAGTGTATTCAAGATAAGGCGCGATTTTTCTCGGGTACGAAATTTTTAAAGGGGGTACCCGGTTATGAATAAAGGTACAGTAAAATGGTTTAATGCAGTTAAGGGATTTGGTTTTGTTGCCAATGACGAGGGTGGAGACGATATTTTTGTTCATTTCTCTGCAATTAACGTAGAAGGCTTTAAAACTTTAAATGAGGGTCAAAAGGTTACTTTCGATACAGAACCGGACCCAAAAAACAGCGACAAACTGAGAGCTGTTAACGTAACTCCCGTATAAAACAAAAAAAAAAAGCACCCAAAAGGGTGCTTTTTTTATGTCTTTAAGTTTATTTGAAATATTCTTTTAAAATCTTGTTTGTCTCAAGGTCTGCGTCACCGATACAACCTGAGCAGAAAACGATGCCTTCAATAACGCCTTCATCAAGCAACTTTTTAGCATAGTCAAGATGTCTTAGGAAAAGACGTGGCTCAACAGGAAGGTTACGCTCGTAGTCCCAAAGGTAAATACCAAGCATTTTTCTCTTTTCAGGGAACATGGTAAGGAAAGGCTCAACCTTTTCTTCAACGTTCTCAAGGTCAAGTGGGTCCCAAACCCAATATGTAATACCGTCAAAGCAGTCGTAATATTCTTTTACTCTTTCTTCTTCCATATTAGATAAATATAAAACTGCCCAGAAATCAAGTCCGTTTGCATTTAATTTTTGCTGAATTTCTTTTAGAACTTCAGGTGTAAAACGCTCTATACGCTTTGGAGAGAAGAAGTCGTCAACAATACCGCCTGTAATATTCTTGTATTTTTTAGACAGTTCAATGATATAGTCGGTAAAGCCTAATCTTTCTTCAGGTAGCGGAGTGCTTGCATCTCCGAGAATGGACCATTTAATATTCTCAAGGGATGTGAGTGTGTCGGCTAATCCGTCAAAGGGTGGCTGAATATTTCCGCCGTAAGAAACTACAAAAGAGTTAGGAACGTTATATTCCTCAGCAAACTCTGTAAGAGTCATTTTGCAGTCTTGCTTTACAAGGGCATTATGAGAAGTCTCTAAATGACCCCAGTTCCATAATTTGTTGCTCATTATAAAAAACCTCCTAAAGTGTTTTCCGCCGTCATTATAGCATACAAAGTGTTTAAAGTAAAGAAAAAAAGAGAGAAAAAACCTTTGTTTTTTCTCTCTTTAAAATTAATCTATTTAGCTTTAGTCTAAGAAGTAAACTGTAACGTTTCTTACACCAAAATTAATGCATTGAGATTTGGTTGAAAAGAAAAGGTCCAAATCTACGCTGCCTCTTGTAAATCCGCCGGTATCTGCTGCAATAGCATAGCCGTAAACGTATTTTCCGTCGTTGGAAACGATATACATTTTTGTTCCGTAAGGAATTTCTTTAGGGTCAACTGCAATATAGCCCGGTTGTGGAGAAACTCCTGTGGAGCATCTGTTTCCTGTATAGGTATAAGCAGTAGCCTTCATAGTCTTTTTAGAAGAGTATTTTACAGGTACACCCTTGGAATCAAGCTTGACGCTTGATGGGGGAGTAAGGGTTGAAATACTCTTTACAGAAGAGGCAGGCACGGAGTCAGAGGCAGGCGCCGCAGCCATCTGAACCTTTTTTGTGCCAACTACAGTTGTCTTATCAACTGCATCAGTAATAACCTTTTCCTCTAAAACGGTTGTCTCAACTGCCTCGCCGTTAACGTATTTAACATTGCAGGTAACGACCTTCTCGCCCTCTTTGCCTTCATTTAACACCTTTTTGGTGTTGGCATTGTATTTATCAGAGTAAACGACGTTAGACTGATAAGGGATTTTTTCGGTGCGAGTTTCGGTTTTGTAGGAAACGTCTACAATATCAATCATTGTAGCGGTATTTATATAATCCGTAAGAGGACGACTGACAATATCGTACTCATCAAGAGTAATGTCCACTGTCTTTAAAATGTCGCCTAAGGTACCGGCTACTACATTATATACGTTAGTAGTCTTACCTAAAGTAACGGTTAATGGGAATAAATAAGAAATTTCCAGATTAGTTGAGAAATAGTTGCTCTGAACGTCCTTAATTTTATATTCGCCATCTAAATTAACGCGCTTTAAAGCGGCGCTTGAATCTTTGTTCATAGTACGAACAACGAAATTTTGATTTCCATCTGATATTTTAAATGTATGAACCGAACTTAAAGTGAAAGCGATAACAATTACAACTGAAAGCGCTAAAGCAACCATTGAAAAAGTTCTGTGCTTTATAATGCTTTTTGCTTTAGAAAGTCCTACATTTAAAAAAGACTTTATTTTTTGATACATTAAAAAACTCCTTATAAGTTGACAATTTCTACACGAAAAGTTTCGTGTATAGACTGGTAAAAACAAGCAATTTTTTTGCACGAATGACATTATAAAGGTTATTTTTGTGAATGTCAAGTGAAACAAGTCTGCTGTTTTTGTGCAACATTCACAAGAAATTACAAAAAATTAAAAAAGGTTACAAGGTTGTAACCGCTTTTAGAGTGAAAATAAGCCTCTTTTTTTGTGCAACCCTACAAAAAAGCACCCTTAGGTAAAAGAGATAAGGAAAAACAGGCAAGAAAAATAGCATATATTGGGTTTTATTTTTGAAAAACCTGTTTACAAAAACAATATAATGTGGTAGTATAGTAAGGACAACAATTCGTGTTTTAAGAACCCAAACTTGTAATTTGTTTTATATATTATGGGTGCTTTTGCGGTATATTATTACAAAAAACTTTTCAAAGGGAGGCGCCTTTGTGAGACTTAAAGCAGAAATAATGGATTGCGGCGCCGTAGCACGCGCTATGAAAAGAATAGCCCATGAGATTTTAGAGAAAAACGGCGGATGCGAAGATATATATTTTGTGGGAATAAAGCGCGGAGGAATTCCTCTTGCCCATATCTTGTCCAATAACATATATGATATAGAAGGCGTTCGCATTCCTGTTGGCATAATTGATACTGTTCCTCACCGAGATGACCGCAGAAACATACCTGTACCGCAGATAAGCACGTCGGACATGCCATTTGATATAAGTGGCAAAAAGGTTATTATGGTGGACGATGTTCTCTATACGGGACGAACTGTAAGAGCGGCGATGGAAGCACTGATATCATACGGCAGACCATCAGGCATACAACTTGCGGTTTTAATAGACAGGGGACACAGAGAGCTTCCTATAAGAGGGGATTATGTTGGCAAAAACATACCTACCTCCAGAAGCGAAATAATTAAGGTAGAAATACAGGCCGAAGAAGGTAAAACGTCGGTTGGCCTATATGAAATATAAACGGGGGTTAAAATTCATGAGTGAAAAAGAAAAAGTTACAGTAGAAGAGGAAGGCATATATGATGCCAGAAAACTTGGCATTCCCAAAATGCTTCTTCTGGGATTCCAGCACATGTTTGCTATGTTTGGTGCAACAGTATTAGTTCCACTGCTTACCGGTCTTGATGTAGCAACAACATTACTTATGGCAGGTCTTGGAACATTGTTTTTCCACTTAGTTACCAAAGGTAAGGTTCCTGCATTTTTAGGTTCTTCTTTTGCATTCCTTGGCGGTTATGCAGCAGTTGCTCCAATGAGCGACAACATACCAAATAAAGAGATGCTTCCATATGCTTGTCTTGGTGTAGCAGCAGCAGGTCTTGTTTATTTAGTACTTGCTCTTCTCATTAAGGTAGTTGGCGTTTCAAAGGTTATGCGTTTCTTCCCACCTGTTGTTACAGGTCCTATCATTATCGCCATCGGCTTAGGTCTTTCAGGTTCTGCTGTAGGCAACTGCGCAACCAACTGGCCTTTAGCACTTATCGCTTTGGCTATTGTAATTGTATTTAACATCTGGGGTAAAGGAATGCTAAAAATCGTTCCTATTCTTTTAGGTGTTGTAGGTTCTTACCTTGCTGCTATTGTTGTTGGTAACCTTTGCGGCGTGGAAGCTTGGGCTATCGACTTTACCGCAGTTAAAGAAGCAGCTTGGATTGGTTTCCCAATTCACAAAGAGGCTACCATTCTTGGCGTTGACTGGACAAAGGTTTCTCTTATCATCAGTTCTGTAGTAGGCATTGTTCCTATTGCTCTTGCTACAATGATGGAGCATATCGGAGATATCTCTGCTATCAGTGCTACTGTAGGCAAGAACTTCATTAAAGACCCAGGCTTACACAGAACACTTATCGGTGATGGTGTAGCTACTACACTTGCATCTGTTTTTGGTGGTCCTGCTAATACAACCTACGGTGAAAACACAGGCGTACTTGCTCTTTCAAGAGTTTACGACCCTAAGGTTATCAGAATTGCTGCTGTAATTGCTGCTCTTCTTTCCTTCTCGCCAAAGTTTGCAGCTGTTATCAGTTCTATTCCTACCGCAGTTATCGGCGGAATTTCCTTCGTTCTTTACGGTATGATTTCTGCTATCGGTGTTAGAAACGTTGTTGAGTCTAAGGTAGACTTCACCAAGAGCCGTAACCTTATCGTTGCAGCTATCATTTTAGTTTGCGCTTTAGGTCTTGGAACTGCTGCTACCTTCAAAATCGGCGGCATCACCATTGCTCTTTCTGCACTTGCAGTTGGCTCTATTATGGGTATCGTTCTCAACGCTATTCTTCCTGGTAAGGATTATGTTTTCCCTGATGACGAGCCACAGTCTACCGGCGTTGATTTTGAAATCACAGGCGGAAACAAAGACTAAGTCTTGAAATTCTCGTAAATTTATGTTTTAATAAAACCATCGGAATTCCGATGGTTTTATTTTTTTAAAAAGAGGGTTAACTTTGAAAAAAGTATTAGTTGCCATGAGCGGAGGAGTAGATTCCTCGGTTGCGGCGGTGCTCTTAATGAAAGAGGGGTACGAAGTAAGCGGCGGCACCTTTATACATTACGGAACCTCAGGGGAAAGCTCTCCCGAAGCCGAAAATGCAAAAAAGGTCTGCGATATTCTTGGTATAAAGCATTACACTTTTGACCTGAGAAATATTTTCAGAGAAAAGGTTATAAATTGCTTCTCTAAGGAATATGATAACGGGCTTACACCAAACCCTTGTATTGAATGTAATAAGTATATTAAGTTTGGTGCTTTTCTTGACGAAGCGCTTAGTTTGGGTTTTGACTTTATTGCAACAGGACATTATTCCTCTGTTAAAACAGACCTGAATGGACAAAGGGTGTTGCTAAGGCCGTCCGACCTTAAAAAAGACCAGACCTATGTCCTTTGGCAGCTGACTCAATCTCAGCTTTCTCATATATTAATGCCTCTTGGAGAATATGAAAAAGCAGAGGTAAAAAAAATCGCAGAAGATATGAATCTTCCTTGCGCCGCATCCAAGGAAAGTCAGGACATCTGCTTTGTGCCTGATAAAGATTACGGTGCCTTTTTGGAGCAGTATAACAAAAAAGCCTTTGAAAAGGGATGCTACGTAAACTTAAAAGGAGAATTTTTTGGAGAAAACAAAGGTCATCAGCACTATACCATCGGCCAACGAAAAGGCCTTGGTATTGCCCTTGGCAAGCCTCAGTTTGTAATCTCAAAAGACCCTAAAACAAACAGGGTGGTTTTAGGAGACGAAGAGTATCTGTTTAAAACGAAAGTTATTATAAGAGACGTTAATATAATGTGGGGCAGAGATAAAACTCAGGAGTTTCAGTGTACTGCAAAATTAAGATATAGCGCAAAAGATTCTCCTTGTAAATATATACCCTTAGGAGAGGACAAGGCCATTTTAGAATTTGCAGAGCCTCAAAGAGCGCCATCTCCCGGACAGTCGGCGGTGCTTTATGAGGATGAAAAGGTTATTGGCGGAGGAAAAATAGAACTATGAAAGAAATTTTAGCAAAAACAAAAGCAAATTTGGAAAAAAATAATATTACGGTTTTTACAGCGGAAAAAGCGACAGAAATTCCTGATATTGTTAAAAGCATACTTAAAAAAGGCGAGGTCGTCTCCTGTGGAGGCTCGGTAAGTCTTAGCGAGTGTGGCGTAATGGAACTTATAAAAGGCGGAGAATATAATTTTATAGACCGCACGAAATATGCCGACATAAGAGAGGCGTACTTAAAAAGTTTTGATGCCGATACGTATTTTTCTTCTGCCAATGCATTAACACAGAGTGGAGAAATTATAAACGTAGACGGCAGATGCAACAGGGTAGCGGCTTTGCTTTACGGACCAAAACAGATTATTTACGTTATTGGAGCCAATAAAATCGTTCCTGATATAGTATCAGGATTTAAAAGAGTAAAGGAAATTGCCGCTCCTAAAAATGCAACTCGTCTTGGTTGCGACACTCCTTGCGCAAAAACAGGCAAATGTATCTCTGAGGAAATCGGTAAAGGTTGCCAGAGTCCGCAACGTATTTGTTCAGGCTATGTAATTTCTTCATACCAAAGAGAAAAGGACAGAGTAAAGGTTATTCTCTGCAGTGAGCCTTTGGGTTATTAAAATAAACTGCCCCACATACATTTGAAGTATGTGGGGTGTTTTTATGAAAAAAATAATAGCATTTTTAATAATTATATCTATGCTTTGTCTGCCCTTTGGCGTAAATGCCCAAAAAACCGTTAGTATGGAGTATGCGGCAGACGACCTTGATACACCGCTGGGAGAAAATCTTCAGGCTAATGCGGCAGTAGGAGATATATTAGAGATAAACGCAAAATCAGTAATACTTATGGAGCCCTATACCAAACAGATTTTGTATGAAAGCAATGCAGATGAAAAAACTGCACCTGCATCTATTACAAAAATAATGTCTTTGCTGTTGGTGATGGAGGCAATAAAGGAAGGAAAACTAACTCTCGAAACCGAAATTCAGGCAAGTGAACACGCCTGTAGTATGGGCGGTTCTCAAATCTGGCTCGAGCCTAATGAGACAATGACGGTGGATGAACTCTTAAAAGCAACCGTTATCGCGTCTGCCAACGATGCCACAGTAGCCTTGGGCGAAGCTATAGCAGGTAGCGAAGAGGGCTTTGTTGCGATGATGAATGAAAAAGCTAAAGCCCTGGGAATGAATAATACAACGTTTATAAATTGTACCGGTCTGGATGCAGAGGAACATTTAACTACGGCGCACGACGTGGCAATTATGTCTTGTGAACTAATTAAATACGACCTTATAAAAAACTATACAACCGTATGGATGGATTCCCTTAGAAACGGAGAATCCGAGCTTGTGAACACCAACAAACTTGTAAGATTCTATACAGGAGCAATAGGACTAAAAACCGGAACAACCTCTAAGGCGGGGTCTTGCCTTTCTGCTGCGGCAGAGAGAAATGGGCTTACTTTGATAGCCGTAGTTTTAGGCTCCCCCACAAGCAATGATAGATTCGCTGGTGCAAGAAAACTTTTAGATTTTGGATTTGCTAACTATTCATATAAAGAGGTGGCAATAGAAACACCTTTAAATCCAATAAAGGTTAAAAAGGGGGTTAGCAGTCAACTGCCCCTTGTCTGTGAAGACAAATTGTCTGTTCTTCTTAAAAGAGGTCAGGAGTCCAAACTGTCTCAAACAGTAGAATTGCCTGAAAAAATAGATGCCCCTATCAATCAGGGAGACACGGTAGGCTATCTTCATATAAGTCTTGAGGAAGAAGAAATAGGAGTGGTTCCCATAAAGGCGGCTCAAAAGGTTAAAAAACTGACCTTTTTTGTGTGTTTTTGGCAGATGCTGAAAGGTTTGTTCAGTTTGTAAGTTTTATAAAATTTCAGTTGAAAAATTTTTATGTTTACTGTATAATAAAAATAAAGAAATATAGCACTAGAGGAGTTTACAAATGGCGTTACAGTTTAGTTACAAGTTTGCAGAAGATTTCCTTCGTGAAAATGACCTTAAGGGCCTTGAAGGACAGATAAGTCTAGCTCACGATATGCTTCATAATAAAACAGGTCTTGGTAATGACTTTTTAGGTTGGCTCGACCTTCCTTTTAATTACGATAAAGAAGAGTTCGCAAGAATTAAAAAGGCAGCAGATAAGATTAAAAGCGATACCGACGTTTTAGTTGTAATTGGTATTGGCGGTTCTTATCTTGGCGCTCGTGCAGCTATTGAATTCTTAAAATCAAACAACTATAACGCACTACCTAAAGATACACCTGACATTTACTTTGCAGGTAACACCATTAGCGGTAGCGCACTTAAAGATATTTTGAAAATCTGTGAGGGCAAAAGAGTTTCGGTTAACATCATTTCTAAATCAGGTACTACAACCGAGCCTGCAGTAGCTTTCCGTGTTTTCCGTAAATATTTAGAGGAAAGATACGGCGAAGAGGAAGCTTCAAAGAGAATTTACTGCACAACAGATAAAGCAAGAGGCACATTAAAGCAACTTGCCGACGCTAAGGGTTACGAGTGCTTTGTAATTCCTGATAACGTTGGCGGAAGATTCTCAGTTCTTACTGCAGTTGGCCTTCTCCCAATTGCTGTTTGCGGAGCAGATATCGACGCTATTATGAAGGGCGCGGCAGAAGCAGCTAAGGATTATGCTGAGAAAGATTTAGCAAAGAATCCTTGCTACACTTATGCAGCACTCAGAAATGCTTTCTATAACAGAGGAAAATCTATAGAAATGCTTGTAAGCTATGAGCCCAGATTTGCAATGATGGCGGAGTGGTTTAAACAACTTTACGGAGAGAGCGAAGGCAAAGACAACAAGGGTATTTTCCCGGCTTCTGCAATTTTCTCTACCGATTTACATTCTCTCGGTCAGTACGTTCAGGACGGACAAAGAACAATTTTTGAGACCGTTGTAACCTTAGGCGACTGTGGTGAAGACGTTGTTATCGAAAAGGAAGAGGACGACGGTGACGGACTCAACTTCCTAACAGGAAAGCCATTAAGCTTTGTAAACACCAAGGCTTTTGAGGGAACAGTTCTTGCTCATACCGACGGAGGAGTACCAAACCTTGTTATTTCTCTTGACAAGGCAGACGAAGAAAACTTTGGCAGACTTGTTTACTTCTTCGAAAAGGCTTGTGGAATTTCAGGTTACCTGCTTGGCGTTAACCCATTCGACCAACCCGGTGTTGAAAGCTACAAAAAGAACATGTTTGCACTTTTAGGCAAGCCCGGCTACGAAGCTGCAAAGGCAGAGCTAGAGGCAAGACTTAAATAAAAACACCCGCATTTTTGCGGTGAATATATAATAAAGGAGCAGATAAAATGATTAATCTTATTATCGGAAAAAAAGGTTCAGGCAAGACAAAGATGCTTATTGACTTAGTTAACGAAGCAGTAAACACCAGCCGAGGAAACGTTGTATGTATCGAAAAGGGCGACGCTCTCACATATAGCCTCTCTCACAAGGCAAGACTTGTTGATACCGAAAATTACGGAATTTCAGGTTATGGAGAATTATATTCACTTATCTGCGGTATAGCAGCAGGAAACCATGACGTTACTCACATTTTTGGTGATGCTACATTAAAACTTGGCGGTTCAGTTGAAGGACTAACCGATTTTATCAATAGAGTATCTGCAGTTGCAGAAGACAGCAACATTAATTTCGTGTTCACAATTTCTTGTGACGAGGCAGATATACCAAAAGAAGTATTTGAAGTAGCTAAAAAATGCAACTAATTATTACGGAGCGGTAAAACGCTCCGTAAAGTTTTATTTGAGAGACAAAAAATGTCTTGACAAAAGACAATGCTTTATATATAATGTACTTTGTGACGATTGAGGTGAAATTATGCTTCTGGATTTAAAATCCTTGTTTGCTGGCAAAGAAACCTCTTTACCTGTAGATTTTACTATGGATTTAAGCGACCTTGATTTCTCAGGCCTTAAACCACTGAAATCTCCTGTAAAGATTGGCGGAAATGTAATAAGCCATGCAGGAATAGTAGAGGCGGATTTTACCTGTCGGGTTGAGTATACGGCCCCTTGTGACCGTTGCTTCAGGGAAACTGTTAAAAATTACAGTTTCAAAATAAATCGCACTTTGGTTACTCATCTTGATAATGAAGATGAAGACGAAATGACGGTTATTCCTGATATGAAGCTCGACTTAGAAGAATTCTGTTATGACGAAATTCTTTTATCATTGCCGACAAAGTTTTTATGCGATGAAAATTGCAAGGGACTTTGCCCTACCTGCGGACAAGACCTTAACCAAGGAGAATGTTCTTGCAATGAAAAAGAAATCGACCCACGCCTTGCGGCTCTGGCAGAATTACTAAAAGACTAATTAAACTATAATTTAAGGAGGTGCCGAAATGGCAGTACCCAAGAGAAGAACATCTAAAGCAAGAAGAGATAAAAGAAGAAACAACCTATGGAAGCTTTCTGCTCCTACCCTAGTAAAGTGTGACCGTTGCGGCGAGTACAAAAGACCTCATAGACTTTGTGCGGCTTGTGGCTATTATAACGGACGCGAGGTTGTAAAGGTAGAGGACTAATTAACAATCTTCAAAACGAGGTAGAGGGGGAGGAATTACCCCTCTATTTTTTATTTTAGGAGGTGACGCAAGTGTCTGTAATTATAAGCTCGGTAGAAAAGGGCTCCCCTGCCGCGAGAGCAGGAATAAAGGGAGGAGAAACCCTTATATCTATTAACGATAACGAGATAATAGACGTTCTGGACTACCGCTTTTATCAAAACGAAACTAAACTTTCGGTAGAAATTCTTAAAACCAACGGCAAAAGAAAACGGTTCAAAATAAAAAAGGCCGAGTATAAAGAACTGGGTCTGTTATTCGATACCTATCTTATGGACGCTCAGCGTTCCTGCAAAAATAATTGTATCTTTTGCTTTATAGACCAGTTGCCTAAAGGAATGAGAGATTCCCTTTATTTTAAGGACGATGATTCTCGTCTTTCCTTCCTTTTTGGAAATTATATTACACTTACAAACCTGACTCAGCACGAAATAAACCGAATTATAAATATGCATATAAGCCCTGTTAATATTTCTGTTCATACCACCAACCCTGAGCTTAGGGTAAAAATGATGAAAAACAGATTCGCAGGGGAAGTTCTGGGCATTATAGATAAGCTTGATAAAGCAGGTATCAAAATGAACTGTCAGCTTGTATTGGTGCCTGAGTATAATGACGGCAAGGAGTTAGAGCGTTCTATATCTGACCTTCTTGGTTATAAAAATATAGAATGTGTTGCCGCCGTACCGGTAGGTATTACAAAACATAGAGAGGGCTTAACCCCAATAAAATCCTTTGATAAGGATTCTGCCAATGAGGTTATTAACATCATTGACCGATTTGGAGAAGAAAGCCTTAAAAACACAGGTCGCCGTAAGGTTTTTGCGGCAGACGAATTTTATCTAACCGGCCAAAGACCTATTCCAAATGCCGACTATTACGAGGATTTTCCTCAGCTTGAAAACGGCGTGGGAATGTGGGCGCTATTTAAAGAAGAGGCAGAACAGGCTCTTGAAGAGAGCGACAGGGTAATTTGTGATACTCAAATCAGTTTGGTTTGCGGCATGGCACCTGCGCCGCTTCTTCAGTATGTAGTTGACAAGGCCTCTGCAAAATGGCATAATTTAATCTGTAGGGTATACCCAATAAAAAATGACTTTTTTGGGGAAAAGATTACAGTTTCCGGCCTTGTAACAGGCTCAGATATAATAAATCAGCTAAAGGGAAAGCCTTTGGGAGAAAAACTGTTAATTCCTGCTAATATGCTCCGCTTTGAAAGAGATATGTTTCTTGATAACGTTACTGTAACCCAACTTGAAAATGAGCTTGGCGTGAAGGTGGTTATAACCGAAGGAGACGGAGCCGACTTTATAGAAAAACTAGGGGGAGGAATATAAAAATGGCCAAACCGATAATTGCCGTAGTGGGAAGACCAAACGTAGGCAAATCTACCTTGTTTAACAAGTTAATAGGCAAAAGAATGTCCATTGTAGACGATACCCCCGGTGTTACCAGAGACCGAATTTACGGAGAAACCGAGTGGAACGGCAGAAAAATTATGCTTGTTGACACAGGCGGAATTGAAAACGCTACCGACGACGTAATTCTTTCAGGAATGCGTAGTCAGGCAGAACTTGCTATTAGTATGGCAAACGTGGTTATCTTTGTTGTAGACGTAAAAAGCGGAGTAACCGCCGCCGACAGCGAGGTTGCCTCTATGCTTCAAAAAAGCGGTAAACCTGTGGTTCTTTGCGTTAATAAATGCGATTCTATCGGAGATTTACCTTTAGAGTTTTACGAATTTTATAATTTAGGTCTTGGCGACCCTGTTGCCGTTTCTTCTGTTCACGGTCACGGCACGGGCGACCTTCTTGACGAGGCGTTTAAATATCTTCCGGCCTTAGAAAATGCAGAAGAAGATGAAGAAATAATAAACGTTGCCGTAATTGGCAAACCAAATGCAGGAAAATCCTCTCTTATAAATGCCGTAGCAGGAGAGGAAAGAGCTATTGTGTCAGATATAGCAGGCACTACAAGAGACGCTATTGATACCCTTGTTGAAAATAAATTCGGCAAGTTCAATTTTACCGACACTGCAGGACTCAGAAGAAAAAGCAAGGTTGAAGAAAAAATTGAAAAATATAGCGTTCTTCGTGCTCAGATGGCCATAGAGCGCAGTGACGTCTGCGTTATTATGCTTGATGGCGTAGACGGCTTTACCGAACAGGATTCCAAGGTGGCAGGTCTTGCGCTGGAACAGGGAAAAGCTTGTATTATTGCGGTAAATAAGTGGGACATAGTGGACAAAAACAGTACCACTATGGATGCTTATCGTAAAAAACTTATGAACGATTTTTCTTTTATGTCCTTTGCACCAATAATCTTCATTTCTGCAAAAACAGGACAGAGAATAGACAGACTTTTTGAGCTTATTAAGTTTGTAAACGAGCAAAATACCATGCGTATCTCTACAGGTAAGCTCAACGATATTTTAGCAGAAGCCACTGCCAGAGTACAACCTCCGTCAGATAAAGGAAAAAGACTAAAAATATACTATATGACTCAGGCTTCAACCAAACCACCAACCTTTGTTTTCTTCTGCAACCGTGCAGAACTATTCCATTTTTCATATCAGAGATATTTGGAGAATCAGATAAGGTCTACCTTTGGACTTGAAGGAACCCCTATACGTATTGTAATCAGGGAACGAGGAGATAAATAAAATGACCCCAGCAAATATTTTATTAACCTTAGCGGTTATAATAAGCGCTTATCTTATAGGCTCGGTAAGCTTTGCCGTAGTTTATTCCAGGATTTTTCTGGGCAAAGATATAAGAAGCGAGGGAAGCGGAAACGCAGGAGCAACCAATATGCTGAGAACAGGCGGAGCAAAGCTTGGCGTGCTTACCTTTGTTTCAGATATATTAAAAGCAATGCTTGCCGCATTTATAGGAAGACTGGTTTTTGCATATATTTTTAAAACCACCCCTGTAGATATGTTTAATCCGCTTTTTGGCGGTTATCTGGGTTGCGTTTTTGCAATGATAGGTCATGTTTTCCCTGTATTTTTCAATTTTAAAGGCGGTAAGGCAGTTTCCTGTAGTGTTGGGGGTCTTCTTCTTTGTTGCCCCATACCACTGCTTATAGGACTGGGAGTTTTTGGAATTTCTGTTTTAACAACAAAAATAGTATCTTTAAGTTCACTTGTGGCAACCGCAACTGTTTTTGTCTTGGCGGTTATTATGGCAGATACTACTTTGCCTGTGCTTCCACAGATAATATTTATGTTTATCGCGGCGGCAATAATATATATAAAACACGCAGATAATATTAAAAGATTAATAAGGGGCACTGAAAAGGAAATTACTATTGGAAAGGGTAAAAAGAATGGCTAAAATTTCGGTTTTAGGTTCAGGCGGCTGGGGTCTTGCTCTGGCTCTTACAGTTTTTGCCAACGGTTATGACGTAACCGTTTGGTCTCCTTTTTACGAAGAGGTGGAAGAACTAAAAGAAAAGCGCACCAATTCTCGTCTTTTAAAGGGAGTTATAATTCCTGAAAAAATTAATATAACCAATGATATAAACGACATTAAAGGCAGTATCATAACGGTTTTGGCAACCCCTTCCTTTGCCATTAGAGAAACAGCAAAAAGGCTTAAAAACCTAGAGGATTTTGGTGTTCTTGTAAACGTGGCAAAGGGACTTGAAAAGGACAGCCTCAAAAGACTTTCTCAGGTTATAGAGGAAGAACTTCCAAAGGCGCCTTTAGTGGTTTTATCAGGACCTTCCCATGCAGAAGAGGTGGCCAGAAAAATACCAACAATGCTAACTGCGGCAAGTACAGACGCAGAGTGTTCGGCTTTGGTTCAAAAGGTATTTTCTAATGACTTTTTACGTGTATATACCAACCCTGATATTATAGGGGTGGAGCTTGGCGGCGCCCTTAAGAATGTTATTGCCGTTGCGGCAGGTCTTTGCGACGGAATGGGCCTTGGAGACAATTCTAAAGCGGCTCTCATAACACGTGGCCTTGCAGAAATGGTACGTCTTGGAGAAAAAATGGGGGCAGAGCATACAACCTTTTCAGGACTTACAGGTCTTGGAGATTTAATAGTAACCTGCACCTCACAGCATAGCCGAAACAACCGTTTTGGCAATCTTGTGGGCAAAGGCGTTTCGGTACAGGATGCATTAAATCAGGTGGGCACGGTAGAGGGCTATTATGCCGCAAAAATGGCGCATGAGCTTTCGCTTAAATACGGCGCTTCAACACCTATAATTGATATGTGCTACGAACTTCTTTATAACAACAAACCTACCAAAGATATTGTAAAGGAACTTATGAGCAGACCTTTCAAGGAGGAGTAAGGATGATTTATACAGTTACCTTTAATCCTGCTCTGGACTATGTGGTTTTCCCCAAAAACTTTAAAGAGGGAGAGCTTAACCGTAGCAAAGGGGAGTATATCACCTTTGGCGGCAAGGGTATTAACGTTTCGGTAGTTTTAAACAATTTAAAGGTAGAAAATACGGCTCTGGGTTTTTTAGCAGGCTTTACAGGAAAAGAATTGGAGAGAGCATTAAAAGAAAAGGGCATAAACACAGATTTTATATATCTGAAAACAGGCCTTACAAGAATAAACGTTAAAATTAAGGGCCACAAAGAGTCGGAAATAAACGCAAGCGGCCCTGATATTGATGATAATTCCTTAAATGAACTTTTCAGTAAACTGGACACCTTAAAAGAGGGAGACTTTTTAATTCTTTCAGGTAGCATACCCAAATCTATGCCTCAAGGTATTTACAGTATTATTTTAAAGAGACTTGAGGGAAAAGGCGTAGAGTTTATAGTGTATGCCGAAAAAGAATTGCTTTTAGAAACTCTTAATTTTAAACCATTTTTAATAAAACCTAATTTGGCAGAACTTGAAACTATAGCCGACAGAAAACTTAACTGTCCAAAAGATATAGTAGACGCCGCTTTAAAGCTAAAAGAAAAAGGGGCAAAAAACGTTCTTGTAAGCTTAGGCAAAGAGGGCGCAGTTTTAATTGACGAAAAGGGCAAAACCCATAAAACAAAGGCGCCACGGGGCAAACTTGTAAACTCCGTAGGGGCAGGAGACTCTATGGTGGCAGGCTTTCTTAAAGGCTATCTGGATTCAAAGGATTACACCGCCGCGCTAAATTTCGGCGTTGCGGCAGGAAGTGCCACGGCTTTTTCTAAAACCCTTGGAACCTATGATGAAATAATCAATTTGTTAAAATAAAAAAGACTCGCAATTTTCTGCGAGTCTTTTGTTTTATAGTACTATTGTTTTGTTGCAAATATCAAGAACCGAATCTCTGTGAGTTATTAAAATAATTGTTTTATCTTTAAGGGCGGCCAGATTTCTGAGAACAGCCCTTTCAGTCTTTTCATCCAAAGCCGAGGTAGATTCGTCAAGAAGTAGTATAGGACAGGATGAAACCAGAGCTCTTGCAATGGCAAGACGTTGTATCTGTCCTTCACTCAGTCCGGCGCCTCTTTCTGAAAGCTTGGTTTCAAAGCCTTTGGGAAGAGAAGAAATATAATCGTAAATTTCGGCAGTTTTACAGGCTGAAATAAGTTCCTCGTCGGTTAAATTCTCGCGGTTTAAAGCAAGATTTTCTCTTATACTGCCTGATAAAATCATGTTGCCCTGGGGCACGTAGGCAAAAAGCTTTCGGTGCGCAGCGGTAATTTCCTCGCCGTCAATATTAAGGCTTCCGCTAACTTTAGAGTATAGGCCTAACAGAAGTTTAAATAGGGTTGTTTTACCTCTGCCGGAAGGACCTCTCAATGCTACAGTGTCTCCGCGGTTTACAGTAAAGTTAACCTTTTCTAAAACGCTTTTTTCTTCCTCATAATAAAATGTGAGGTCTTGAGATTTTATTTCCTTAAAGTTAAGGGAAATTTCTTCTAAAACCGTATTTTCTAAGGGCTTTTCTTCATTTTCCAGATCCTCAAGTTCCAAAAGACGCTCTGCCGAAGCAATTGCCGAATAATATTGAGGAAGAATTCCGGAAACGTTTTGAAGTGGCATTCTCAGTTGATTTACAATCTGCAATATAGAAATCAAAATACCATAGGTAATATTTTCTCTGGCAATAGCAAAAGCGCCTAAAACCAGAATCACGTAGTAAATAAGTGTGAAAATTGTATGAAGACCGGTATGAGTTAAAATGTGAAGATAATTTCTTTTGATTTTAAGTTCATAATTGTCTTCCAGAAATCCGTCCAGACGTTTTTCAATGGGAGTAAAACTGGAAAAGCTTTTAACTATAGCCATGTTTTCAAGACATTCCTGTAAAAAAGAACGTGTAATGCCGTTGGATTTTTGAACCTGTTTATGCAAATATTTGTATTTTGCCGAAAACAGTCTGCCAACGGCAGGAACAATAAGTCCACCTACAATGGCAATAAGGGCAAAAAGCGGATTTAGCACAACCAGAGCGGTAACACCCACTGCCATTTTTGCCGCAAAGGAGCATATTGTGGGAACAATGGAGGAAACCGAATTTGTAATAATATTAATGTCATCAGTCAGGCGGTTAAGAACTTCTCCCGAATGATATTTTGAGGTTTGGTCAAACTGTTTTAGCGTAAAGGCTGAAAAAACAGATTTCTGAAAATGCATTTTAAGTCTGCCTGTAAGCACGGCAGATAAATGAACGTTAAGAGCCACTAAAAGTGCGTGGACCAAAATTGCCGCAAAAAGCAAAATAATATTAAGGGTTAGGTTGCCTTCCTTTTCTCCGGTGCAAAGGTCAATAACGTTGCCGGAAAAAATAGCAAAGGAAAACAGAGCAATAGCCGCAAGAACGCTTATAACACTGCGCAAAACAATTTTTATAAAATGAGGCTTTGCCTTACCAATAATGTATTTTAAGGGACGGTTGCTTTTCAAAATATGCACCTCCAAAAACTCAAACTTATAAATAATTATACAATAAATATATTAATATTGCAAGAGAGTGTAGTTTTGGTGTATAATTAGAAAAAAGGAGAATGATTATGGATACTTTTGTAGAGCAAATTGTAAGAATTAAAAGAACCGGAAAAGACTATCTTACCTTAGGGGCCATTTGGCTTGTAGGTCTTGGTCTTGTTGCGGCATGTTGGGCACTTATCAGTTTTAGCGCAGGAATGTTAACCGTACCTGCAGTTGTGGGTATGGCATTTATACTTTGGGGAGCAGTAAAGCTTACCTCGCTTACTTATATTGAGTATGAATATATTTTCACAAACCGCGATTTTGATATAGATAAAATCACAGGCAAATCTACACGAAAAAGGGTTCTTTCCTTTAAGGTTCCGTCGGTTCAGAAATATGGAGTTTTAACCGACGAGGCTTTGGCAAGAAACGCTACGTTAAAGAAATATTACGTTTGTGATAAGGATGCAAAAGACGCAATGTACATAGTTGTTACCGTACAGGGCGAAGGCACGGTAATGATAATTTTCCAGCCTAATGAAAGACTTAAAAATGCTCTGGACGATAACGTTCCAAGAATTGCTCTTTAACATATAACAAGGGGAATTTGTATGAAAATCATAGACCGCCAGACAATGAAAAACGCAGAAGAGTTAGCCTATAAAAGCGGCATTTCTTATTTGCGCCTTATGGAAAACGCAGGAACGGCAACCGCACGTTTTATCAGAGAAACTTTGCCGGTTAACCAAAAGAGCGTTGTAGTAGTATGCGGACAGGGCAATAATGGCGGCGACGGTTTTGTTGCGGCAAGAAAACTTTTTGAAAACTCGGCTAAGGTTTCGGTAATTCTGGCAGGCGGCATTCCCTATACAAAAGATGCCAAAGCAATGTTTGAAAGGCTTGGCGACGAGATAACAGTTATAGACTATTTAGACTTTGAAGATACCTGTAACCGATTGATATTAAACTGCGACATTTTAGTTGATGCGGTTTTTGGCACAGGATTTAGTCGCGCTCCTGATAACATAACAAAACGTCTTTTTGAGACAATGAACGAGAGTAACGCTACCACCTTCAGCGTCGATATACCAAGCGGCATAGTTTGTGACACAGGGGAGATAAAAACCACCTGTGTAAAGGCAGATTATACCATTACTTTTCAGGCGTTAAAGCCTTGTCACGTGCTTCCTCCTTCTAATGAATTTTGCGGCAAAACTGCGGCAGTGCAAATAGGCATCAGTGAAAGAATAATGGAAGATTTACCCTTTATAGCCAATACAGTTTCTAAGCCGGTCTTTGCTAAAAGAAGGAAAAACGACCATAAAGGCAGCTTTGGAACAGGCCTCTCTATATGTGGAAGCTATGGTATGCCGGGCGCCTCTGTTATTGCGGCAAAGTCGGCTCTTCGCACAGGAATAGGCCTTTTAAAAATGGCGTGTGTTAAAGAAAATTATGAAATTAGTGCAACAAACGTTCCCGAGGCAGTTCTGATTCCGTGTCAGGGCAACGGCGGAAAATACGCTTTTGGAGAAATAAATTTATTAAAAGAGCATTTAGAAAAAACCACAGCCATTCTTATAGGTTGCGGAATAGGTCTGTCTCGCGATAACAGAGAAATTATTAAGGAGTTAATATCTGTATCAACCGTTCCTATGATTATTGATGCCGACGGAATAAACTCTATCGCCCCCTGCATAGATATAATTAAGCAGGCAAAGGCTCCGATAATACTGACTCCCCACATAAAAGAAATGTCAAGACTTACGTCAAAAAGTGTAGAAGAGATAGAAGCTACACGTTTTGATACTGCAAGGGAGTTTGCAAATCGGTATCAGGTTTATCTTGTCCTGAAAGGTGCAAACACCATTATAGCAACGCCAAAGGGAGACCTTTTTGTAAATCTTTTAGGCAATCCGGGAATGGCTAAGGCAGGAAGCGGAGATATGCTTTCCGGAATACTTTTAGCCTTGTTGGCACAGGGTTATGAGGTGGCTGATGCCGTGAAGATGGCAGTTTGGCTACATTCTCGTGTAGGAGATATGGCGGCAGAAAGATTCAGCGAGACGGCTATGTTGCCTACAGATATGATAAATCTATTGCCTGACCTGCTGCGAAACTTTGAGTGAAGGTGCAGTAAGTGAAGAAAATAATCTGTCTTTTAATACCCATTGTTTTGCTTTGCTCTTGCGGTAAAAAGAGCGAGGTAAAGCCACAACTCACAGGGATTTCCTTTGATGCAGAAATCGTGTATTACAATGAAAATTATGCTTGCCGGTGTGAAATTTCCAAAGAAGGTAATTTAACTGCCAAGATAACCGAGCCGGAACTTTTAAAGGATTTCACTTTAAGGGTAAGCAGAGACGGAATAACGGCAGATTATTTAGGAATAACCTACACCCCTACAAAAGGTAATATGCCTTTTTCCGGGGTGGTAGATTCTTGTTACAAAGCATTGCTGGAATGTATGGAAGAAAATATTACGGCAAATTTTTCAAATAATCAGTATACCGTTAAAGGAGACTGTGAAGATTTAGGCTACACTCTCCATCTTTCTCCTACAGGCCTACCACAAAAACTGCTTTTACCGGATGAGCGTTTCTCGGTAAATTTTTATAACGTAACTATCAAAAATTAAAGGAAGTTAAAATGAATCAAACCACTTACAAAAAAATTATGAGTTTTTGGGAAAGACACGAAAGACTCCTCTTTTCTGCCAAGGCTTTTCATAGCCTTGGGGTAGGGGCGGTTTATCTTGCCTTTCCTTTTTTGCTTATATTTACCGCAATAAACAAAGATATTTTCTGCGTTTGGGCCTTTCTGGTTTGTTCTGTTTCCTTTTTGCTTCTTAGCCTCTACAGAAACAAATCAAATGCCAAAAGACCAAGGGAGGTCTATGGTATACCTTCGGCAATAAACGAGACAAAAAAGGGAAAATCTTTTCCCAGTAGGCACTCTTTTTCTGCAGCTGTTATCGCAGTTTGCCTTTTCCACGTTTCTTTGCCTTTAGGCGTGGTGTTTTTAATAATCAGTGCTTTAATAGCAGCCCTTAGGGTGCTTTTAGGCCTTCATTTTGTAAAAGACGTGGTGGCAGGACTGCTAATTGGGGCTTTGTGCGGCCTAATAGCCTTGATTATCTGATAAAAACATTGACTTAAATAAGGGTCTGCTATATAATTATTTTATTATGGATTTTTAAAAAGGAAGTGTAAAGTTATGCATTGGGCTGACGATATAGCGCAAAAAATAATTGACAGAAATCCAAATAAGGCGGAATATGTTTGTGCCGCCGGAATAAGCCCTTCTGGCTCTATTCATATTGGAAACTTCAGAGATATTGCAACAAGTTATTTTGTTGTTAAGGCTCTTCATAAAAAAGGCAAAAAGGCAAAACTCCTTTTCTCTTGGGACGAGTTCGACCGTTTCAGAAAGGTGCCTGTAAACGTTGCTGAAATCAAAGAGGGTATGGACCAATATATTGGCAAACCATACGTAGACGTTCCTGACCCATACGGCTGTTGCGAGTCTTATGCAAAGCATTTCCAAAAGGAGTTTGAGGCGTCTATTAAGCGCTTTGGAATCGAGATGGATTATCGCTATCAGGCAGAACAATACAGAAGCGGCAGATATGCAGAATATATTATTCGTGCATTGGAAAAAAGGGAAGAAATTTTTGATATTCTGGACTCATTCCGTACCCAAGAGGCTACCGAGGACGAGAGGAAGAATTATTACCCTGTAGGCATTTACTGTGCTAAGTGCGGCAAAGACACCACCAAAATCACCGGTCTTTCCCATGACTGCGTTCATGCCGAATATGAATGTACTTGCGGACACCACGGCACCTTTGATTTCAAAAACGACTTTAACTGCAAGCTTGCATGGAAAATCGACTGGCCTATGCGTTGGCTTGTTGAAGGCGTTGACTTTGAGCCGGGCGGAAAGGACCATGCAAGTCCAACAGGCTCTTATCAGACAAGCCGTATTATAGCTAAAAAGATTTTTGATTATGAGGCTCCTCTGTTCCAGGGCTATGAGTTTATCGGCATTAAGGGAACAACAGGTAAAATGTCAGGCTCAAGCGGACTGAATCTTACCCCTGATACCCTCTTAAAGCTTTACGACCCTGAAATAATTTTATGGCTTTATTCAAAGACCGAACCAACCAAAGCATTTAATTTCTGCTTTGACGATGAAATTCTTCGTCAGTATTTTGAGTTTGATAAAATGATGGCCGCTTATCGTGACGGCAGTGCGGACGAGCATACCTCTGCTATTATGGAAGGCGCGTTAATAGAGGGAAGAACGGTTGAAAGCGTACCTATGCAGCTTTTAGTTGCTCTGGGTTCTGTAGTTGACTTTAATATTCCTATGCTTGAGACTGTTTTCGAGAAAATCGGTACTCCTTATAAGGAGAAAGATTTTGCAGAAAGACTGGAAAGAGCAAAGTTCTGGCTTGAGCAGTGCTCTCCTGAGAGTGTAAACCGTCTTAGAGCGACAAGAAACTTTGAGGTTTACAGTGAACTGTCAGAAGAGGAGAAAAAGGAAATTGAAATCCTCTTTAATTACCTTTCCGGCGACGGCTATTCACTTGATGACCTTAACTCCTTTTTGTACTCTGTTCCAAAGCAGGTGTTTGGAGAGGACATTGATATGAAGACTGCAAAAACCTTGCAGGGAACCTTCTTTAAAAACGTTTATAAGCTACTTATCGACAAGGAAAAGGGACCAAGACTTTATCTCTTCCTTTATGCTGTTGATAAGGCAAGATATCTAAAACTTCTTGACTTTTCTACCCCTCAGACCGAGGAAGAAAAGGCTGCACAAGCAAGTGTAGAAGAAGTAGCAGAAAAAACTGCGGAGCCTGTAAAAGAGCAGATTACAATTGACGATTTTGACAGAATCGACCTTAGAGTATGTAATGTTGTAAAATGCGAAGAGGTTCCAAAATCCCACAGCTGCCTCAAACTTACTTTAGACGACGGTCTTGAGGGCAGAGTGATTATGTCAAGCATAAAGGCAGAATATAAGCCTGAAGAGCTTGTTGGAAAGAAAATTATAGTTGTTGCCAACTTAAAACCTGCGAAATTGGCAGGAGTAGTAAGCGAGGGTATGCTTATTGCGGCATCTGCCCAGGAGTGCGGATGCAAAATAATTTTTGTAGATGACAGTGTACCTGTAGGCACGGCAATTCACTAACACTAATGCGAGCAAGAATATTCTTGCTCGCATTAGTGT
>JAZNBQ010000020.1:0-4301 GCA_045587065.1 Acutalibacteraceae bacterium | reverse complement strand
GTCCTTACGGAAGCCTCCACAGCACCGGTATGTTAGAGTGTGAAGCACTCACCTTTACTGTTGAGAACAAAAGAGTAATTGAAAGCAATATGGCTATTTGCATTGATGCTTACTTCAAGGGTATGGAATGGGGCTCATTCAGAGTTGAGGACTGCTACCTAATCACAGATAAGGGCGCAGAGAGAATGACCAAATACAACGACAGAGCTATTCCAAAACTATTCAAATAGAGGTGTTTATAATGAATAAAGGTAAAAAGAATTGGGTATTCTGCGACGGATACTTACCACCACACGGCGATAACCCTGATTTTGAGGGACACGAAGCACTTATGCTTACCAACCTTGGAGACAAAAAAGCAAAAATAGAGTTGCAATTTATTTTTGAGGACAAAGAACCTGAAACAAGCATTTTTTATGAACTTGATGGTATGAGAACTACCTGTATCAGACTTGATAAGCCTATGGGCGATAAAGAGTTTATGCTTGGTGAGTCAGTTCAGTATACTGTATGGGTTAAGAGCAACCTTCCTATTTGTGCTTGCTTTGGCAGACTGGACGTTAGACAAACCAATATGGCATATTATAGCGTAGAAGGCTATTCATTCTAACTAATAAAACCTAAAAACTCTTGATTTTTCTAGGGTTTTTAGGTTTTTTATTGTTTTTTAATTTTTATTATGCTATAATCGCTTTAAATGTAAATTCTCTTTATCAAATAAACTGTATTGTTTGCTACATAAAGAAGGTATTAAAATGAAAAGTCATGCTAATATTCTGTCGGGTTCTATAACAAAGGGCTTAATTGCCATGTCTATCCCTATTATGATAATGAATGTTGCTCAGTCATTATTTAATATTATTGATATGACGGTTTTGGGCCAATTGGTAAACGACTCAGCAGTTGGTGCAGTTGGTGCCTGTGGTTTACTTATTTCTATTTGTACTGTTTTCTTAATTGGAATTGCTACAGGTACAAATATTGTTATAGCAAAACATTTGGGAAGCAAAAATGTAGCCAAAGCAGAGAGCACAATAGGCACTGCACTAATATTTAGTGTTGTTAGTAGCATTATTATGGCGATTCTTGGTTTTGCATTTTCAGAAACTTTGCTTCGTCTTACAAATTGTCCGGAGACTCTATTGCCTGACGCAAAGCTATATTGCAGAATTTACTTCTGCGGCGTTCCTTTTATAATG
This sequence comes from Acutalibacteraceae bacterium, assembly GCA_045587065.1. Classification (GTDB taxonomy): domain Bacteria; phylum Bacillota; class Clostridia; order Oscillospirales; family Acutalibacteraceae; genus SFWF01. Next base: position 3,102 of record JAZNBQ010000020.1, on the reverse strand, counting down.
TTATATAACTTTTGTGCCAATATAATCAGGTCCACAGGTGATTCAAAAAGACCAATGTACTTTTTGCTATCTGCAGGTGCTTTAAAAGTAGTTTTAAATTATTGCTTTATTGCTTTTTTCAAAACTACTGTTTCAGGTGTCGCCTTTGCTACAATAATTTCAATGGCGGCAGCGTGTGTGTTATCATTAAATACAATATTTAATAAAATGACTGAATTTGATATGACTATTAAAAAGATTAAATTCAGTTTTGCAGAACTTAAAAATATGCTTTATATTGGTGTGCCTACTGGCCTTCAGAGCAGTCTATATACACTTGCCAATTTAGTAATTTCTTCAACAGTTAATAAATATGGTGAGTATGCAACTACGGGTATTTCTATCGCAAATCAGTTTGATGGTATACTTTATCAGATTTGTACCGCTTGTTCTTTTGCTGTAATGCCATTTGTTGCACAGAACGTAGGTGCTAAGAACATTACTAGAGTTAAACAAATTGTCTTAAAAGCTATTTTGATAACCACTGTTATAGGCGCAACTTTTGGCGGCCTGTCTGCTGTTTTTTCAGGTCAACTTTCGTCTATTATGTCAAACAATCCTGAAGTTATTAAATATTCTCAGGAAAAAATGATTATTATTTCAAGTACATACTTTATTTGTGGTATTAACGAGATTTTCTGTGCGTCGTTAAGAGGTCTTGGAAAACCTATTGTTTCTACCGTTACTACACTAGTTTATATGTGTTTGTTTAGATTTGTATGGGTATATGTATTTTTCCCACTATGTCCAAACTTTACCTTCCTTTACGCAGTTTGGCCGGTTGGTTGGACCTTAAGTATTATTACTATGCTATTCTTCTATTTCCCAACCTTAAAAAAACTAAGTCTAAAATATAAAGGAGAATAAAATGGAAATTAAAACAGTTTGTGAATTAATTGATTCCAATAAACAAGAACTTTTTGAGTTGCTTAGTGATTTAGTTAAAATTAATTCAGAAAGTTTTGGAGATTATGGTAATGAAAAGCCTTGTGCAGAATATATTTTAAAACTTTGTAACGAGCTTGGACTTGAAAGTGAAATGTATTCGCCGCTGGAACTTGAAAATTTTGAACAAAGCCCAGATTATTTTCCCGGAAGAAACCTGGAAAACAGATATAATGTAACTGCCAAATGGAAGGGAACAGAGGACCACGATAAACTGATGCTAATGGCTCATATCGATACAGTTGAGCTTGGAAGTGAAAGCTCGTGGGACAAACCACCGCTTTCAGGTGAAATTAGTGACGGAAAAATTTTTGGGCGCGGCTCGTGCGACGATAAATATGCAATTGCAACATGTCTCTTTCTTATTAAATTATTAAAAAATGCAGGTCTTGTTCCCAAAAAGAACTTAGTTTTTAATGCGTATTGCGATGAAGAGTTAGGCGGTTCCCATGGCGCAATGGCGGCAGTGGTGAAAGATCCTTGCGATATTGTTGTCAATCTTGACGGCAGGAAAAACCAAATATGGCATTGTGCTTCCGGTGGTCAGGTTGTTACCTACAAATATCGTGTAAACGGAACTGTAGGAAGTGCAGAACCAACTGCAAAAGCGTTTCCGATTGTATTAAAAGAATTATCTAAGTTTGGCAAGAAGCGACGTGCCGAGCTTGAAAAGAATCCGTATTATAAAGGTACTATTATCCCTGAAACAAGTATGCGATATAACGAAATCCGTGCAGGAAATAATGATATGGATAAGGATGTCGGCGTGCTAAGATTTACCTTCTACACCGATAAAACAAAGGAAGAAATCTGGGAAGAATTTGCTAAAATAAATACTGTTTTACAAAAGAAACTGAAACCTTTAGGAATTACCTCTGAAGGATTCTGCGCCGAAACCAGATTTTTCCACTATGGTGCATGTGACACTTGTAATTCTGAAATTATTAATTTAGTAAACTGTGCAAAAGAAGCAACAGGAGAATATACCTTAGTGTGCGGTTCATGCCTTTCTGATTTATCCATATTATTAAAATACGGTAGCGCAAATACCTTTGCATATGGCTGTGGTCGTGATTTTAGTGAACCGGGCGGTCCGCATCAACCCAATGAATTCATTGAGTGTGACGACCTTGTTAATTTTGCAAAAAGGATAGCAGCTTATATCTTAAAAACATTATTTTAACCTATGAAAATAACCTAGTTTTGAATTTCAAAACTAGGTTATTTCTTTAGGTGAAACCGAAAACATTTTTTTAAATGCACGATAAAAAACCGAATATTCATTGTAACCGCATAGCGTAGCCACCTGGGTAGAAGGTGTCGAATTTTTTAGCAGGGAGTAGGCGTAGTTTAATCTTTTTTCGGTAATGTATCTGTGAATGGGAATATTCATCTCATTTTTAAAGAGATGCTCTACTGTTGATTTAGAAATGAAAAATTCTTTTGCAATAATCTCTGAACTAATTTCTTTGCAGAAATTATTATCAATGTATTTTAGTATCTTTCCTATTGTGGAATCAGTGTTTCTGCTACTGGCAATTACACTTTTTTCGGTGTGACAAAGCTTTACAATCATTTCCATAAATCCGCTTTTAAGAAGTAGTTCACAATCGCTGCGATTATATTGGGAATAAAAGCATAACATGATTTTATCTAACACCTTTAAAAGTTCGGGGAAAACGTTATCAACAAGAAATATGTTGTCAGTTATAAGGTTACTTAACTGGTTGCTGAATTCATTTATATCGTAAAAATGAAAAACGATTCTGTGATAATCTTCCTCTTTTAAAAACTCAAAACTATGATATGTGTTTTTTGGAATTATGATTAGGGAGTTGTCTTTGATTTTTAGTTTTTGGTTTCTGGCAAACAAAGTTACGTCTCCGCTGAGAAAATAAATTATCTCGTGATATGGGTGAATCTCAATTCCTTGTCTTTCGGATTTGCCTTTTGCATATTTAAAATTAACGTCAGATGTTTTAATTATTTCTTCAAAGGTACTTTTCATAACATCACCCTAAAATATAATATCATAATTTGCAGAATTTGCAATATTTTTATTAAAAAAGTAATATTAATTACAAAAATTTAATTCTATAATACAAGTAATTAAAATTA
>JAZNBQ010000019.1:0-5308 GCA_045587065.1 Acutalibacteraceae bacterium | reverse complement strand
ATATTACCCCAACCGCCATTACCACCTTTGGCAATAATGGTAGGCTCGTTATTTACAATATCTGCAATGATTCTGCCTGTTTCAGCATCCTTTACAAGTGTTCCTTTAGGAACGCTGATAATTAAGTCCTGAGCAGATTTGCCTGTGCATCGACTGGCTCCTCCGTTGGCACCGTTATCTGCAAAATATTTTCTTTTATATCTGAAGTCTGCCAGGGTTGATAGGTTATCATCGGCAACAAAAACAATATTGCCTCCCTTACCGCCGTCGCCACCGTCAGGTCCGCCTGCGGCTACGTATTTTTCTCTATGAAAGGAAACGGCACCGTTTCCGCCGTCACCTGCTTTTAAATGTATATTTGCAATATCAACAAACATTAATATCACCTCTCAAAGAAAGCATAGAAAAAACAATGCCCTGCAAGTATGCAGGGCGTTAGATTTAATAATCTTATTGTTCTACAGCGTAGATGCTAACCTGTTTGCGGTCACGACCTACACGCTCAAACTTAACCTTACCGTCGATAAGAGCAAATAAGGTATCATCGGAACCAATTCCTACATTGTTACCTGGATGAATGTGTGTTCCTCTTTGACGAACTAAGATATTGCCTGCTAAAACAAACTGTCCGTCTGCACGTTTAACACCAAGACGCTTGGATTCGCTGTCACGGCCGTTCTTTGTAGAACCCACACCTTTTTTATGAGCAAATAGCTGAATGTTAATCTTTAACATAATTACACCTCCACATAAACTTTTATACGGTCTCTATACTGCTCTTCAAGGCATTGCATATGAAGTTTAAAACCATCAAGTATTGCTCTTGTTTTTTCAGAAGCATTTTCTACTCTTAAAAACAATTCTCCGTCCGCCTCTTTTATCTTTGCTTTATCGCCAATAACATCAGTTATTGTATTAGCAACAAGATATGTTGCAGAGGAAATGCTTGAGCAAACCAATTTGCCTTCCAAATCTTCGCAGTTTACCGTACTGTGTCCTTTAACGGAAAATCCGTCTTTAAAAATTCTGACACAGGTCATAATTAAACGATTTCTGTAATCTGTACCTTGGTATAAGGTTGTCTGTGTCCCATTTTACGAGCGCTACCCTTTTTAGGCTTGTAGGTGAAAACGGTGATTTTCTTGCCTTTACCGTTCTTTACTACTGTTCCCTTAACGGCTGCGTCTTTAACATAGGGCTTACCTACCTTAAGAGCTGAAACCTTCTTAACGGCTACAACCTTGTCAAAAACAACCTCAGCATTTTCTTCAGCATCAAGCTTTTCAACGTAGATAAAATCTCCCTGCTCTACGCGGTACTGCTTTCCGCCTGTCTCAATAATTGCGTACATCTTTCTGGCACCTGCCTTAATTTAAGTCTCGCTACTGCAAGGCGTATGTCATGGACATAACTTTAAAAGCCCCCAATAAGCGGCTATAGCATTGTACCATAAATCCTATGTAATGTCAAGAAAAAAATCCCGAAAATTTTCGGGATTTTTAAAAGTACTATTCTTCAGTTTTTTCAGTCTCTGCTGCTTCCTCTGCAGGAGCTTCAAACACTGCAACAACCTCTTCTTCAGGCTGGTCTGCAGTTTCAGTTACCTCAGGCTCGATAAGAGCGCGAATTGAAAGACTGATACGTTTCTTGTCAAGGTCAATAGCAGTAATCTTTGCCTCAACCTCTTGACCTACTTGTAACTCATCCTGTGGCTTAGCAACGTGCTTGTCCGCAATCTGAGAAATATGAATTAGTCCGTCAATACCAGGAAGAATTCTTGCAAAAGCACCGTATGTAGTCATACTAACGATAGTTACCTTTACAACGTCTCCTTCACTGTATTTGCTCTGGAAGATAGTCCAAGGATTGTCCTCTTCCTTTTTGTAACCTAAAGAAATCTTTTTCTTGTCTTTATCAATAGCCTTTACATATACGTCTACTGTATCGCCTACTAAAACAACCTCAGAAGGATTCTTGATTTTTGCCCAAGAAAGCTCTGAAACGTGAACCATTCCGTCCACACCGCCGATGTCAACAAATGCACCGTAGTTTGTAAGTGACTTAACAGTACCTGTAAATCTGTCGCCTACTGCGATATCTTCCCAGAATTTAGACTGAGCAGCCTTTCTTTCTTCACGAAGAACGCTACGAATAGAACCAATTGCTCTTCTTCTGCGGCCGATTTCAATAATTCTGAAAGAAACCTCTTTGCCTTTAAGCTCCTCTAAAGATTCGTTTCTTGAAAGGGTTGCCTGTGAAGCAGGAATGAACACTTTAATGCCATTTGCTACAGCAACAACGCCACCCTTAATAACTTCAGAAACATATCCATTTAGAATTTCGCCTGATTCTTTAGCTGCGACAATTTTGTCCCAACCTGCAATAGAATCATAACGACGTTTTGAAAGCATTGCAGTTCCTTCTTGGTCATTAGTACGCATAATGATAAGGTTTAATTTATCTCCAACCTTAACCTCTTCCATCATATTAGCATTGCGGTCGTATGAATATTCGTCTGCAGATACGTAACCTGCAAGTCCTCTGCCGATATCAACCTGAATTTCGGTTGGTGTTACTGCAAGAACTACGCCGCATACCTTCTGGTCTGAGTTAAGGCTATTAAGTGATGCCTCAAATGCCTCTTCGTCTGTCATTTCCTCAAAACTTTTTTGAACAACTTCTGTTACCTCGGCTTGTTCTTCTACCGGTGTTAAAATTTCCGACATGGTTTTAATAACCTCCTTAATAATTGCCGCCGGAGTGGATGCTCCAGCAACTACTCCTACACTACTGACATCTTCAAAAAACTCTTTTCTTATTTCTGCCGCCGTTTCTATCTGATAAGTCTTTTCACAGTTTTCACGGCAAACATCATAAAGTTTAGAAGTATTTGAACTATGCCTACCGCCCACCACAATCATAAGGTCGTTTTCCTTAGATAACTTTGCGGCTTCGGTTTGTCGCATAGAGGTAGCATTACATATTGTATCAAAAACCGAGAGATTTGTACACACTTTTTTTAAAAATTTTTCACATTTTCCCCAAATTTCTTGATTAAAAGTGGTTTGAGAAACTACACACAGAGGTTTTTGTGTAAAATCGGTATGTTTTTCCATTAAAAGCTCCAGAGTTTTTTCATCTGAAAAGACAAAGGTCTCGCCTTTGCAGTGTCCCATTATACCGATAACCTCTTTATGCTTTTCGTCTCCCGCAATAAGCACTGTCTCTCCTTTTTCGGAAGCTTCGCTTACTATATTATGTATTTTAGCAACAAACGGGCAGGTAGCATCTACCACCTTAACCCCTTGTTCCTTTGCTTTTTCCATAACACATTCAGGCACTCCGTGAGAACGAATAACAAGAGTTTCATTGGGTTTAGCCTCATTTTCATTTTCAATTACCCTTACCCCTTTTTCTCTCAGTTCATCTACAAGCTGAGAATTATGGATTATAGGACCTAAGGTGCAAACCTTTTCTCCTTTTTCTACAAGTTCATAAACCGTGTTAACGGCGCGATTAACCCCAAAACAAAAGCCTGCAGTTTTAGCTAAGGTGATTTTCAATGTTTCATCTCCCAAAGTTTAGTTATTTCATCAGTTACGCGAGCTGTTATATTTCTCACATTTTCCCGGGTTGTCAATTCTTCCTTGATTATACTGTCAAAGCAAATTAAACTGCCTATACGAACAGTAGTTTTACCAAAAAGTCTCAGTTTGCCCTCTCGGTAAATGGAAACCGGCAAAATATCACTTTTTGTATCCATGGCAATATAAGCAATTCCTGATTTTGCTTTCCTTGGCGCACCGGTAAGATATCTTGTTCCCTCAGGAAAAATTCCCAGTATTTTGCCATCTTTCACAAGAGACTCTGCAGTATTTATTGCAGTTTTATCTCCCTTGCCTCTGTGAACGGCAAAAACTCCCAGTTTTCTGAAAAGCAAGGCAAACGGCGGAAATTTAAAAAGCTCTGCTTTGCCCATAAAATATATTTGTCTTTTAAAGTTTATGGCTATAAATACAGGGTCGGTCATAGAGGTATGGTTAGAAGCCATAATAAAGCCCTTGTTTGTGGGAATGTTTTCTATTCCCACTACCTTTATTCTAAAAAGCAGTCTGGCTAAAACACCCACTAATTTTATTATCACCTTATAAAACGGCTCCATTTATTTTACACCATCTTTTACTATTTTTTGAAGGAGTTCCAAGGACTCGTCAAAGGAAAGTGTGGTAGTATCTGCAAGTATAGCGTCTTCTGCCTGTTTTAGCGGCGCGGTAGCACGATGAGAGTCGTTATAATCACGTTTCTCCATATCTGCCAAAACTGCTTCAAAGGTTTCCTTTACGCCTTTTTCCTCCAGTTCTTTAAATCTTCTCATGGCTCGTGTTTTAACATCGGCCGTTAAAAAGATTTTAACCTGTGCGTTGGGAAGAACTACTGTGCCAATATCTCTTCCGTCCATAACAACATTATTATTTTTAGCAAGATTTCTTTGCATATCAAGCAAAAACTGTCGAACCGCAGGTTTTGCCGAAACGGCAGATGCCATCATAGAGGCTACAGGAGTGCGGATTTCGTCACTTACGTCAACTCCGTCAAGGAAAACCCTTTGCTCTCCTTCTATGAACCTGATATCAACTGTGGTTTCCTGTAAAACGGCATCAATATCGCCGTTTAAATCTGTGTCAAAACCTTTTTTAGAAAATTTGAGGCCTACGGCACGATAAAGAGCGCCTGTATCAACGTATATGTAATTTAGACTTTTGGCCAATTTGCGTGAAAGTGTGCTTTTTCCTGCACCTGCAGGTCCGTCAATTGCTACTGAAATCATATTTTCTCCTCCTGTTATAACGCCGCAGATTTTCCTGCTAAATAACCTGTTGAAAAGGCAATCTGCAAATTAAATCCGCCTGTGTACGCGTCTATATTCATTATTTCTCCTGCGAAATAAAGACCTTTTACTAATTTAGATTCCATTGTACTTGGAGAAATCTCTTTTAAGTCAATTCCTCCGCTTGTTACAACGGCCTCTTCAATGGGTCTGAAGCCTGTTATATCAAGTTTTAAATTTTTAAGAGCATTAACAAGGTTTTCTCTTTCTTCTCTTGTAATATTGTTGACCTTTTTCTTTGGGTCAATACCGCTATTTTTCACAATAACCGAAACCAGTCTTTGAGGAAGCAATTTATCAAGAGAATTCCCAAAGTCCTTGTTGCTTTCATCCGCAAAATCACGAAGAATTCTTTTATCTAGCATTTCTCTTGTTAACGCGGGTTTTAAATCAATTATTGCAGTATATTTCTTTTCGTCT
>JAZNBQ010000018.1:0-1956 GCA_045587065.1 Acutalibacteraceae bacterium | reverse complement strand
TGATGCCGACAGAACAAGTGGTCCCGTTATTCCAAAATCTGTAAACATCATTTCTCCAAGTTCAGTATAAATCGGTTTCTTTTTCCCCTCTTCGTAAATGGAAAGAGATACATTTTTAAGAGATAGCCCACACAGATAACTGCAAAAGCCTTGATGACAAACAAGTGGCACTAGAGAGGGTCTCAAACTTGTTATTTTATGCCCCAGTTTTTCCGCCATTATGTAACCGTCACCTGTAGAACCGGTTACAGGATAAGATTTGCCACCTGTGGCAAGGATGATACTATCAAAGAAATATTCTGTGCCGTCTTGGGTTATAAGCCCTGTGCCTATTCCATCTTCCCAAGTTATATGGGCAACTCTGCTATTTATAATGGTTACATTGTTTAGTTTGGTAACGTTACTTAAAGCATCTACAATATCTACTGCGTTATCTGAAACAGGAAACACCCTGTTTCCTCTCTCGGTTTTAAGCGGTACCCCTTTGCTTTCAAAGAAACGCATTGTATCCTCGCAAGAAAAGGCGCTAAAAGCCGAGTACATAAAACGAGAACCATGAGCAACGTTTAAAAGAAAAGTGTCTCTGTCACAATTATTTGTTACGTTACAACGTCCCTTGCCTGTTATCATAACTTTTCTGGCGGGTCGGTTGTTGCGCTCAAAAACAGTGACTGATGCACCTTCCATAGCCGCGGCATATGCCGCCATAAGTCCTGCGGCGCCGCCACCGATTATACCGATTTTTTTATTCATATCGTTTTACTTTAAAATCCTTTTAACTGTATTGTGTAGTCTCTGCATATAAAAGCCTGCAAGTTGTGAGACGGCTTTATCATAAAGAAGAAAAACCACATTTGAAACTATCATCAATATCGGCACGGAATATTTGCCAAATTCCCCAAGGAAGCTAAGGTCCACACCGAAAATACCGGCAAAAACCTTGTAGGTTAAAACTACTGCTCCGTTAAAAGCCAGAAATTTAACAACATATTCTACAACCCTACTGCTCTGTTTTTCTAGAATTGCTTTTAAAATGGGGTAATAACCGAAAAAGAGAATATAAAGAAGTTTTGCCTCCGGCTCTGCTATGAGAAAAACAATAAAAGCAGAAGTCAAAAAGGTAAATATGCCCCATCTTTCATTTAATTCAATTACGCTTACCATTACAAAAAGTCCTGCCATTGCAGGAATGGCATATGTAAGGTAAGGAAAATATGAGGTTAGCATAAAGGTTGATGCTAACGCCGCCATTATGGCACATAGCGTAATACTTTTTGTTTTTTTCAAGTTCTTACCTCTAACAACAAGGAATTAAATCTCCGCCCATACACTCACAACAACAGTCGGCGCAAATAAGAGAAGAACAAACGTCACAACTGGAACAACCACCCATATTATTACCTGTACGATAAGGGTTACTATAGCCACCTGCACCCTGACGCTGAAGGTTGTTTAACGCCTGTCGATATTCTTCATTTGCAGGTTCCATTCTTACGGCAGTTGCAAAGTTGGAATATGCATCATTAAACCAACCTCTTTTATAAAGAACCGAACCGTTAAGAAAATGCCACTCTGCATCTCGTTCGCTTAGCGGTACGCCATCAAGGAGCATTTGAGCATCATCAAGACGTCCTTGCATAATAAGAGAACGAATGTCTGCAAACTTGGAATTCGGATTGGTATAATCGGTATAACCCTTTTTACCGTTTCCTTTTCTTGTGTTCATAATAGAATCATAAGCATCATTTATCTCTTTCATTTTTTCACCGGCCAAATCCGAAAGAGGATTGTCCACATAATTATCAGGATGATACTTTCTTGCAAGTTCTCTGTATGCATCTTTTATTTGTTCTTCGGTAGCGGAAGAAGGAACCCCAAGAATTTCATATGGACTTTTCATTATGTTATTTCCTTTCGTTTGTTACATTGATTAATAATCATATCACATTTGGCTCT
>JAZNBQ010000017.1:0-8396 GCA_045587065.1 Acutalibacteraceae bacterium | reverse complement strand
AACATCGTGTGGGTTCGAGTCCCACCACCGGCACCAAAAGAGAGGTAAGCCCTTTAGGGCTTGGCTCTCTTTTTTTGTATGTGGGGCTCGAACAGGAAGGAGCGTTAGCGGAAGAAAACAGTTCGGTGAACTGTTTTCGCTGACGTGGGCGTGTAGGCGCATCAAGCGCCGTAGCGAGTCCCACCACCGGCACCAGTCGAGAGCCTCGACACGCAAACGCGTATTGAAGCTCTCTTTTTTATTTTAATAACTACCTCGCGTCCATAGTTTAGTATGTTAAACGAGAGCAAAGAGTCGTACCGCAAGGTATGGCTCTTTTGTTTTTTGTGGGGCTCGAACAGGAAGTTAAAAGGGGCTGTTTTTTTACAGCCCCTTTATTTTCAACGTATTATAGTAATTTCATTGCAAAATAATTGAGGCGGTGATGAGGTTAAGGTTCTGTGAAATGTAACAATCACGCCATCCATAATTCTCAAATCATCTCTATTAGCTTTTTCTCCATTTGCAAATTTAATTTCTGCGTTTATAGTAAGCAATGCATAAAATTCCGAATCAGGATTTCCTATACAGCACATAAACTTTTCATCGATTATAATACCATATACCGTTGATGGCTTATTTATTTGCTCATTGAACTCCGAAGGCGGATAAATTGATTTTGCTTCTTCAAGCATTGCCTTGCCTGATTTCTCACAAATATCATTTATATTTTCAAATCTCAATACAAATAAATATTTTTCATCAACTAAATATATTTTTATATTTGTTTCAAATTTATTTGTGCTCTGCCCCAATACGCTTATTATTTCATTATAGGTACATCCCGAATCAATTTGTGATAATTTAGAGGATGAAATTCGTGTTACTTGCGTCTGTATCGCTTCGTTTTTATCTCCCTGCGAGAAAATAAAATCACTTTGTTTTTCTGAAGAAATAGTATCGCTGCTTATATCAGATGTGTTTTCCGTTGCTCCTTTTTTATCATTATTTGAAAAATTAAATACATTTTCTGTAGAGACAATCTCACTATTTATATCAGATGAACTTTCTATCTGTTCGTTTTCCTCTGTTGATGAGACAGCATCGGCCTTCTCTATCCTACAAGCAGACAACGAAATAATTAAAACAGATAAAATTATAATGCATCGAAATATTCTTAACATGCAAAAACATCTCCCTAAGGTCTATATTCTGCAATAAGATTAAATAGCCATTCCGTTATACGTGTTCCACCATTAATCCTCCAAGTTGTAGAACCCGATGTATATTCGACTTCATATGCATTTATTGCAAGAACTCGATTTTCTGAATTATAAACAGGGCCACCGCTCATACCCCCCGTATTATCCGCATCATATTCAAGACGGGCTGAAAGGGAATCTGTAATTTTACCAGTGCAAGTCCACATGTATTTTCCCTTATGTTGTACTGTATTATCGTTTTTATCATTTATGCTTGTTGCGATATCTGCGGGATAACCAGTAAGACTGATTTGCGTGTTATCAAGTGAACCATTTGTCCACAATTGACCAAACCACCCTATAGAATAACCAATTTCTTCTTCTATTTCAACGATAGCCCAATCTTGATTCCAATCACCACTTTGTGTCCACGCCACACTTGTGTGTATTGTTGTGGAAGATATCACGCCATATGGAGCACTATTCGGGCCATCTTGCGCAAACGTAACCTCTGCATACTCACACCATGTTTTCTCTACTGCATCATAAATACAATGACCCGCTGTAACAACCGCGCTAGGACCTTCTAAAAAGCCCGTTCCTTCTGTTATTGTATCATCAATAACTCCATCATTATTTTTATCCCAATATGATACAATCCTACATATTGCTCGAGAAGGATGAAAATTTCTAGGATTAGAAATTCTTTGTCTGTTATCACTGCCTATGATATATTGAGGAGATATGTTATCATTAATTGTGTCAATATTGTCGATAGATGGCAAGTTACCGCTATACGAGGGAGTAGAAACGGTTGTAATGCCTTTATTTAACGCAGCAGTTGTAATAGATGTATCGCACTCACGTGAAGAAACTTCTCCAGTAATTGTATTTTTTGAAACAACAGTAAAAGTTTCAACCTGATAAGGCTGCATGGCATCTTCGGGGGGAACTATGGCATATGCACTTAAATTGCTTGTTGTTAATACCGTTGCAATTAAAGTTAAAGCTAATACGGTGTTTTTTATCTTTATAGATATAATTTTTTTCATAATTATTCTCCTTGTTATATTGTGATTTTTTACTATGAGTAATTTTCATCTAAAAAACATTGGAGACACCTCTTTTTTGTTCTCTGAATATAGAACAAGTCAAAACGCTTTGTAGGTGGCAAAATATTTCTATTTTTGCAACCTAAACCTATTTAATTCTTATTATTGTAATAGATTAGGAACCGATAGACAAAGGACGGTTTTTGTCTATCGATTATTTTAAAAAATCCCTTTAGATACGCTACATAATTTTGACATTTGACGAGTAGAGCTTCTTTTTTCATGAAGTTTCTTTGTGCTTTTTGTTTTAGAGTGTTCAATAGTTTTTGGAACTCTGCAACCTTTTTACAATTTGAATATTTTTCAATTGTTTCCTGTGCTCGTTCTCTATGCCACGACAGAAATTTTCTGTTTCCCCGTAATATAGGTTTTAACAACTTACAACATATAGCTTGTTTTTTTGACCATCTCTTCCTTTTTGGAAGGCTTTTCTTCAACCTGTGGCAATCATTTTACACGCCCAGCATTCCGCATAACAATAAGTTTTTCCTGTGTTTAGTATAACATTTTCCATCAGGATTTTCAAGTTATATATGCAAATAGAGTTATCCCGAAAAAACGAGATAACTCTATTTTTAAGGATATGACAAAAGCATAACGGCAATTTCTTCCTTGATTTTTTAAAGTAATCACCGTGCGACAATGTCTTATTTGAAAACTTGCCTCTCTTTGCTTTTGCTTATCGTCTTTCCACAACGTTATCAATGCTTTTAACAATACTGTCTGCAGGGAAAACGCCTCGAAGGGAATTAAGTGGGTAAACTGAAGTTCTTTTTCCGATAACTGTACCCGGATTCAGAACACACCCACAACCAATATCGGCGTTGTCTCCCAAGATTCCACCGATTTTGCGAAGACCTGTTTCGTAATTTTCGTCGCCTTTAATGACAACTGCTTTGCCGTCGGCTTTAAGGTTGGAACAGATAGAACCTGCTCCCATATGAGCATGGTTGCCTAAAACAGAATCTCCCACGTAGTTGTAATGTGGAATCTGCGCTTTATCAAGTATAACAGAATTCTTAATTTCGGTAGAGTTTCCGATTACACAGTTTCTGCCGATTATAACGTTTCCTCTGATATATGCACCCGGTCTTAACTCACATCCGTCACCGATTATTGTGGGGGCTTCTATTGTAACGGTAGACGCAATTTTTACATCCTTTCCAACAAAAACACCCTGAGCAATTTCGGTGAATCCCTCAAGTCCGCCGGCTATAAGCTCTTTTATATAATTTTTAATCTCAGGCAGCATCTCCCAAGGGTACTCATATTTTTCAAAGAGTTTCTTAAGATAAGGTGTTTGACAATGGAACAAATCCTTGGTTTTTACTAGTTTATTCAACGCTGTGGCCTCCCTCAATAATCTTGTTAGCTATTGCGTTTGCATACTCTACGCACATTTCTTCGGTTTCGCTTTCTATCATAACTCGAATAACAGGCTCAGTTCCGCTTTGACGGAGAAGAACTCTGCCCTTGCCGTCAATAAGTTTTTCAATTCTGTCTTTTTCATCTAAAACGTTTTTGTCTGCAAATACCGCAGGTTTATCTTTAACGCGAATATTTTTGGTGTACTGAGGGTAAACCATAAGCCCCTCTTTAAGTTGAGAAAGGGTTGATTTTCTGTCACAAATTTCTTCTGCAATCATAATTGCGGTAAGAAGTCCGTCACCGGTGGTAGCGTATTTCTTAAGAATTACGTGACCTGACTGCTCTCCGCCTATGCTATAGTCTTTCTCCTGCATACACTCGTATACAAAGCGGTCACCAACCTTAGTCTGCTCACACTTAATTCCGATTTCCTCAAGGCTTTTGAAAAATCCGCTGTTTGACATAACTGTTGCAACAACGGTGTTTCCATTTAACATACCCCTGTCTTTTAAGCGTTTACCTAATATATACATAATAGCGTCGCCGTCTACAACCTCTCCGTTTTCGTCAACGGCAAGACATCTGTCGCAGTCTCCGTCAAAAGCAAAGCCTAAATCAAGGTGTTGCTCTTTAACCATTTTGCAAAGATTCTCGATATGAGTTGAGCCGCAACCATTATTAACATTGAGACCGTCAGGCTCTGCCCCAATGACAACTGTTTGAGCGCCTAAAGCTCCGAACAAGGATTTAGCCAACATCCATGATGCGCCGTTGGCACAGTCAAGACCGATTTTAAGATTCTTATAAGAATTGGAAGCAATAGAAATAAGATAACCGAGATAGCGGTTTCTTCCTGAAACGTAGTCGATAATGCAACCTATTTTTTCTTTTTGAGCAAGAGGCAAATCCTGTCCTGTAACGCCTAGATAGTTAAGGTCTCCGTCAATATAAGCCTCAATTAAAGAGGTAGTTTTATCATCAAGTTTTTCACCATATCGGTTAATAACCTTAATGCCGTTATCATAGAAAGGGTTGTGAGAAGCAGTAATCATAATACCGCAGTCAAAATCGTCCTGTCGTGTAACGTAGGAAACGCTTGGTGTTGTGGTAACGTGAAGCATATAAGCATCTGCACCGGAAGCAGTAATACCTGCAACAATTGAATATTCAAGCATATAGCTGGAACGGCGAGTGTCCTTGCCAACAACAATACGAGGTCGATAGCCTGTTTTTGTGCAACCTGAAAGAGAAGAAGAATAATACCAACCTAAAAATCTTCCTACCCTGTAAGCCTGCATAGAGGTAAGGTTAACGTTTGCCTCTCCTCTGAAGCCGTCTGTACCAAAATACTTGTTAACTCTTTCCTTTGTGCTTGGTTTAGTGTGAATTTCAATATCTCCCTTTAAAAGTTGGTCGGCAGTTATATTGAAAAGATCACAAAGTTGACCTATTTTGTCAATTTGCGGTTGTGCTTGATTCATTTCCCACTTGGAAACAGATTGTCTGGAAACAGAAATTTTTTCTGCCAAAGCCTCTTGAGACATATTTGCCGCAATTCTGAGCTTTGAAAGTTTTTCTCCTATTGTCATAAAATCACCTTTTTTCTTATAATTATTATGCCTTTTCATTAATTATATAAAACCTGTAAAACAAAGTCTATCAACTAAACATTGAATTTGTTGCAACCACTGGTTGCTAAATTAGTAAAACTTACCCCTTGTTTTTGATTATTATAGGTTTGTTCTTTGATTTTTGTCAACATTTATTTACAAAAACAAGAATTTTTCTCTGCAGTATAAAACCAAAAATTTTTTCAAAATATATAATATAAACTATTGAAAAAGCGATAAGTTCTTGTTATAATATAATGTAACTTTTTTGAGAGAGTTGCGAGTTATTTGACGACATTCTATTTATGAAGGGACCGACAAAACAATGGCTTTAAAAGAACGTAGAGTAGGCACAGTTTCTCGTGGTATCAGATGCCCTATTATCAGACAGGGCGACGATTTGGCAAAAATCGTTTCTGATAGCGTTTTAGAAGCAGCAGAGTGCGAGGGGTTTGAACTTAGAGATAAAGACGTTATTTCTCTTACCGAATCTATCGTTGCCCGTGCGCAAGGAAACTATGCAACAACTGACGATATTGCCGCAGACGTAAAAGCAAAACTTGGCGGCGGCACTATTGGTGTTATTTTCCCAATTCTTTCTCGCAATCGCTTTGCAATTTGCCTTCGCGGTATTGCAAAAGGTGCTAAAAAGATAGTATTAATGCTTAGCTACCCATCTGACGAGGTTGGTAATGAACTAGCTGATTGGGACAAGATTGACGAAGCAGGCATTAACCCACATTCCGACGTTTTATCGCTTGAGCGTTATCGTGAGGTTTTCGGCGTACATCCTCTTAAATTCACAGGAGTTGATTACGTTGCTTATTATGAAAACCTTATTAAAGAATGTGGCTGCGAGGTTGAAATTATCTTTGCAAATCAGGCAAAGGCAATTCTCGATTATACCGACACCGTTCTGAACTGTGACATTCACACACGTGCACGCACCAAGCGTCTTCTCAAAAATGCAGGCGCTAAAACAGTTGTAGGTCTTGATGAAATATTAAACGCTCCTGTAAACGGCAGCGGCTGTAACGAAAAGTACGGTCTTTTAGGTTCAAACAAATCTACCGAAGACACTATCAAGCTTTTCCCAAGAGAGTGTAAAGATTTAGTTTTAGACATTCAAAAGAGAATTAAAGATGCAACCGGTAAAAACGTAGAGGTTATGGTTTACGGAGACGGCGCATTTAAAGACCCACAGGGCAAAATCTGGGAACTTGCAGACCCTGTTGTTTCTCCTGCTTTTACCGATGGACTTATTGGTACTCCTAACGAATTAAAACTTAAATATTTAGCAGATAACGATTTCAAAAACTTGTCAGGCGACGAGCTTAAGAAGGCTATTTCCGATAGCATTAAAGCAAAGGACGGAAGCAGTCTTGTAGGCAATATGGCAGCTCAGGGCACAACCCCTCGTCAGCTTACAGACCTTATTGGTTCTCTTTGCGATTTAACAAGCGGTTCCGGTGACAAAGGTACTCCTGTAGTTCTTGTTCAGGGTTACTTCGATAACTACACTAACTAAGGAGGATTTTTAAAATGGATTCTAACAAAAGACCTGAATCTATGGAGCGCATTACAACCAAAGCTCTTGCAGACAAATTTATCGCAGAGCAGGTTGATGCAGTTCGCAAACAGGTAGGGGACAAAAAGGTTCTTTTAGCCCTTTCCGGCGGAGTTGACTCCTCTGTTGTTGCTGCGCTTCTTATAAAGGCTATCGGCAAACAGCTCGTTTGCGTTCACGTTAACCACGGCCTTATGAGAAAGGGCGAAAGCGAAGCCGTTATTGATATGTTCCAAGGCGAGCTTGACGCTAACCTTGTATACGTTGACGCCACCGACCGTTTTCTTGATTTACTTGCAGGCGTTTCAGAGCCTGAAAAGAAGAGAAAGATTATCGGTAAAGAATTTATCGAAGTTTTTGCCGACGAGGCAAGAAAACTTGAAGGTGTTTCTTTCTTAGCACAAGGTACTATTTACCCTGATATTTTAGAAAGCATTAAAGCAGCAGAAGGCAAAAAGGCTGTAAAATCCCACCACAACGTTGGCGGACTTCCTGAAGACCTTAACTTTGAGCTTGTTGAGCCTATTAAGCTTCTCTTCAAGGATGAAGTTCGTGTAGTTGGCGAGGCTTTAGGTCTTCCACACGCTATGGTTTACCGTCAGCCATTCCCGGGCCCCGGCCTTGGTGTTCGTTGTCTTGGCGCCATCACTCGTGACAGACTTCACGCTCTTCGCGAGGCAGACGCTATTTTAAGAGAAGAGTTTGATAAAACAGGCCTTGCAGAAAAAGTTTGGCAATACTTCATTGCCGTTCCTGACGTTAAAAGCGTTGGCGTAAAGGATGAAAGCAGATACGAAGGCTGGCCTGCAATCATCCGCGCAGTAAACACCAAAGACGCCATGACTGCAACCATCGAAGAAATCCCTTATGAGATTCTTCATAAAATAACCTATAGAATAACCCACGAGGTTGAAGGCATCAACCGTGTCCTTCTCGACCTCACACCAAAGCCTATCGGCACTATCGAGTGGGAATAATTTCAATTATTTCAGGGTAACCCCTCTCATCCTCAATTTCTTCCAAAAGGGTAAAAATTGATATCCTGAGAGAACCCAAGAAAAAATAAGAATCAAACGACCTTGTGTAACACACAATTCCGTGTTACATGAGGTCGTTTTCTTATACTTATTTTTACCTTGCTATACCTCAGTCTTTCTGTTTTTTCCACTTCGTGAGAATAACAGAGATAACCCAGATAACACTTCGTAATGCTCTGGGTACTTCCTATTCTTTCAACCTATTTCTTTTTATTTCAAAACCCTTTTATTTCCCCTTATTTCAGGACTTTTCAGGGTGTTAGTGCATTGAGATTTGCTAGTGCACTGTCAACCGTGAACGAAGAAAAACAAGGAGAAAAAGAGAAAATCTCGCAATTCCCAATTAGTTCTCATACTGCCAGAGCACTCTGCCCTGACTCTGAGAAAATGAGAGAAAAAAGGATAGAGCGAAAAAGAAAAAGGTACGGGCAGAGATGAGGGAAAAAGTCGAGTTACTATGAGAGAAAAGGAGAATACGGGGAATTGCCCTTTTGAGAATATTGGGTTTTACCTCGTCTCAT
>JAZNBQ010000016.1:0-5806 GCA_045587065.1 Acutalibacteraceae bacterium | reverse complement strand
AGTATGAGAAAC
The DNA here is from genome assembly GCA_045587065.1 of Acutalibacteraceae bacterium. Lineage (GTDB taxonomy): Bacteria > Bacillota > Clostridia > Oscillospirales > Acutalibacteraceae > SFWF01. The sequence goes on along the minus strand of JAZNBQ010000016.1, from coordinate 5,794 downwards.
AAAAAAGAAAATCAACCACCTCAGAGCTTAGGCCTTTCTTATTTCAGAGAAGAAAGATAACAGAAAAGAGATTTTATGAAAAAGATTTTTTGCACAAGCTATACTTATTATTACGGCTATTATTATAATGGCCTAATAAGTGTTGCATAAATGTGTAAAGGATTATAAGTAATTTAAAATCCGCACATTTATGTGCGGATTTTTTTAAAGGAGTTTTCTAAATGATTGTTATTTTAAAACACGGTTATACCGACCATCAGTTCGAAGAAGCCAAAAAGGCAATGGAACTAGGTGGCGTTAAGGTAATGGTATCAAAAGGTATAGATACCACAATTTTAGGCGCCGAAGGAAATTCAGCAACATTAGACGTAGAATATTTATCTCAGCTTCCTGGCGTTGAAAGGGTAATGCGAGTATCTGAACCTTATAAAAAGGCTAATCGAAAATACCACCCTGATAATTCAGTAATAGAACTTCCCGGAGGGAATAAAATAGGACAGGGACTGTCGGTAATAGCAGGGCCTTGCTCGGTAGAAAGTGAAGAACAAATTGTAGGCATTGCCGAATCAGTTAAAAAATCGGGAGCAACCGCATTAAGAGGAGGCGCGTTCAAGCCGAGAACCTCTCCTTACGCTTTTCAAGGTCTTGAAGACGACGGAATAAGTCTCTTAATTAAGGCAAAAAAGGCAACAGGACTTCCTATTGTTACAGAAATAATGTCAACCGATAAAATAGACCTTTTTGCTGAAAATGTTGACGTTATTCAGGTAGGCGCTCGTAATATGCAGAATTTTGACCTGTTAAAACAACTTGGCAAATTAGATAAACCTATTCTTCTCAAACGAGGACTTTCTTCTACCATAGAGGAGTGGCTTATGTCTGCAGAGTATATTATGGCAGGGGGAAACAATAATGTAATTCTCTGTGAAAGAGGAATAAGAACCTTTGAAACATACACCAGAAATACACTGGACTTAAGCGCAGTTTTGGCAGTAAAAACGCTTTCGCATCTGCCGGTTGTAGTAGACCCATCCCACGCTTGCGGCAAAGCGTTCATGGTAGAAAGAATGTCTTTAGCGGCAATTGCTGCAGGAGCAGACGGACTTATTATTGAGGTTCACAATGACCCTAAAAATGCTTTGTGCGACGGAGCTCAATCTATTACTCCTCAGGAGTTTGATGCTCTTATGAAAAAGGCAGAAAAAATTTCAAACTGCTTGTAATTCGTAAATAATGTGGTAAAATATTCTGTAGGAGGGGATTAATATGTTGCAAAACGAAGCCCTGTTTAAATTAAGTTACGGTCTTTTTGTTCTTACGGCTAAAGATGGTAATAAAGATAATGGTTGTATTATCAATACTGCTATGCAGATTACCGATAACCCTAAACAAATAGCAGTTTGCGTGAACAAGTCAAACCTTACTCATGATATGATAGTAAAAACAAGGGAATTTAATATCTCGGTATTAAGTGAAAAAGCAAATTTTGAACTTTTTAAGCGCTTTGGGTTTAAAAGCGGAAGAGATGCAGATAAAATTTCAGGTTATTTTGATTTTAGTCGCAGTGAAAACGGAATAGTTTACCTAAACCAAGCAGTTAACGCTTTTATGTCCGGAAAGGTGGTAAACGTGGTAGATTGTGGAACTCACAGTATGTTTATTGCAGAGGTTACACAGGCAGAGGTTTTATCTGATGATAAATCGGTAACCTATGAATATTATTTTGCCAACATAAAACCAAAGCCAGAGAAAAAGAAAAAAGGTTTCGTGTGCAAAATTTGCGGATACGTTTACGAGGGAGAAACTCTGCCGGAAGACTTTGTTTGTCCTTTGTGTAAACATCCTGCATCAGACTTTGAAGAATTGGAGTAGTTTCATGAAAGTAAGACTCAATGAAGATGCTGCAGTAGTAGAGAAAATAAAAGAAGGTCTTAAAAGAACAGGCGGCTATTGTCCTTGCCGACTTGCTCGTACCGATGAGAATATCTGTATGTGTGAGGAATTTAAAAGGCAGATAAAGGACCCTGATTTTGAGGGTTATTGCCACTGTATGCTTTATTATAAGGAGAAATAAAAATGGCAGTTATTTATGTAAATAGTGATAATTTCAGTGAAGAGGTTTTAGAGTCTTTTAAAACAGTTATTGTGGATTTTTTTGCAAATTGGTGTGGTCCTTGTCAGATGATAGGCCCTGTATTAGAGGAAATTGCAAAAGAAAATGCAGAGGTTGATATAGCAAAAATTGACGTGGACGAAAGTCCGGAACTAGCTATTCAGTTTGGTATCAATAGCATTCCTGCGCTACTTGTTTTTAAAAACGGAGAGTGCACCAATACCGCTATTGGTTTTAGAAACAAGGAAGAAATTCTGGCATTATTATAAATTCAAGGAGCCGTTTTAAAACGGCTCCTTATTTTTTTAAATAACACTTGATTTTTAAGTAAAAGCGTGTTAAAATAATGTTCGTGCTAAAAAGCATTATCCGGGTGTGGCTCAGTTTGGTAGAGCGCTTGAATGGGGTTCAAGAGGCCGTGAGTTCGATTCTCGCCACTCGGACCAAATAAAACAGACCGATTTTATGTCGGTCTGTTGTTTTTTATTTGTATGGGGAAATTACAGGAAAAGGACTCTTGAACCCGAGAGGGTCTGTCGTAAAGAAAAACAGTACAGTGTACTGTTTTTTAGACAGAGCGCGAAGTCGGATACTAAAGGCATAAGCCTTTAGTCGACAAGTGGGGCATAATGCAACTTTAGTTGCAGGATGCCAAGAGGCCGTGAGTTCGATTCTCGCCACTCGGACCAGTCGAGAGCCTCGACACGCATTTCGCGTAGTTGAGGCTCTTCTTTTGTGAATTTTTTACACTCGCGTTTAAAGATTCACTAAGCAAAAAACAACAGACCGACTTTATGACGGTCTGTTGTTTTTTATTTGTATGGGGAAATTATTTGAGGAAAACTTCAATAACAGGAATTAAGGCATCCGGTTTTACCGGTGGTAAAATAAATGCGTTGGTAGTAGTGCTATTAAATTCTTCAGTTGCGGAGCGGAATTTAACCTCACTTGCATCGTGTAAGAATTGAGCATATTCTACTTTACCTGCAAGGCAGGGCATATTTAGTGAATGGAAAGGATATTCAAGAAGATGAATATAAAGGCGCTTTCCGTCTTCGGTTTGGGTAAGTCTGCAGCCGTTAGGAGCGGTAAATTCAGGCTCTGCCATGGTGCATCCGTAGATAGAGCGTGAATGAAAGCGCATCCATTTTTCGTATACTGCAAGAGCGTTATCTGCGCGAGAATCAAAACAGCCACGAGCGGTAGGACCTACATTCATGAGTAGATTTCCACCTGCTGATACTGTCTTAATAAGCATAGCAATAAGTTGCTCAGGGGATTTCCAGGTTTGCTCGTCGCGGTAATAGCCCCAACTTCCGGAGAATGTTTGACAAGCTTCCCAAGTTACAAGTTCTCCGGTTTCTTTATGTCTAACCCATTCATCAGGTTGCACTTGTTCAGGAGTCCAAAGGTCTTGCTCAATGTCGGCGCGGTTATCAATAATAATTTCAGGTTGAAGGGCACGAGCAGTAGCAATAAGTTTTTCAGATTCCCAAGCCTCTTTGTCCTTGTCCTTCATCCAAGGATGATAATATGCCTCATAATATGGTCGTTTTGCCTTGTAGGAAAAATCAAACCAAAGAATGTCAATTTTACCATAATTGGTAAGAAGCTCAGTAACCTGATTTCTCATATACTCGGCATATATTTTCATATCGCGCTTTGCATTAATTTCCTCGGCATCTTTACAAATTGTAAGGGGGTGAAGAGTGTCAAGGGTAAATTCAGGATGATGCCAGTCAATGAGAGAATAGTAAAAGCCAACTTTTAAACCTTCGGCACGGAAAGCCTCTACATATTCTTTAACAAGGTCTCTGCCAAAGGCAGTGTTTGTAATTTTGTAGTCGGTATACTTAGTATCAAAAAGGCAAAATCCTTCGTGATGCTTAGTGGTTAACACGGCATATTTCATACCCGCAGCTTTCGCCTTTTTTGCCCACTCAGTTGCATCAAAAAGGTCAGGGTCAAAGTGGTCAAAATAAACTTTATAGTCTTCAGAAGGAATACGCTCTCTGCTCTGAATCCACTCGTGTCGAGCAGCCGCAGAATATAGGCCAAAGTGAATGAACATTCCAAAACGGTCGTGAACAAACCATTCGGTATTTCCCGGGGATGGTCTTCTTTTGTAACTTGACATATTGATGCCTCCTGTGTACAATAAAATATGTATTTTATGGTTTCAGTCTAACAGACAAAAAGTTATTTTTCAATGGATTTATATACTTAAAATATGGAGTTTTCAGTATGCACATTAAACAAAACCTAAAACTGTGCGAACCCTCAGAAGAATATACATTTAAAATTGTTGCCTGTGGAAATGCCCTTTGCGGCAAGGAATGGTGTGCTCGTAAGATTTCTCCGCCGTATACAAGACTTTATTATATGATTGATGGCAAAGGACTTCTTAATAGCGAAGATGGCGTTACTGAAATTTCTGCCGGCAATCTTTATATAATTCCTGCAGGCTACACTTTCTCCTATAGTTGCAATGAGAGTTTGCGTCAACTTTATTTTCATATAAATCTAACAGGAAAATTTGGCCATGACCTTCTTAGAGGAGTTAATAAAATTTTGTCTTTAAAGGTTGATAAAAATCACTTAAATGAACTTTTGGAACTATTTTCAAAGGAAGATAAAACAAGCAACCAACTTTTAAAAGCCCATCTTCAAAAAGACCTTTTCACAGCCTTTGCAGTCACACAAACACCATTCAACGTATTAGAACCTTCGGACTGTGTGAAAAAAGCGGTTATTTATATTGAAAACAACCTTTCTATGACACTTACTGTATCAGAGATAGCCGAAAAACTTTTTGTTTCTCCCAATACACTTTCCCATAGATTTAAAAAAGAGATGGGAGAACCTGTAGGAAAATATATTGATAGTCTTATATTTTACAAAGCGGAGCAATTGTTAATGGGAAGCGAATTGTCTGTTGCACAAATCAGTGCCGAATTAGGCTTTTACGACAGATTTTATTTTTCTCGCCGTTTTAAAGAAAAATTTGGAACTCCACCGCTTATTTATAGAAAAAATCATAAAGAAAATCTCCTTTAGATTTGCTAAAGGAGATTTTTTCTATTTGCTTGTGTTTTTAAGTTTGTTAAGGAATTCAATTAAAAATTCTCTGTTATTTTCATCCAGAGAGTAGATATCATTTAAAAGTTTTATATCTTCGTCGCTTAAAAATTTATCGTTATTATCTAAATTATCATTTAAAAGTTTTTTAGAAGTTTCAGAAAGATTATCAACACGGTTTATAATCTTCATTTCTTCATCTGAAATAATACGATGATTATGCACCGCAAAGGTGGTAGTTGTATCGTGTAATCTGAGCGGCGTATGAGTTTCCTTGCCGGTCACCAGATATTCAACACTGATATCAAAAAGTTCACATAGTGCAGGGATTTGCTCAATGGGAATATGGCCTGTTGTCTCCAAATGATGACACATACCTCTGGTAATGTTCAGATGCTCATAGATTTGCTTTTGGTTAATGCCTTTTTCTTTTCGTAAAGAGGCAATTCTTTCTACGATATCATTGTTAATCTTACTCATATCAATCTCCGCAAACTCTTGACTAAAATTTGAAATATTGCTATAATAGTTGTGCTTGAAATATAAAATTATGCTAGAGTGGCTCAGGTGGTAGAGCAGCTGATTCGTAATCAGCAGGTCGTG
>JAZNBQ010000015.1:0-22380 GCA_045587065.1 Acutalibacteraceae bacterium | reverse complement strand
CAAAAGAGCAGTGGGATGAAGCACAAGGCGTAATGAAGAGAATTTTAGACCATCTTGAAATTCCGTATAAAATCGGAATAGGAGAGGCAGCATTCTACGGCCCTAAACTTGACATACAGATAAAGAATGTTTACGGAAAAGAAGATACCTTAATTACTATTCAGATAGACCAGATGCTTGCTGAAAAATTCGGTATGGAATATGTTGACCGCGACGGTGCAAAGAAAAATCCATACATTATTCACAGAACCTCTATTGGTTGCTACGAGCGCACATTGGCTCTATTAATCGAAAAATATGCAGGAGCATTTCCTCTATGGCTTGCACCTGAACAGGTTAGAATTCTGCCAATTGCCGACCGCCACCATGATTATGCCTTTGAGGTTAAAGCAAAGCTTGAGGCTTTGGGTATGCGTGTTGAGGTTGATACCAGAAACGAGAAAATCGGTTACAAAATCCGTGAAGCACGACTTGAAAAACTCCCTTATATGTTAACAGTAGGTGATGCCGAAGTAGAAAACGGCAGTGTATCTGTGAGAAAAAGAGGAGAAAACGGAGACCTTGGCGCAATGAGCTATGAAGATTTTGAAAAACGCGCATTGGAAGAAATTAAAACAAAATATATAGGCTAAAGAACAAAAAAACGGAGAGAAATCTCCGTTTTTTGTATTTTGTACAAGTGAATTTTGTAATTTTTGGAAAAAAGCTTATTTTTTATTCAAAATACATATAATTTGCCAAAATTATTATTGACTTTTTACACAAAACGCGTTAAAATGTTATGTACGAATACTGGCGTATTGTCACATAAAACTAAATATTTTTTAAATATCTGTAAAAAAAGCCGTGATTTTACACTTTATGTGAAAAACTGTAGTGCAAAATCACAAAAACAGGCTGTGAGTTTATGGGCAAAACTACTAAAAACCTCCTGTTTTATGCTTTTTCGACAAAATGCCAACTTATAATCGTTTATATGAGGAAAGGATGAAATTCATGAAGAAAAATTTCTTGCGCGTTATAGCTATTGTTCTTACAGTGGCAGTGTTAGTAACATTAATGGTTACCGCGCCAATTGCTGCTTTTGCAGAGGAAGCACCAAAAGACACTACTTCACAATTAGCCATAGATGAAGACTATGGCGATTATGTGAGCTACGTGGCTAATAGCGGTGTTTCAAATATGGCAACACAGTCTGCCGAGATAAAACTCGACGGATACAGTGCTACTGTAGATAAGGTTGATGCAAAGGAGGGTAAACTGGTTTGGAACGAAGGTAAAGGTTCGCTAAACTTTAACTTTACAGTTCCCGAAACTGCACTTTACAACCTTAAAATAGAGTGGAAACCCGTAGCAAAGGGCGTAAACATCAATATGGGTGTTAAAATTGACGGCGAATATTTATTCGACGGCGCTCAGAGTGCAATACTTTCAAGACTTTGGAAGAACGCTTCTGATGAACCACGTACCGACGCACAGGGCAACCAATATTCTCAGGAACAGGTTGAAACCGGCACAAAAATAGAAACCTGGTTGTCTGATACTACCGGTCTTATTGCCGAGCCATATACATTTGCTTTAACTGCAGGCGCTCACACCCTTACATTTGTAGAGCCTGACCAGTCTTTTGAAATTTACAGCATTTCTTTTGTGGCTCCTGAGGTAACAGAGTCTTACGCAACTGTTTCCGGTACATATAATCTTTCTGAAGTAGCCGATGCCGAGATTATTACCATTCAAGGCGAAGCTGCAGACATTAAATCTTCTTCATCCATCATTCCTAAATCAAATAACAGTGATGCATCTATGACTCCTCGTAATGCATACACAATGAAAATAAATTACCTAGGTGGCACTTCATGGCAGATGCCCGGCGAAGAGGTTACCTGGAAGTTCAACGTAGAAAAGGCAGGTTATTATAACCTTAACTTCCGTTGCAAACAGTCCGACCTTGTTAACGGTGAGAGCTTCAGATGGCTTAAAATCGACGGAAAAACTCCTTTTGACGAAGCCAAGAACATAACCTTTGCATACGATACAGGTTGGAAGTATGAGACCTTCCAGAATGAAGAGACTCCTTATTACTTCTACCTTGATGCAGGCGAACACACCATTTCTATGACTGCAACAACAGGAAGACAGGCTCAGTACATTGCACGTCTTTCCGATATAGTTGACGTTATTGGTGACGAGTACATTAAAATCATTATGATTACCAGTGAAACTCCTGACCTTAACCGCGACTATGACCTTTTCACACAAATTCCTAATTTTACCGAAACATTAACTGAGTGTCGCGACCTTCTTACAAACCTTGCAAACGACATTAAGAAAGATACAGGTAAGCGTAGTACACAGTATATTGCTTCTATGGAAAATATGGCTCGTGTACTTAGCCAGATGTTAAAGAGTCCTTTCAGTGCTCAGCAATACTTAACCGACTATTACAGCAACTACACTGCACTTAGCTCATGGTTGTTCGATATGACCAAGGTGCCGCTTTGCATTGATGAAATGCAGTTTGTACCATATGGTCAGGATTATGAAGACAAAACAGTTAACTTCTTCCAGAAGACTGCTTTTGACGTTGTAAGATTCTTCTCATCCTTCACACAGGATTACTCACTTACCGATAATGAAGCTATTGAAAACAGCGGCAAAGACAGAGTAAGACTGTGGGTTAACTGGGGTCAGGACCAGACCGCAGTATTAAGCTCAATTATTCAGGATTCATTTACTGCTAAAACAGGCATTCCTGTTCAACTTGAAATAGTAAATGCTTCTATTATCAACGGTATTTTGGCAGGCAACTTCCCAGACGTATACTTACATATGGCAAGAACAGAGCCTGTAAACCTTGGTATGCGTGGTGCCCTTTATGATTTGACCAATTTCTCAGATTATAAAGAGGTGTTAAAACGCTTCCAGCCGGGCGCAGAAGTACCTTATATATATAATGATGGACTTTATGCGCTTCCGGATACTCAGTCATTCTTCCTTATGTTCTATCGTAAGGACGTACTTGCCGACTTAGGACTTAAGGTACCAAAGACTTGGGACGAATTCCTTTATAACGCAACTATTATTCAGAGAAATAATATGAACGTTTACGTTCCATATACACAAATTGCGGCTGCCGGAACCGTAAATGCAGGACTTGGAAGCCTTAACCTTTTCCCAACACTTATGGCTCAAAACGGTCTCTCCTTCTACAACGAAGAGCAAAACGCAACAGCCCTTAACAATAAGAAGGCACTTGATGTATTTACAGAGTGGACCGACCTTTATAAAGACTTTGACCTTCTTTATGAAGCAGACTTCTACAACCGTTTACGTACAGGTGTTATGCCAATGGGTATCGCAACTTATGCAACCTATATGACCCTTTATTCAGCAGCACCTGAAATCAGAGGTCGTTGGTCAATTGCTACAGTTCCCGGTAACGAAAATGGTAACAAGTTCGTTGCAGGCGGCGGAACAGGTTGTGCAATTATTAATAAATCTTCCCACAAGGAAGTTGCATGGGAGTTCCTGAAATGGTGGACTTCTGCAGAAACACAGTCAAGATATTCAAGCAGCGTAGAATCTATACTTGGTATGATTTCTCGTACTGCATCTGCAAACGTTGAGGCTCTTGGCAGCCTTGCATGGGATTCAAAGGATTATGCGGTAATCGCAGAACAATGGTCTTATGTAAGAGAACTTCCGGAAATTCCGGGTAGCTACTACTTAACCCGTTCTATCGACCAGGCGTTCTGGATGGTAAGTAACGGAGAAGCAACTCCTAAGGATGCTATCGTTAAGTGGAGCAAACAGGCCGATGATGAGATTGCTCGTAAGATTAAAGAGTATAGTTGAGGTAAGGAAAAATGAAGAAAAATCAGTCAATAAAATTGAAAAAAGATAGCTTCAAAGAAAATATACCTATGTATATTATGTTCGCACCTTTCTTTATTTTCTTTGTGCTCTTTACAATACTACCTATTTTAAGTTCTATCGTATTAAGCTTTACTTCCTACGATATGATAAGCATGCCAAAATTCATTGGCTTTGAAAATTACAGAAGAATGATAGTAAACGACCCTGTGTTCTTCATAACAGTTAAGAACACATTGGTGTTTGCAGTTATAGCAGGTCCTTTAGGATTCTTACTTTCCTTCGTACTTGCTTGGTTTGTTAACGAGTTCTCTCCAAAGGTTCGTACATTGCTTTCCTTCATGTTCTATGCACCATCTCTTGCAGGTAACGCATACTTCATCTGGCAGGTAGCCTTCAGTGGAGATAGCTATGGTTACATAAACAGTATGCTACTTTCGGTAGGTATCATAACAGAGCCTATTGTTTGGTTCAAAAACGCTACTTACCTAATGCCGATTCTGATTATAGTTCAGTTGTGGCAGAGTATGGGTATTTCCTTCCTTTCAAACATTTCCGGTCTGCAAAACGTTAGCCGTGATATGTATGAGGCAGGAGCTATCGATGGCATTAAGAGTCGTTGGCAGGAACTTCGTTACATAACACTTCCTTCAATGTCTCACATGCTTATGTTCAGTGCAGTTATGCAGATTCAGAGCAGCTTCTCTGTAAGTGCAATTGCTGTGGCATTAGCAGGTTATCCATCAAAGGGAAATGCAGTAGATACCATCGTTTCTCTTATGAGTGACGTTTCAACAGTAAGATACGAGATGGGCTATGCGGCAGCTATGTCGGTTGTCCTCTTCCTTATGATGATAATTACCAGATTTGCCGTAGGTAAAATCATGGCAGTAGTACAGAAGTAAAGGAGGGCTAAGTGATTATGATTGAAAAGTTACGAAAATTATTTAAACCAAATCCAAATATGCAGTCCTTAGCTCCCGGAAGACTTCCTTGCAGAAAATATACAAGAACTAAGGCCGGAGATATTACAATGTTTATAATGTTGGCAGCAGCAGGTCTTTTCACCATGCTTCCACTTATTTACGCTGTAGTTACTTCCTTTAAACCTCTGGATGAGCTTCTCATCTTCCCACCAAGATTCTTTGTTAGAAGACCTACATTAAACAACTATTTAGTTCTTCCTGACCTTATGGCGTCATTAAAGGTTCCTCTATCAAGATATATCTTCAATGGTGTGGCAAACGGTATCATTACAACTTCTGTTTATATTGTTGTTTCTTCTATGGCAGCTTACGTGCTATGTAAAGCAAACTTCAAATATAAAGAGGCTATATTCCTAATCGTTCAGTTCTCACTTATGTTTAATGGTATTACCTTGGGTATACCTCGTTATCTTATCTATTCATACCTTCGTATGATTGATACATATTGGGTATACATACTACCTCATATGGCAGGCACCTTGGGTGTTTTCCTTATGAAACAGTATATGGAAGGTTACGTTCCGGATGCCTTTATCGAGGCAGCAAAAATCGACGGTGCAGGCACCTTCAAGATTTTCTGGTCTATTGTAATGCCAATAATCAAACCAGCTTGGTTGACATTAACCTTGTTCACATTCCGTGATGTTTGGGCAGAAGTTCCACAGGGAACCATCTTTACCGAGCAACTTAAAACACTTCCACAAATCATGGGACAAATCACTGCCGGTGGTACCGCTCGTGCAGGTAGCTCAATGGCTATCACCGTTATTGTGATGATTCCTCCGATTTTGGTATACCTGATTTCTCAGAGCAACGTTATCGAAGCAATGAGCAGCGCAGGTATTAAAGAATAACTATTATAGAGAAAAGGAGTTGGCAAATTTTGAAAAGATTATTTTCTAAGATTTTAGTGGTAGCACTTGCAGTATGTATGCTTTTTGCCATTCAAGTGCCCGCATCCGCCCAAGAACCCTATAATAGTTATACCTACTGGTCTGATGTCAGAGAACAGGACATAGAGGTTCTAAACCGCCCAATGTACGAGGTATTAGGCGTAATTGACGCGGCAAAAATCGGCGTAGCGGACTTTGAAGCAATACAAAACATTGTTACCGACAAAAATGATAATATCTACATATTAGATAAACTGTCACGTATTGTAGTTCTGGACAAAAACTTTAAGTTTATAAAGGAAATAGGTCTGGTAAATGGTACCGAAAGTTACGATGAAGCAAATTCCATTTACGTTCATACAGATGGTACAATATATATTTGTGACACTAAAGGAGAAAGAATTCTTCACATAGATGCAGAGGGTAAGCTTTTAGACACTATCGGACTTCCTGAGTCTAATCTTATTCCTGAAGATTTCAGATTTTTCCCTACCAGAATGGGAATCAACGACACAGGCTATATGTACGTTTTGTGCGACGGTTCCTACTATGGTATGTTACTATATTCTCCTGAGAGAGAATTCCTTGGCTTCTTTGGTTCCAATACAGTTAAAGCTTCCTTAGGTAGCGTGCTTACTGTAATTAAGAACCGTGTTTTCCCAAATAACGAAAAGCGTGATGCTACTAGTCGTAAGCTTCCTTACACAATGCTTGACCTTTGCATTGATAACCGCGGATTCATTTACACCTGTAACGGATTTACAAAAGTATCAGACGCTAAGGGACAGATAAGAAAATTGGGACCTGGTACAGGCGCTAACATTCTGGATGCAGATGATGTAAACTTCATCGACGTAGACATTAACAGAGACTACGCAAAAGGAAGGCTTGTTAAGCAGAATATTATGGACGTTGAGGTTGACAGTAAAGGCTACATCTACGCTTTGGAATCTGCTTACGGTAAAATCTTTATGTACGACGAACAATGTCGCAAGCTTACCGTTTTCGGCGGTGGTATGGGTATCGGCGAACAAGCAGGCGTATTTGCAAACGTAACAGGTATGGAGCTTCTTGACGACGCTAATCGCCTTCTTGTTTCAGACGGAAATACAAACCGCATTACCATTTTTGGAATTACTGATTTTGGCACAAAAGCAAAAACTGCTATAACCTGCACTTTAGAAGGCGATTATGACGGCTTACAGGAAAAATGGGATGCAGTTTTAAAACTTGACAGTAACTTCCAACCTGCATATAGCGGTTTGGCTCGTATCGCTCTTAACAACGGTGAATATGAGCAAGCGCTTAAATTTGCGAAAATCGGTTATGACCGTGAAATCTACGGCGTTGCTTTTGAGTTTGTTAGAACCGAGTTCATTAATAAAAACTTTGGAATTATTTTCCTTTCCATTGTTCTTGTTTTAGGTGCTCTTATAGCATGGCTGATTCTTAGTACCAAGAAAAAGATTCAACTTATTAAGAATCCACAGCTTAAGTTAATGTTTGCAACAATGGTTCATCCCGGTGATACCTTTGCAACCATTAAAGAAAAGCAACAAGGTTCAATATCACTTTGTATTTTAACTCTTGTCCTTTTCTATGTAGTAACAGTTTTGCAGACCATTAGTTCAGGCTTCCTGTTCTCAACCTATGACCCGGAAAGTTTCAACTCTATTTGGGAGTTGGTACGAAGCGTTGGTTTGGTTGTTCTTTGGGTAGTAGCCAACTGGATGATTTGTACACTTATGCAAGGTAAGGGTAAATTAAAGGAAATCGTAATAGTTACCTGCTATAGCTTATGGCCGATAATTATTGAAAAGGTTCTTTACATTGTTCTTACCAACGTGTTGCTTCCATCAGAGGGCAGCTTCCTTGGAATCTTCGATACAATAGCAACCCTTTACTTCGCACTGTTATTGATAATGGGACTTATAAAAATCCACGATTTTAGTTTCTCAAGATTCGTAGGAACTACAGTCTTATCAGTAATAGGTATGGTCGCTATCATATTCTTAGGAATTTTAATGATAATTCTTGTTCAGCAACTTTACGGATTCATAGCAACAGTAGTTACTGAAATACTAACACTTTAGGAGGTGCCAAATTGCTTAAAAAGGTATTATATGTAATACTAAGTTTTGTGCTTATATTGTCTTTGGCAGGTTGCGGAGCAAATTCTAATTTGCTAAGCATCGCATTTGATGAAGATATTTCATCTCAGGCACCTACAAGCCCTCTTATTGCTCAAAACGAAAATTATAAATTAGAACTTGATGAAAGAAACTACGGCATTATTCTTACCGACCTTAAAACAGGCAAGGAGTGGCGTTCTACTCCTCCTGTAGAAGGTGATGCATTAGACGAGTTTGGTATGCCTGTTACAAATCATATTCAGGTTGAGTCAATGCTTGTTGTAGGCTATATTGACGGACAGTCTTCCAACTATTCTGTTGCTCCTTGCTATACCTCTTCAGTAACAGGGGGAAGAGTAAGAGCGTCAGGCACAGACAACGGCTTTATCGTTGAGTATTATTTTGACGACGGTAAGTTTATGATTCCTGTTGAGTTTATTTTACTCAATGATTCAGTTCAGATTAAAATTGACCCTACAAAAATTCAAGAAAACAAGAGCCGTATAATTTCTATCTCTATAGCACCTTTCTTATGCTCTGCTAAGAATAATTCTGAAGACTCATATCTTTTCTTCCCTTCAGGCTCAGGTGCATTAATTGAACCTAGAGATATTTCTCTACAGGGTATTAAGTATGCTTCGTCAATTTACGGTGATGATCTTTCTGTTAAGGAGACCACCGACATCAAAAAGGGCCAAGAAGTACGACTACCTGTGTTTGGTGCAAAGAGTGACGTTACCACAGCAATTTGCGGTATTATAGAAGAAGGGGAAGAGTCCTCTACTATTGAAACAGTTGTAGGCTCTACGGCATTCAAACATTCAGCAGTATATGCAAACTTTGTGTTAAGGTCTTACTTCATATTTACTGGCAAAACCGGTTCAGACGTTGCAAAAGACGTTTACTCACAGTATATGCTCTCCTCTCCAATTTCTATAAAATATTATCCATTAGTGGATGAAAAAGCAAATTACACAGGAATGGCAGAAACCTATAAAAAGCACTTAATCGAAAAAGGGTTAATGCCAGCTTTAACAGATGATACAAACCTAAATCTCACCTTAGTTGGTGGTGAGCTTGTGCCAAAGAGCTTTTTAGGTGTTCCATATACAGAGGTATTTGCTGCCACTACTTTAAAGGATGCATATAACATAGTAGATGAAATCTCTACAAGTACAAACGCAAAACCATCTGTTAACCTTAAAGGCTTTACCAACTCCGGTATAGATATCAGTACTGTAGGCGGTGGATTCAGCATTGCCGAGTCTTTAGGAAATACTACAGACCTTGCAAAACTCAGTGAGCTATGTAAGAGTAAGTCTGCAGGACTTTATTTCGATTTTGAAATAAATAAATTCAGCAGTTCTACCAAAGACTTTAAGACCTTCAGAGATGGAGCATTCAATGCGGGTGACGTTAACGTTCTTGCATATGACTACAATATTGCAACCAATGAATATGAAAAGTCAACCGCTTACCATCTTTTAACACCTGCTAAGTTTGCGTATGCATCTAAACAGGTTGTGAACAAAACTTCGAAATGGGCTTTAGATGGTCTATCACTTGGTTCTCTATCAAGCATTTCATATTCAGATTTCTCAGATGATACATCTTCAGATTATTATGCAAAAGGCTATTATGGAGACCGCGTTTCTGATGCTTATAAAATAATAAAAGACAGCGGCAAAAAGGTTATGACAAGTGATTCTAATCTTGTAGCAGCACTAGCGTCAAACCTGATTATTAATGCACCTTTAAACTCCAGTAAGGCAAACATTTTCTCTGAGGACATACCTTTTTATTCAATGGTATTTAAAGGTTATGTTGGCCTTGCAGGTGAAAGCGTTAACCTTGCTCCAAGTCCAAGAAGAGCATTACTTCAGTCTGTTGAGGCAGGTTGCGGTTTAAACTACACAGTAATAAATAACTGGGAAAACTCTCTTCTTACCTGTTATTCTCCAATATTCTACAACAGCAAGTATGCTGATATAAAAGACACTATAATCAATAATCAGAATGAACTTTCCGATTATTATAAAGAAATTGCCGGAGCAAAAATTTCATCTCATAACATTCTTGCTGATGGTGTAAGAGAAACTGTGTTTAGTAATGGCGTTAGCGTTATTGTTAATTATAATAAAACAGCTGTTACAACCGATGCAGGAAAGGTTGCGGCAGAAGGCTTTATTGTAAGGGGGGCTGCGAAATGAAAAGAGTAAAAAGAAACAGAGGAATTGAACAGCTTAAGAGTACTTACGGCAAAATTTTCACTCTTCCTTGGGTTATCGGCGTACTACTATTCTTCGCAATTCCCTTCATTCAGACAGTTATCTTCTCTTTCTCCACTATTGAGATTACAGTAGGTGAAATGAAGGTAACCTTTGTTGGCTTCGAGCATTATGACTACCTTTTAAACAAGCACCCTTATTTCTCAAGTGTTATGAGGAATGGTATATTAACATTCTTATATTCGCTTCCAATTATAGTATTTTTAAGTATGTTTTTAGCAATTATTCTTAACCAAAAATTTACTGGTCGCCTTCTTTTCCGTGCGCTTTATTTTGCACCAGTAATTATCGCATCCGGCGAAGTTATGAGCCTTATATTTGGTGCTGAAGATATTGCCAGTGGAAGCGGAGTTGCCGTGGGTGTAACTGAATCCTTCTCGGCTAATATGATTAACCCACAGGAAATCACAAATCTTTTAGGTCTTAGCGGAGAAATAGGTAAATTCATTACCGATACTATAGGAAGAATTTTTGACCTTATTTGGAGTTGTGGTGTACAGATAGTTCTCTTTATTGCAGGCCTTCAGTCTGTTCCCAGTCAACTTTATGAGGTTTCTAAAGTAGAAGGTGCAACAAAATGGGAAGAATTCTGGTTTGTTACCTTTCCAAGCCTTGGTCGTGTAACGCTTCTTGTTGCAATGTATACAATGATTGAGCTTGTTGTAGAAAGCCGTACTAATATTGCAGTACAATATTCAATTACAGAAATGGGCGCAGGTGTTTACGATAGAACATCTGCTTCAATACTTCTGTATTTCGCAGCAGCAAGTATCTTTATCGGGGCATTCTTGTTCCTGTATAATCGTTTCTTGTTAAGACGTTGGGAATAGAAGGGGGGCTTAATTGATAATGATAAATATTAAAGAGAAATTTACCGAAGAAAAAATGCTTAAATATAAATCATACGGTCAAAAGGGCTCCAACGTTCTCTACGCTATTTTCAGATATTTGGTGCTTATTTCGGTTGGATTTTTAGTAGTGTATCCACTTATTTCTATGATTTCAACCTCTATTCAGAGTTTGGAGTCTATGCGTTCTTCTGTACGTATATGGATACCTACAGATTTTGAAGCCAAAGAAAACTTTGGTTATGCTTGGGCTGTTTTAGACTATGGCAAGTCCTTGGTTACAACCCTTGTGTACGCAATGGTACCTGCAGTTATTCAAATTGCTACCTGTGCTATTGCAGCTTATGGTTTTGCTCGTTTCAATTTCAAGGGTAAAAACATTCTTACTGTAGTTTTGTTCCTGACAATTCTTATTCCAGACATTTTGGTTGTAGTTCCAAGAATGGTAAGCTACGCTCATTTTGATTTTCTTGGTATTTTAGGACTTTTCAATAAACTAACAGGCATAGATTTAAGACCAAGTATTCTTGATACGGTTTGGGCAATGTATTTACCTGCTTTATTTGGCGCAGGCGTTCGCTCTGGTATACTTATCTATATCTACATTCAGTTCTTCAAAGGCTTACCAAAAGAGTTGGAGGAGGCAGCATGGGTTGATGGTGCTAACCCACTTAGAACCTTTATCTCCATCGCAATTCCTTCTTCAGGCGTTGTAATTCTTACAGTTACAGTGTTCTCTCTTATTTGGCATTGGAATGAAACCATTAATACCACGATGCTTCTGTCAAATAAAATGCCGCTTTCATATCAGATGAAATATTTCGTAGCAAACATTTCTGTTATTTTGGTAGATACCAGTGTTGACCGTAGTACCGCAGGTATTAAAAACGCTGCTTGTATACTCTTTATTGCGCCAATGCTAGTTGTATATATGATAGTTCAGCGTTGGTTTATTGAAAGTATTGACCGTGTAGGTATTACAGGCTAAAAAAGAATATTAAACATTAAAAAACTTTCGGAGAAATCCGAAAGTTTTTTGTTTTTTATCCCTTGACGCTAATTATAGAATTTCTTGACTAAAACACAAGATATAGTGTATAATGAAAGTAACAATCTTTTGACAGAGGAGACTTAAAAGGTGTCAAAAACAATAAAAGATTACGGAAATGACAGTATAAAAAAATTAGAGGGTCCTGACCGAGTAAGAAAAAGACCGGGAGTTATTTTTGGCTCCGACGGACTTGATGGTTGTGAACATTCTGTTTTTGAAATTATTTCCAATTCTATTGACGAAGCAAGAGAAGGCTACGGCAAGAAAATAATAATAACAAAATTTAGTGACGGTTCAATTGAGGTGCAGGACTTTGGTCGTGGCGCCCCTGTTGACTTTAATAATAAAGAACAGTGCTTTAACTGGGAACTTCTTTACTGCGAACTTTATGCAGGCGGTAAATACGATACCAATAACGGCGGCAACTATGAGTTCTCTGTAGGTCTTAACGGATTAGGTCTGTGCTCTACACAATATTCCTCAGAATATATGGACATTGAGATTAAGCGTGATGGTTACAAATATAACCTTCATTTTGAAAAAGGCTATAACGTAGGCGGCCTAAAAAAAGAGGTATATACAGGGAAAGATACAGGTACTAAAACCCGTTGGAAGCCAGACCTTGAGGTATTTACCGATATTAATATACCCAGCGAATATTTTATCGATATTATTAAGCGTCAGGCAATAGTTAACGATGGACTTCTTTTTATTTTCCGAGAGCAACAAGGAAACAAATTTATAGAAAAAGAATTTTCCTTTGAAAATGGTATTAAAGATTACGTTAACGACGTGGTAGGGGAAGAAGCCTTTTCCTCTGTTCAAAGTTGGTCTACCGAAAGAAAGGGTAAAGACAGAGAGGACAAGCCTGAATATAGGGTTAAAATCAATTCCTGTTTGTGTTTCTCTAATAAACACCGCCTTAAAGAGTACTATCATAACTCTTCCTGGCTTGAATATGGCGGAGCGCCTGAAAAGGCAGTAAGAAGCGCCTTCGTGTCACAAATCGACTCTTATATAAAGCAACAAAATAAATACAATAAAAACGAAAGCAGAGTAACCTTTTCCGATATAGAAGAGTGTCTTGTTTTGGTGATTTCTTCCTTCTCTACCCAAACATCGTATGAGAATCAGACCAAAAAGGCAATAACAAACCGCTTTATACAGGAAGCAATGACCGATTTTCTTCGCCACCAGCTTGAAATCTACTTTATAGAAAACAAGGCAGAAGCAGATAAGATTATCGACCAGGTTCTTATAAATAAGCGCAGTCGTGAAAAGAGCGAGAGGGAAAGAGTAAACATTAAGAAAACTCTACAGTCCTCTAACGATATGGCAAACAGAGTACAAAAGTTTGTAGATTGCCGTAGCCGTGACGTTAACGAGAGAGAACTCTTTATAGTAGAGGGTGACTCGGCTCTAGGTTCTTGTAAACTGGCCAGAGACTCTCAGTTCCAGGCAATAATACCGGTAAGAGGTAAAATTTTAAACTGTCTTAAAGCAGAGTACGACCGTGTGTTTAAAAGCGATATTATTACCGACCTTATAAAAGTGCTCGGTTGCGGCGTAGAGGTAAAATCCAAGGCTAACAAAGACCTTTCGACCTTTGATATTGATAATCTTCGTTGGAATAAGGTTATTATCTGTACCGATGCCGACGTAGACGGTTTCCAAATCAGAACCCTTATTTTAACAATGATATATAGACTTATGCCCACCTTAATTAACGAGGGCAAGGTTTATATAGCTGAAACACCTCTTTACGAGATTAACACCAAAGAAAAACCATACTTTGCTTATGACGAAAAAGAAAAGATGGAAATTCTTGAAATGATTAAGGGTCAAAAGTATACCTTGCAGCGTTCAAAAGGTCTTGGTGAAAACCAACCGGATATGATGAACCTGACTACTATGAACCCAGAAACCAGAAGACTTGTCAGAGTCCTTCCGGAAGATGCCGAAAGAACTGCCCAGATGTTTGATTTGCTTCTTGGCGATAATCTTCAGGGCAGAAAAGAATTTATAGCAGATAACGGCTACATCTATATTGATGATATTGATTTAAGCTAATGGAGGAAGTTTGTTAATGGCTCCAAGAAAAAAGAAAACAGAAGCGGCAGTAGAAGCACCAAAGCCCAACGCATATATAGCAGGGGCAGGAAGTATAGTTGAGCAACCTATAACAGAAACTTTAGAGACCAACTATATGCCTTACGCCATGAGCGTTATTGTTTCTCGCGCAATACCTGAGATTGACGGATTTAAACCATCTCACAGAAAACTCCTTTATACAATGTATAATATGGGGCTTTTAAACGGCGGTACAATTAAATCTGCAAATATTGTAGGTAGAACAATGCAGCTTAACCCTCACGGAGATGCCGCTATATATGAAACCATGGTGCGCCTGTCTGAAGGTTACGAAGCACTTTTACACCCCTTTGTTGCTTCTAAGGGAAGTTTTGGTAAAGCATATTCAAGAGATATGGCTTATGCTGCATCTCGTTATACAGAGGCAAAACTTGCGCCTATTGCGGCGGAACTTTTTGCCGATATAGATAAAGATACGGTAGATTTTGTGGACAACTACGACGCCACAATGAAAGAGCCTTTGCTCCTTCCTGTAACATTCCCATCTGTTCTTGTTAACGCAAATACAGGTATTGCGGTAGGTATGGCAAGTTCTATTTGTCCCTTCAATTTAAAAGAAGTATGCGAAACAACCATTGCATATATTAAAGATAACGATATAAATGTGGCAGACACTCTTTTAGCTCCTGATTTTCCAATTCGTGGACAACTTCTTTATAACCGCGAGGAAATAGAAGAAATCTACAGAACAGGTAGAGGAAGCTTCAGAATAAGAGGAACTTATAAATACGATAAATCCGCCAATTGTATCGATATTACCGAGATACCGCCTACAACCACAACCGAGGCAATCTTAGAAAAGGTTATTGACCTTGTAAAACAAAAGAAGATAACCGAAATTAACGATATTCGTGACGAAACAGACCTTAAAGGTCTTAAAATTACTATTGATTTAAAACGTGGCACCGACCCAGAAAAGCTTATGAAAAAGCTTTATAAATCTACACCTTTAGAGGATTCGTTTTCCTGCAACTTTAATATCTTAATAGCAGGCTCTCCAAAGGTAATGGGCATAAAGGAAATTATAAGCGAGTGGGTAGCATTCAGAAACGAGTGTATTAAGCGTCGTGTTTATCATAGCCTGTCCAAAGCCAAAGACCGTCTTCATTTATTAAAAGGTCTTTCTAAAATACTTCTCGATATTGATAAGGCTATCAAAATCGTCAGAGAAACGGCCGAAGAAAAAGAGGTTGTTCCCAACCTTATGATTGGTTTTGGCATTGATGAAAATCAGGCAGAATATGTAGCGGAAATTAAATTGCGTCACTTAAACATAGAGTATATTCTAAAAAGACTTGAAGACATAGAAAAACTTGAAAAAGAAATCGAAGATATGGAAAGCATTCTTTCTTCTCGTCGTAAACAGCTTAACATCATCATAAAAGAGCTTGAAGCAGTTATTGCAAAATACGGCGAAGACAGAAAAACCGTAATAATTGAAAATAGCGGCGCAGACAGTGATGACGTAGTTGAAGAGGTAGATAATTCGCCTGTAACTATTTTCTTTACTCGCGACGGCTACTTTAAGAAGATAACGCCTCAGTCACTTCGTATGAGCGGAGAACAAAAACTGAAAGACGGAGACGTTCTTACACAGCAAGAGGAGTCCACCAACGCAGTAGATCTTCTGTTCTTTAGTAATAAACATCAGGTTTATAAGTCTAAAACAGCAGAGTTTGGAGACAGCAAGGCAAGTCAACTTGGCGATTACATTCCTGCTAAACTTGGCTTTGACGAAGCCGAAAATGCCATATATATGGTTCAGACTAAAGACTATTTAGGTTATGTTTTGTTTGTTTTTGACAACGGAAGAATCGCTAAAGTGCCTCTTTCTTCTTATGCCACAAAAACCAACCGTAAAAAGCTTATCAATGCATATTGCGATAAATATAATCTCCATACAATACTCTATATAAAAGAAGATTGTGATATTTTCTTGACATCAACCAACGGCAGAGTGCTTTTGGTTAACACCTCATTAATACTTCCCAAGGCCACCAAAGATAACGGCGGTATTGCGGTAATGAACCAAAAACGTGGTCAACGCATTTACTCGGCAGAGGTGGTAACAGAGGGAATGCTTGATAGTCCCTACCGCTTTAGAGCAAAGAATCTTCCTGCCGCAGGAAGCTTTAAAAAGAACGAGGAAGAAACTCAGTTAACATTTTAAAATAGCAAACCGCCTAAACTCTATGTTACTAGAATTTAGGCGGCAAGTCGGCGCAAACGCAGGAAAAATAACTTAGCCGACAAAACTAATATGCCACGTAAAAACACTATTATAAAAGGAATTATTTGACAAAGTAAACAAAATGCCTTATTATATGTGTTGTATTTACTTTTGGAGTGATTAAATTGGCTGAAGAATTAGCAAAAACTTACGAACCGGGGGAAGTTGAAGACAGAATATATAAATTCTGGCTTGACGGTAACTATTTTCATGCAGAGGTTGACGTAAATAAAGAACCTTACACCATAGTTATACCTCCACCAAATATTACAGGACAACTTCATATGGGCCACGCCCTTGATGAAACCTTGCAGGACATTCTCATTCGTTACAGAAGAATGCAGGGCAGAGCTGCTTTGTGGCTTCCGGGTACCGACCATGCTTCTATTGCCACCGAGGCAAAAATCGTTGAGGCAATGAAAAAAGAAGGTCTTACCAAGGAAGATATCGGAAGAGAAAAGTTTTTGGAACGTGCTTGGGAGTGGAAAGAAAAGTACGGCGGCACCATTATTAGTCAGCTTAAAAAGCTTGGTGCTTCTTGCGACTGGGAAAGAGAAAGATTTACTCTTGATGAAGGATGCTCCAACGCTGTAAGAGAAGTCTTTGTAAGACTTTACAATAAAGGGCTTATCTATCGCGGTGAGCGTATTATCAACTGGTGCCCACATTGTCTTACCTCTATATCTGATGCAGAGGTTGTGTATAATGAAAGCGAAGGCAACTTCTGGCACTTGCGCTATAAGGTAAGTGATAGTGACGAGTATTTGCAATTGGCAACAACCCGTCCTGAAACCTTGCTTGGAGATACTGCAGTTGCCGTTCATCCTGACGATGAAAGATATAAGCATTTGGTAGGCAAAAAGGTAATTCTTCCTTTAGTTAACAGAGAAATTCCTGTTATTGCCGACTCTTACGTAGAAATGGATTTTGGTACAGGCGTTGTTAAGATTACACCTGCTCACGACCCCAACGACTTTGAGGTTGGTCTTCGTCATAACCTACCTGTCATAAACGTTATGACCGATGATGCTAAAATTAACGAGCTTGGCGGAAAATATGAAGGCCTTGACCGCTATGAAGCAAGAAAGCAGATGGTTACAGACTTGGCTGAATGTGGCGCTCTTGTTAAAACCGAGCCTTTAAAACACAACGTTGGTTCTTGCTATCGTTGTAATTCTGTTGTAGAACCCAGAATTTCAAAGCAGTGGTTTGTTAAGATGGAACCACTTGCAAAACCTGCAGTAGAATCTGTGAAAAACGGAGACATTAAGTTTATTCCGTCCCGTCTTGAGAAGATTTACTTTAACTGGATGGAAAACATTAAAGACTGGTGTATTTCGCGTCAGCTTTGGTGGGGTCACAGAATTCCTGCGTGGTACTGTGAGGATTGCGGCGAGATTATCGTTAGCCGTACCGACCCTGAATCTTGCCCAAAATGTCAAAGCAAGAAATTAAAACAGGACGAAGATACTCTTGACACTTGGTTCTCTTCTGCTCTTTGGCCATTCTCAACACTTGGTTGGCCTGAAGAAAATATCGACCTTAAATATTTCTATCCTACCGATACGTTGGTTACAGGTTACGATATTATCTTCTTCTGGGTTGCAAGAATGATTTTCTCAGGTCTTGAGTATACCGATACAGTTCCTTTCAAAACCGTTTTATTCCACGGTATTGTTCGTGATGCTAACGGCGTTAAAATGTCTAAATCTTTAGGCAACGGAATCGACCCACTTGTAGAAATTGAAAAATATGGTGCCGATGCTTTAAGATTTACTCTGGCTACTGGTAACAGCCCGGGAAATGATATGAGATACAAGCCTGAAAGAGTTGAGGCAAGCCGTAACTTTGCAAACAAGATTTGGAATGCAGCAAGATTTATCAGAATGAATTTAGAATCATCTGAGGAAATTCCACTATCTGCAAATCTTGCAATAGAGGATAAATGGGTTCTTTCTAAATTCAACACCTTGGTACAAGAGGTAACAGAAAATCTCGATAAGTTCGAGTTGGGCCTTGCAGTATCAAAGCTTTATGACTTTATCTGGGACATTTTCTGTGACTGGTATATCGAAATTGCAAAATCACGTCTTTCTATGGAAAAAGCGCATGCAGACGTTGCAAGAGGAGTACTTCTTTACGTCTTTACAGGCGTACTGAAACTTCTTCATCCGTTTATGCCTTTCATAACAGAGGAAATCTGGCAGTCTTTACCACATAGCGGAGAAGCTATTATGGTATCTGATTGGCCTGTTTATACTGAAGAACTTTCCTTCAAGGGAGAAGAGGAAGAGTTTGAGAAGGTTATGGAGGTTATAAGAGCAATAAGAAACCGCCGTAGCGAAATGAACGTTCCACCTTCCCGCAAGGCAAAGGTTTATATTGTAACCAACTTTGAAGAAAGCTTCAAAAGCGGAATTCCTTACGTATGTAAATTGGCTTCCGCCTCAGAGGTTACCGTTTCTAATACCGAGGCAGAAGGCCTGGAAGATGCTATTCGCGTTGTTACCGACTCTGCTACAGTATATATGCCAATGAATGAGCTTGTAGACTTTGAAGCAGAGCGCGCACGTTTGGAAAAGGAAATGGAAGCCGCTTTAAAAGACAAAAACTTCTACGAGAGCAAATTAAATAATCAGGGTTTTGTAGCAAAAGCACCTCAAGCAGTTGTTGAAAAGCAAAGAGACCTTCTTGCAAAAACACTTGACCGCATTGCTCTTTTAGAGGACAGTATTGCAAAATTAAGCAAATAAAACCAAATCGTATGCTTTTTAAAAAAGCATACGATTTGAATATTTTAGGTTAAAATCCTTGTTTTCCTCGTCTTCTTTTTCCATATATATTTCAGGGAATAAGGGTTTTTCCTCTTCCGGATTTTCTTTAAAAGGGATTTTTTTATCTTCCATTTTTACCACCTCAATATTATTTTTCCAAAAAAACAAATAATATATTAAAGGAATTTTTTATGAATTATAATGAAGCACTAAAATACATACATTCTCTTTTAGTTTTCGGTTCAAAACCCGGACTTGAGAGAATAACCGCTTTGCTGAATGCCTTGGGTAATCCACAAGATGAATTAAGGTTCATCCACGTTGCAGGCACCAACGGAAAAGGTTCTGTCTGCACAATGCTTTCCACTATATATGCAAAAGCCGGACTTAAGACAGGCCTTTATACTTCTCCCTTTGTTGTTGACTTTAGAGAAAGAATACAAATAAACGGAGAATATATAGAAAAAGAGGCTTTAGCAAAGCTTACACAGAAAGTAAAAGACACAGGAATAACGGTTACCGAGTTTGAGTTTATAACCGCCCTTGCTATGCTTTACTTTAAAATGAACAAATGCGATATTGTAATTCTTGAAACAGGGCTTGGGGGAAGATTTGACGCCACCAACGTTATAAAGAGTAATTTGGCGTCAGTAATAACAAGAATCGATTTTGACCATACCGATTATCTGGGAAACACCTTGAGTGAGATTGCAATGGAAAAATGCGGTATTATAAAAAAGGGAAGCCCAACCATTTGTTATCCTTTGCAGGAAGCAGAGGCTAGGGAAACTATAAAATCATATTCCGAAAAGTTTGTTGTGCCTGATATACAAGACCTTAAAATTATAAATGATCGGGATTTTGGCAATCATTTTGCATATAAAGACCATGAATATAAAACCACTCTTTGCGGTGAACATCAAATCTATAACGCCCTTACCGTTATAGAAACGGTAAAAGCAGCAGGAATAAGTCTGCCACAGGAAATTATTTCAAAGGGCATAGAAGAGGCAACAATTCCTGCGCGACTTGAAATTATATCTAAAAAACCTTTGGTAGTGTTAGACGGCGCCCACAACCTTAACGGCGGTATGGCGCTAAAGGGATTTTTAGAAAAGCATAAAGATTCAGTGGCTATTATTGGTATGATGGCGGATAAAGATTGCGACAGTTTTCTTAAAGTTACTTTGCCCTTTGTAAAAAAGGTTATAACTGTAACTGTTAAAGAAAATAAACGTACTATGTCTGCAGAAGATTTAAAAACACTTGCAGAAAAATATTGTAAAGAGGTTAAATCAGCAGAAAATTATAAAGAGGCTATAAAAGAAGCCTCTAAAGAAAATGCTCCGCTTTTTGTTTTCGGCTCACTGTATCTGGCAGGAGGACTAAGGGACGACCTTATCTCTTATTTTAAATAAAAATTCGACAACCTAATATGACATATATTTTAAGGACAAGCCTTTATACTAATTAAAAAGGCTTGTCCTTAATTTTTTTCGGAGGTGCCAAATGCCTGTAAATTTTAGTTCGGTAGGAGAGGTTTTAACAGTGTATCTCGAGGGAGAACTTGACCACCACGCCGCCAAAACTGTAAGAAACCAGATAGATGAGGCGGTGGAGTTTAATATGCCAACCCTCTTAATTTTAGATTTTGACAGAGTAACCTTTATGGATAGCTCAGGTATAGGACTTGTTATGGGGCGTTATAGAAATCTGCAAAAAAGCGGAGCAAAATTAAGCCTTACAAATCTGCCACCTAATATATATAAGGTAATGAAACTTGCAGGAATAGAAAAACTTGCAAAAATAGATAAAGGAGTAAACTAATGAAAAGTCTTAATACTTTTTCTCTTAAAATTCCATCTCGTTCCACCAACGAGGCGTTTGCACGAGTTGCAGTGGCGGCGTTTGCTTCTCAGCTTGACCCAACGGTGGAAGAAATTTCAGATATAAAAACCGCCGTTTCCGAAGCGGTAACCAACTGCATAGTCCACGCATATGCCGACACCATCGGAGATATATACATAAGCTGTCAGATACTGCCTGAAAAAACCTTCAAAATAAAAATACGAGATAAAGGTTGTGGAATTGCCGATATAAAGCAGGCGATGGAACCGCTTTTCACAACTGCAGGCGGAGAAAGAGCAGGGCTGGGCTTTGCAGTTATGGAAAGCTTTACAGATAATCTTAAGGTGCGTTCCGTTGTAGGAAAAGGAACTACCATTACAATGGTCAAGAAAATAAGCGTGAGAGAAAATGTCTGAAAGGTCGGCGCTGATTGAAAACAATATAAAATTGGTTCATTCCTGTCTTAAGCATTTTACAAATCGAGGTCTGGAATATGACGATATGTTTCAGGCAGGCTGCGTAGGACTTGTCAAAGCGGCAGATGGCTTTGACAGTGAAAGAGGACTGAAGTTTTCAACCTATGCCGTTCCTGTGATATTAGGAGAAATCAAACGGCTTTTCAGAGATGGAGGCACAATAAAGGTTTCGCGAAGTTTAAAAGAGTTATCTATGAAAATAGGCAGGGAAAAGGAACGATTTGAAAGAGAAAACGGCAAAGAGCCAACCATAGAAGAGTTGGCACAAAGATTAAACTCAACGCCTGAAGAAATTTCCGAAGCCATCTGCTCATCTCATCAAGTGTTGTCCCTTACCTACGAGGATGAAAACGGAATAGGAGAGATAGAGTTGCCTACAGAAAGTTACGAGAAAGAAATTATAGGAAAACTTGATATTGAAAAAGGAATCCAAAGACTTAATTTAGAAGAACAAAAAATAATAAAACTCAGATTCTTGGCAGAAAAAACTCAAACCGAAACGGCAAAGCTTCTAAATATTTCTCAGGTCCAGGTATCAAGAAAAGAACAAAAGGCTTTGCAAAAACTTAAAAAGTATATAGAGTATTAGCAAAATCAATAAAAACTGTTATAAAAACCCCGATATTTAGTGCAAATATTGGGGTTTTAAAATTTTTTAAAAAAAGTTTAAAAAAGTTCTTGACAATGCAGTGGGTATATGGTAATATAATCAAGCGCCTTAAAAAAGGGGCGCGAGATGGACCTTGAAAATTAAACAACGACTAAGAAAAATTGGACCCGACAATTTTGATGAGAATCAAAGTAAATTAAGGACAAGATTAAGAGAA
>JAZNBQ010000014.1:0-18142 GCA_045587065.1 Acutalibacteraceae bacterium | reverse complement strand
ATTTTAACAAAAATACTGATTTTCTAAAAAATATTGTTAAATTTTCAACGAACTACTTGCAAAAAACAATTATTTAGGGTAAAATATAAAAAGAAAATTTTAGGAGGTTATTCCAATGGTTAAAGTTGCTATTAACGGATTTGGCCGTATCGGCCGTCTTGCTTTCAGACAGATGTTTGGTGCAGAAGGCTATGAAATCGTTGCTATTAACGACCTTACAAGCCCTGCAATGCTTGCTCACCTTCTCAAATACGACTCTGCTCAGGGTAAATATGCTCTTGCAGATACCGTAGTTGCTGGTGAAGACAACATCACTGTTGACGGTAAGACAATCAAAATTTATGCAGAAAAGAACGCTGCTGACCTTCCTTGGGGAGAAATCGGCGTAGACGTTGTTCTTGAGTGCACAGGTTTCTACACTTCAAAAGAAAAGTCACAGGCTCACATTGATGCCGGTGCTAAAAAGGTTGTTATTTCTGCTCCTGCAGGAAAAGACCTTAAGACTATTGTTTACAGCGTAAACGAAAATACTCTTACTGCAGATGATACTATCATCTCTGCTGCATCTTGCACAACTAACTGTCTTGCACCTATGGCTAAGGCTCTTAACGATTATGCTCCAATTCAGAGCGGTATCATGAGCACTATCCATGCTTACACAGGTGACCAGATGGTTCTTGACGGTCCTCACAGAAAGGGCGACTTCCGTCGTGCACGTGCTGCTGCTGTTAACATCGTTCCTAATTCAACAGGTGCTGCTAAGGCTATCGGCCTTGTAATTCCTGAGCTTAACGGCAAACTTATCGGTTCTGCTCAGCGTGTTCCTGTTCCTACCGGTTCTACAACAATTCTTGTTGCAGTTGTTAAGGGCAAGGACATCACTGTTGAAGGTATCAACGCTGCTATGAAGGCTGCTGCTTCTGAGTCTTTCGGCTACAATGAAGATGAAATCGTTTCCAGCGATATCGTTGGCATTCGTTATGGTTCTTTATTCGATGCTACTCAGACAATGGTTTGCAAGGTTGATGACGACACCTATGAGGTACAGGTAGTTGCTTGGTATGATAACGAGAACTCCTACACCAGCCAGATGGTTCGTACAATTAAATACTTTGCAGAGCTTGCATAAGATATTTTAAAGCACAAAAAGATGTTGCTCAACAGAGCAACACCTTTTATTTTTTACGTTTGTCAACTATGATTTACATTATTGTGATTTTTGATTGACAACCACTGAATTAAATGCTAAACTTAGAGTAGTTGATTTTTTTCACAAATGGAGGCTGTTGTTATGGAAAAACTAAGAATAGGTATAATAGGCTACGGTCAACGCGCACCAGGTCTTATGGCTAACCTTGTCAAGATGCCCGATAAGGTGAAAATTACTGCAATTTGCGATATTTTCCCTGACAGAATTGAGGCTGCTCAAAAAAAACTTAGAGAAGATTATAAACTTGACTGGGAGCCCTACGGCACAACCGATGCTTACGAGCTTATTGACCGAGATGACGTTGACGCAGTTATAATTGGTGCCGCCTGGGAAGCTCATATTCCCCTTTCTATATATGCTATGAAAGCCGGCAAAGCAGTTGGTTGCGAGGTTGCAGGTGCATACTCTATTGAACAATGCTGGGACCTTGTAAAGACATATGAAGCAACAAGAACTCCTATTATGATGCTTGAAAATACCTGCTATGGACGTCGCGAACGTATGCTTATTAATATGGCCAAGGCTGGCTACTTCGGTGAAGTTGTTCACTGTGACGGAGCATATTGCCACTATCTCTGCGACGAAATTTCTGACGGTTACAAAACAAAGCACTACAGACTTCGCAACTATACAACCCGCAACTGCGATAACTACCCCACACATGAAATAGGACCTATTGCACAGGTTCTTAACATAAATAACGGCAACCGTTTTGTTTCCCTCTCGTCCTTTTCCTCAAAAGCGTCAGGGCTTAAGGAATTTATAAAAACAAAGCGTTCAGACGTTGAGGAACTTAAAGACCTACAAGTAATGCAAGGCGATGTTGTAACAACAGTTATAAACTGCGCAGGCGGTCAGACTGTTACCATCCGTCTTGAAACAACACTTCCTCGTTACTATAGCCGCGAGTTTAATATTCACGGTACAAAAGCATACTACAACAACGATAAAGATTTATTTGTAGATTCTTCTAACATTGGCAAGGTACACGAAACACCAGGCAGCAGAATTACCACTTCAAATGCCGACGAATATGAAGAAAAATGGCTTGACCCACTTTGGAAACAGTATCTTGAAGAAGGTATCAAAGGCGGCGGTTCAGGTATGAGCGGCGGCCACGGTGGTACCGATTGGCTCTGTATGAGTGCTTTTGTTAATGCTGTAATTAACAAAGAGCCTATGCCTATTGACGTTTACGATATGGCAACTTGGATGGCAATTACCCCACTTACTGAGGATTCTATCGCTCAAGGTGGCATACCTGTTGCTTTCCCTGACTTTACAAACGGAAGATGGCTATACGATAAAGCTTTCTAAACCCTTCGCATTTGTATATAAACTTATAAAAAAACGGCACACTCTAAAGAGTGTGCCGTTTTAAATTTCATATTAGTTGCACTCTGCGTTGAGAGGACCTGCAAGGGGCTTTAGATAGAAAAGCTTACCTGGCATTGTTGGAATATAGCTACTTGTGATGTGCATATCAGGACCGTAGTGTAAAGTGGTGAGGAAGCTCATTCCCTGCCAACCCATGCCACGACCTAATGTACCGTCTGCACCACCAATGATGTAGTCTGCCTGGAACATAAGTGCAGGGCCTACTGTGTTTGCACGGCAAGGTACTAAGGTTGTACGGCTCTTGAAACTTGTAATAGCATTCTGCTCAACTGTCCATGGATGAAGTTTAGCAGCAATACGATATGGTTGGTTTAACCATTCCTCTTCGGTTGCAAATTCTTCTGCAAAGTGAGGCTCCCAGAAAGCGATGTGGCAAGCTCTACCAATACCAAATACAAGAACAAGCTTTGCGCCTTCTGCTTTAAGCTTTGCAATCTTTTCAGGATATGTAGGAAGATTTTCCTTGGTTGCAAAGTTTCTCTGACACTCAGGAATTGTATACTCGCCAAGTTTATCAAAGAATGCTTCTTTCATGCTATATTCAAAAGAAGCAGGGTTTGATTTATCAAGGGTGTTACCCTCAGAATCTGCCCATTCATCCATATTAAAGGTGGTAACGTGTTTACAAGAAACCTTCCACTCCTTAAGGAAATATACTGCCCATTTATACATACCCATAGGTCCAACAGGAAGAATCATAGCAAGTTTCTCGCCTTTATCTCCTGCTTCTTTGATTTTAAGGGCAATTTCGTGTCCCATGTAGATATTGAATTCCTCTAGGCTATCTGCCGCAATTGGTTGGAAATCAGGATGCCAGAAATCTTCTCTTTCTACACCTTTTTCGCAACACTCATCAATTTTTTTAATGTCCCATCCCTTTGGAAAGAAATCTTCCAAAAGTGAGCCTTTAACAGTGCTTAAAAAATCCATCTTTTTTCCTCCTATTAATATAAAGCAGACAAAATCTACTCTTTGATTTTATTATAGTCTCTTTTTAGGCAATAGTAAACCTACGCTTATTAGTACAACAGAGGCATTTTTACTGAATATATCTACTAAAAGGAGATTATGCAAACACTACTCTTTTTTGCTTAACATTTGTAATTGACAGATGTTAATAGCGATGTTATAATATATGTATCTGAAAACATTATAGCAAATGTCCCAATTTTTTATCGGAGTGGATTATATGAATATTTCAGAATATGTTTTAGGTATTGATGTTGGCACAGGCGGTGCCAGAGTAGGCATTTTTGATTTAAAAGGAAATCCTGTGGTTTTTTGCAGTGAAAAATTTCCCCTTTACACTCCTGCATCAGGCAGAGCAGAACAAGATGCTAATGAGTGGTGGGAAGCAATATGCAAAGCCTCTAAAAAGGCTATCGAAACAAGTAAGATTGACCCTGCCGACATTAAAGGTATGAGTCTTGACACAACTTGTTGTACCGTTTTGCTCTCCGGAGATGATATGGTCCCCTTGCGCAAGGCTATTATGTGGATGGATGTTCGTGCGTCTAATGAGGCAAAACGAATTTTTGAGTCGGGTCACGATGCCCTTAAATACAATGGCTACGGTATGGTTTCTGCAGAATGTTTACCTGCTAAAGCCCTTTGGATAAAAGAAAATGAGCCTGAGCTCTGGAATAAAGCAACCAGGTTTTATGAGTGTACCGACTGGTTAGTATATAAACTTACAGGCAGATACGCTGCTAGTATAAACTGTGCCTCTGCCCGTTGGTATTATAATTCTGAAGAGGGCGGATATCCTACCAATTTTTATGAGAAAATAGGTTTAGAAGATTTGGTACAGAAACTCCCATCTGATGTTTTACCTATGGGGGAATTTGTAGGCGGTCTTACTGCCGAAGCTGCAGATGAACTAGGTTTAAAAGAAGGCACTCCTGTTGGTGAGGGCGGTGCAGATGCCTTTGTTGGCGTAATAGGTTTAAACGCTGTTCAACCCGGCAAAATGACCTTAATAACAGGCTCTTCTCACTTGCACATAGCACAGGTAGAGCAATCTATTCATCACAAAGGAATGTGGGGCTCATATCCTGACTGCATTGTTAAGGGCTTACAAATGGTAGAAGGCGGTCAAACCTCCACCGGTTCAATAATAGAGTGGTTTGTTAACAATCTTTGCGGAACCGTTAAAGAAGAAGCCTTAAAACAAGGAAAGTCGGTTTATGACCTTTTAAATGAAGGGGCAGAAAACTTACCCATTGGCGCAGACGGACTAGTGGCTTTGGACTTTTTCCAAGGCAACAGAACCCCTTATGTCGACCCTGATGTAAGAGGTATGTTATACGGACTTTCTTTAAATCATACTCCTGCGCATATGTATCGCGCAATTATTGAGAGTATTTGCTACGGAACTGAAGCTATTATTGAGGTCTTTCGCCAAGCCAATTTTGACCTTAGTGAAATTGTTATTTCGGGCGGTGCGGTAAAAAGCCGTTTCTGGATGCAAACCCACGCGGACATAAGCAATGTTCCCATTACTGTTCCAAAGGTGACCGAAGGTCCTTGCTTAGGTTCGGCAATTTTAGGTGCGGTTGCAGGTGGTCTTTACCCTGACATTCAAACTGCTGCCGAAAATATGACATCGGTTGATTATGTGATAGAACCCAACAAGCAAAAGCACCAAGAATATAAATTTTATTATGAAAAATACAAAGAATTTTATGCATTGGCTAAAGACTGGATGCATCAGGTAACAACATATAACGCAAAAAACAACAGGAGTTGAGATAATTGAAAAAAGTATTAATAACAGGGGGCAGCGGAGGTATTGCCCAATCCATTAAGGCAATTCTTGAAGAAAACGGATATGAGGTGTACGCCCCTTCACGAATGGAAATGGATGTAACTAATTGGGAAAGTATAGAAAAAAATATGAAGGAATTTGTTCCTGACATATTAGTTAATAACGCAGGTTATGTTGTTCCCTGCTCTATAAAAGAAGCAAATTTAGAAAATGCTAAAAAACATATTGATATAAATCTTTCAGGTACTGTATACTGCACTCAATTAGGTTTAAAGTATAATCCAAATTTAGAAATTATTAATATCGGCTCGGCCGCATCGGTTGAAACTCATGCCACCTGGAGTGAGTATTGCGCTACAAAAGCCGCTGTTCTTATGCTAACTAAATGTTGGGCAGAAGACGGTCTTTTTGCCGTTTGTCTTTCCCCTGCAAGAACTAAAACAAAAATGAGAAAAAGTTTATATCCTGAAGAGGACCAAAGCACTCTTCTTGACCCTGATGATTTTGCAAAGGTCGTTTTCAATGCCGTTAAGC
Organism: Acutalibacteraceae bacterium; assembly: GCA_045587065.1. GTDB lineage: Bacteria > Bacillota > Clostridia > Oscillospirales > Acutalibacteraceae > SFWF01. Next base: position 12,233 of record JAZNBQ010000014.1, on the reverse strand, counting down.
ATAAATATCCCACAGGTACACATATTGTTGTAAGAAAGCAAAATGTAATGGACATATTAGCAGAATAAGAAAAACCAGGCTAACGCCTGGTTTTTTTATAGGTTCTTTTTCAAAATTTTTCTTGCGGTGTGTTCATCAGTTATTATGGTATTTATTACATTTGTTTTTAATGCACCAAAAATGGCATCAACTTTATTGTCTCCACAAGCAATGGCTATGGTTTCTTTTGCATTTTTTATATTTTCAACAGATGCGCAAAGGGTGTTATCATAAAGTTCTACAAACTCCCCTTTTTCGTTAAAGAAATGAGTTGCAATATCCCCTATCACTCCAAAATGTCTTTCGTTATAACCAAAAGACTTGCCAAAAATATCTAGAATTTCTGTATTTCCTATTCCTAAAATAGCAATATCGGCGCTATTCCACAAATCCTGAATTTTTTTGTAATAGGACAGTTTTTTTTGCAGAGCTCCATCTTCATTATTATCTGCCAAATAAGGAAACCAAGCATATTTAACATCTGCCCCTATTTTATCTGCCATACTACGCGCCATTTCGTTAGAAGAAAAATATAAATTTTCGTTATCGGTAGCACCAAAAAGAGGAAATACTATATTTGAATTGGTTTCTGTTTGTTCCATTGAATTTATAATGTCTTGAATTGTTCTGCCCCAAGAAAGTGCTATTTTCTGATTTCCCCTGTTTAATACTGATGATATATATTCTGCCGCAGCATTTACCGTCATAGATTTGCGTAAATGCTCATTTTGCGAACTTACACCCACAACTATACATTTTTTTACATTAAAAGTTTTAGTAATTTGTTTTTCTAACTCCTCGCAGTCCTTTTTAGGATTGCGAATTTTTATTTCAACAACATTCTCCTTAATGGCATCATTTAAAAGTTTTGAAACTGTTTGTCTGGATAAATTCATTAAATTTGCAATTTCTTGTTGTGTTTTATTTTCTTTATAGTACATTATTGCCACTTCGGACATTAATATTTTTTCATCTTTAACATTCATGAATTTCACCTTCTTTTATGTTATTTTATCATTTTCAACACAAAAAGTCAACGATTTAACATTTGTAATTGACAAATGTTAAATCCTTTGATATAATCTCATTATAAAGGAGTGGTTTTATGTTAGTTACTATGAAAGAAATGTTGGAAGACGCAAAAAAAAATCATTATGCTATTCCTGCATTTGATGTAAGCAATTATGATATGGTGCGTTCGGTGCTTGAGGCTTGTGAAGAAGAAGGTTCACCTGCTTTATTGATGGGTCTTGGAGTTGATTTAACTGGAAAAGGTTTATCCCTTCTTCCTGCGATGGTAAAATCTGCTTCTGAACATTTTAACATACCTGTATGTTTCCACATGGACCACGCAACAGATTTTGAATTAATCAAGGCAGGTATCGATGCCGGATTTAGTTCTGTAATGTTTGACGGTTCGGTATTACCTTTTAACGACAACGCTAAAAAAACTGCCGAAATTACCAAATATGCTCACGCTAAGGGAGTAACTGTTGAAGCAGAATTAGGTCATGTTGGTAACGCAAGTGTTGGTAGCATTAGCGAAACCGGAACTGATGATGACCCAGGCGAAACACTTACTGTTCCTGAAGAAGTTTCAAAGTTTATTGACATTACCGATGTTGATGCTTTAGCCGTAGCAATCGGTACTTCTCACGGTGTTTATAAGAAAACACCTGAACTCAGAATTGACCGTCTTGATGAAATTACTGCAGTTTGCGACAGACCTCTTGTTCTTCACGGCGGAAGCGGTACTCCTGATGACCAGATGCAAAATGCAATTCGCCACGGTATAACAAAAATCAATATTTATTCTGATGTGGTTTATGCTTTAAACAAAGGTCTTAAAGATAAACTAAATACTATTGAAAATCCTGCTACCTGGCCCTTTATTGTTTTCGAGGATGCTCGTGTTATGATGAAGGAAGTTGTAAAGGATAAGTTGCATACCTTTGGTAGTGCAGGTCGTATTTAGGAGGTAAAAACAGTGAAAACAAAAGCGGTTCGTTTATATGGCGAAAACGATTTGCGCCTGGAGGAATTTGAACTTCCTGCCCTTAAAAACGGTGAATTACTGATAAAAATTATTTCAGACAGTGTTTGTATGTCTACATATAAAACTGCAAAACAAGGTGCTAAACACATAAGAGTACCTGACAATGTTGCAGAAAATCCCGTTATTGTTGGCCACGAATTTTGCGCAGAAGTAGTTGAAGTTACTGATAAATGGAAAGACAAATTCAGTGTTGGCGACAAGGTTGCTATGCCTCCTGTGCTTTCATATCTCGGAGGTATGCAAACTGTTGGTTACTCTTTTGGGGAAATCGGCGGTGTTTCAACCTATTCAATAGTATATGACCATATACTAGAAAATGATTTTCTAATTAAACTTGATAGCGACTGTTTCTTCAAGGGCTCACTTATTGAACCTGCTTCCTGTGTTATCAGAGGCTACAAGGCAAATTTACATTTGGACGAAAAATATGAGCCCTACACCAATGTTAAGCCTGACGGCAAAATCGCAATTTTAGGCGGATGCGGTCCTATGGGTCTAGTTGCTATTGACATCGCATTACACGGAGATGTTAAGCCGTCTATGGTTGTTGTAACCGACCTTGACGAGCAAAAACTTGCTCGTGCAGAAGAAATCTTTAATCCTGACGATGCCGCCAAAGACGGTATTACCCTTATCTTCACCACTGCAACCGATAAAGATGACCTTCTTGCTTTAACAGGCGGTACAGGATATGATGATGTTTTTGTTTATGCCCCTGTTCCTGCAGTGGTTGAACTTGCAGATTCTATTCTTGGATTTGATGGATGCCTTAATTTCTTTGCAGGTCCTTTAGATAAGAATTTCAGTGCTAAATTTAATTTCTACAATGTCCATTATTCACAGCATCATGTTGCCGGTACAAGCGGCAGTACAACAGATGATATGCGCGATATTGTACGACTTATAAGTGAAAAACGCATTGACCCTGCCGTAATGATTACCCATATCGGCGGTATGGATGCTGCTATTGATACAACATTGCGACTTCCTCAAATTGAAGGCGGCAAAAAACTAATCTATACTCATATTGACCATTTGCCATTAACTGCTCTTTCTGATTTTGAAAAACTTGGCAAAGAGGACAGTCGTTTTGCAGAACTTGATAGTTTAGTAAAACAAAACAACGGACTTTGGTCTAAAGCGGCAGAAGAATATTTGCTTAATAATTTCTAAAATATTAAAAGGGGTTGCCATTAATGGCAACCCCTTAAATTTTTTTAATTTTCTTCCAGATAGGTAAACATATTAATAAGGCGGTCAAGTTCAGTTCTTTTGTTCTTCTTTAGCCACATTGCAGAAAATTCATCTAACCACTCTTTAGTGTCAATAAGGCGATGAGCCTGTGTGCCCGATATTTTTGCCCAAAGTTCTGCTACCAAACAGATACCCTTTGCGGCAATAAGCATTTCTTCTCTGTACTCATCATTTGCCCATTTTTCTAAAGATATTTTTTTCGCAAATGTTTTATATAAATTCTGAACTTCACTTAACTTTTCAGACTCATAAGGTGTTGACTCACCTTTGATTTGATAAACAAAATAGTTATTACAAAAAGTTAGCCAATGAATATAACTGTGGAGTTTATTCAGTTCCTTTAAATACTGTAAGCCGTTGTCATTTTTATATACGATGGCATTTACTTTGTCGTAGAACTCCTGATTAATTTCTGTATTTACAGACCAGGATTTTTCCGCACCCAAGACTAAACCGTACATAGCAAGTTCTATACTGCAAATATTTCCCCAGTCACCCCAGTTGGTATTAAGTACACCTAATGCGCCATATTTATATCCATATTCTGCCATTAGGGAAATGTTCTTTTCGGCAACATCAATATCCTCGCAAAATCTGTTCCAGGTAGTAGTACCGGGGCAAACTACCTGTTTTCTGTTAAGACTTGCAAATTTTTTAATTTTTTCTTCATTGGGTGCTGCTTCATACTCCCAATTTAAGAAAACGGTATCTTGGGGTAAATCGTTAATAGTTTCAGGATGTTTTAAGAGAACATCTGCCCACATCATAACTGTTTTGTTTTTTTCTTTTACATGAGCGATAATTTGTTTAACAAAATCTACATAAATTTTTCCAACATCTATACCCTCTTCGCGATAAACCGCAAGGTCGTTGGTTTCGTCACAACAAATATTAAAATAATCGCTTTCAAAATTAGGTTCGTACTGGTCTATAAGGGATTTTATTATCCCAATACTTTCAGGATGTAGTGGGTCTATGGTATAACGTTCCATTCTGGAATGCCAGAAATTTGAGTTTTTATAGTCTTTAAGTACGCGTAAATGTTTATATTTTTCCTGATTGAGCAGTTCGTATAAGTGGCCAAAGGTAGAAAGAGAAGGCACAAAATCAATAAAGTTTTCTTTGCAATATTCGCCGATTTCTCTCATTTCGTCTTTGGTTATATAACCATGGGTTTCTCTTAAGTCGCGATACTCTTCAAACTCAAAAACATGCTCTACGTAAAGCTGTAAGGAGTTGAGTTTATAATAAGCCATATTATCAATAAGTGATTTTATGGTAGAAACGGTTGGTATTTTGCCGCGTGTTACATCGTGATAAAAACCGCGATATTTAAAATCAGGTTCATCCTTTATGTACAAACAAGGAACTTTACCCTGGTCAAAAATCTGTCTTAACGTTTGCACGGCATAAAATGCGCCCTGTGGGCCACCTGCTTTTATTGTAATGGTATCTTCTTCTATGAAAAGCTCGTAGTTTTCACCACATTCACCAACTACAACATCAAGCTTTGCTCCATTTTTATTAAGCGGAAGTTTGTTAATTGCCGCTTGTACACGCTTATCGCAATTTAAATTTTCAAAACAAACAAAGGAGGTCTTAAGAAAGCCTTCTTTTGTTTTTAATTCTTTTACGTTTGGCACTATTTTAATCATAATTATATCTCCTTTTAAATACAGCCATGATTATCTACAAAACGACGCATAAATTTACCTGCAAAATACAGAAAATCTTCCAAACTGTTGCCATAGCGGAAAAGGGCAAGTTCTAAATTATAGGTACCTTTATAATCAATTTCATCCAAAGCATCAAAAACTTTTATCCAATTAACACTACCCTGTCCAGGAAGCTGATGGTCGTCCCATCTGCCGAAATTGTCGTGCAAATGCAACAAGGTTACGTCTTTACCTAAAATACGTATATATTCTTCAGGTGGAGGCACCCAAAAGGACTCTGCCTCGTGTATGTGGCCTGTATCTACACACATGGTTTTATATTTTGTATCCATTGCATTAAATTGGTCTAAAAACTCATTAGGGTCAGCAAAAAACTCACGAATTCTGTCGCCCTTAACAAGAGCAGCACCAAAGGTTTCAAGTGCAATATTAACCTTATGTTTTTCGGCATACGGAATAATATTGTTATACATTTCCTTAGAAACCTTGCGCATTACCTCCGGAGGTTGCTTGCCCCAGTCGGTAGAGTTAATAAAATGCACTACACAAGATGGCGCACCTAAAATCGCAGTAGCTCTGAAATCTTTTTCGCAGATTTTATCTATTGCTTCTCTGCGACCGTCTTGGCCCAGCTCGTAGGTTTCACAACGACCGTGAGTCTGGCCGATTACAAGTTCATATTTTTCTGCAGTTTTGCGAACAGTATTAAAATGCTCTTCAAACTCGTCATCAGAACCCACATAAACGCCTTTATCAAGAGGGTATCTGCCGACATCATAGTCGATTGCATCAAAGCCGCTTTTTTTGCAGATTTCAAATGCACGGTCAAGACCGTATTTATTTACTGCATCCAATATATTAATACTGATTTTTTTCATATTGTTACCCACTTAAGTTTTAATATTTAAAAACTAAATATTCTCTTGAGCCTTTTTCTTGGCAATATGCTCATCACGAGCGCTTCTTCTGCCTTCTTCATTAATATCTCCGGCTTTTGTAAGAGCAATTTTTGTGAGATACGGTCCTACAATTTCATAAACCAACACTGCGAAGAGAGTTATATTTCTTACGATTGCGCCGTCGGGTCCAAGTTCAATAGCCTTTATTGCCATACCAAGAGCAACGCCTGCTTGAGGCAGTAGGGTAATACCAAGGTACTTAACAATGTTTTCATCACACTTTGTTGCTCTTGCGCTTATACCTGCACCAAAGTATTTACCAACCGACCTTGAAATAATATATACTATTCCGATTATTACAACGAAAACGTCTTTAAACACGGAAAGTTCAAGTTCTGCACCGCTTACAACAAAAAACAGAATAAGAACAGGTGTTGTCCATCTGTCTGCGCGGTCCATAAGTTCTTCTGAAACGTCGCAGATATTGCAAAACATTGTTCCAAGCATCATACAAGCAAGAAGTGAAGAAAATCCAATATGAATTGTTCCTATATTGAATTTTAAACTGGAAACTGCAACTGTCATCATAACAAAAGCTACAGAAACCGCCATGCGTTTTGAACGAGAATGGAAATATTTTTCACACAAGTTAAATAAGAATCCCATAACAAGTCCAAGAACTAAGGACAAGATAACCTCTAGCAATGGTTCCAGGACAATGGAAAATATATTGACAGTGCCTGCTCCCAAAGATTTTGCAATTCCAAAAGAAACTGCAAAAACCACAAGACCAACTGCATCATCAAGGGCTACTACAGGAAGAAGAATATCTGTAACAGGGCCCTTTGCCTTATACTGTTTCACAACCATTAAGGTTGCCGCAGGTGCAGTTGCAGTTGCAACCGAGCCTAAAACTATTGCCGCAGGTAAAGACAGTTTATCAGGAATTATAAAATGAAGACCTATAAGCACTACGTCTACCACCACAGTAGTTACTAAGGCCTGAAACACGCCTATTACTGTTGCCTGTTTGCCGATTTTTTTAAGTTGAGACAAACGGAACTCGTTACCCATTGCAAAGGCAATAAAGCCAAGGGCTAAATCGGAAATAAGGCCAAAGCCTTCAAGCTGCTCATTTGTTATGCCTATACCTGAAATGCCGATTTTGCCTAAAACGAATGGGCCTATAAGTACGCCGGCAACCAAATATGCAGTAACTGCCGGAAGCTGAACTTTTTTTGCCAGTCTTGAAAGCAGTAGTCCTGCAAGCAAAGCAACTGACAAACTGAGAAAAACACTTGCTGTCTGAGTCATGGAAAACACCTTCTAATTATTAAAAAGCTTTAATCATATTTATACCAGTTATTATACCACATACAAAAAAAATAGCAAGTCTGAGAACTTGCTATTTTTTTGTTTTAAGATGCTTCCTTTAGGTGTTTTTCCGCGGTTTCCAGCATATTCTCGATAAATATACCGTAGCCTTTGGTTGGGTCGTCAACCAATACATGCGTAACTGCACCTACTAATTTACCATTCTGGATTAAAGGACTACCCGACACGAGTGTGTCAAGGATAGGACAACCTTATTTTGTGAATTTATTCTCATGTTCTGTCTTTTTAATAGCAAAATCGACACCTTTTTCTTCCAGTCTGATCTTAGTGGGGAAAGAATTACAGCTTCATGCAAATTGCCCACGGGTGAACCCCGTGGGCAATGATTTGGAAGGGTGGTTGGAATAAAAAAATTAACCGGGATGCGTTTGCTTTGCTCCTTGCAACCATCCAATAAAGCAGATCAGCAGTGAGCCGCCCATGCCCAGAAAAAGTGGGTCAATGTGTTCCGGCAGCAGGAATGAGCCTGCAATTACCAAAAGCGGTCCTGCGGCAATGGAAGCGGCAGCGAATTTTCTGCTTACGCGGCCCGGCTGGAACAGCGCAAAGCACAGCGGCGCAAAAGCCACCGCACCCCGTAGTCCCATGGATAGGAAGCTCCAACTGAGGATCATGGAACCCACCTCACCCATACCAAACAGGGCGGCAGCCATCAAAATGATGACAATCACGCAACGGGAAAAACGCAGACATTCCTTCCCTGTGGCGTTGGGGCGAAGCAAGGCTTTGAAAATGTCATTGCACAGCATGGAGCTAATGCCCAAAGCCAGTCCCGCACCGGTTCCCACAAGGGCGATCAGCAGTGTGGCAAGGATCACACCGCCAATAAAGTCCGGCAGACAAGTCAGAATAAATTGGGGCAGGACAACAGAGGCCTCCGTATCCGGCATATGAATCCGCATATAAAAACCCACAAAGATACCGGCCAGACCGATCACGGTGGTCAGCACACCGCCCAGGGCGGCGCCTGCTTTGGAGATTTTCAAACTGCGTGCTGAAACGATGGGTAGGATGTAAGACTGGGTGGTCAGAACACCGAATACCAAGGAAGCACCGGCACCGCCGTCCTTCCAATAGCCCCGGGCAAAGAGGTTAAAATACTGATCAGCCGGCAGTGCTTCGGAGAATGCGTCCAGTCCGCCTGCAAGCTTTAGGGAAACAATGCCGCATACGAAGGTGGCAACATACAAAAGCACCGTTTTTACGATGCCCACCATTCCTGTGCCCCAGGCACCGCCGAACACCACATATACCACCATCAGCACCACCACGACGGCCATAGCGGCAGCCGTGGGGAGAGGATACAAAGATGTGACCAGAGCCACACCCGATAACAGCTGGGAAACGATGCTCATAAAGGTGCCCACGGACATGAGGATCGCTGCCGCGGTGGCGACCTTTTTACCGTACTGACGGGTAAGGATCTGAGGTAGGGTCACAAGACCGCTGTTGTACAGAGGTTTTGCAAAAAAGACAGCCATGATCAACAGTCCGATTCCGCCGGCCAGAGAAAACCACCAGGCGGAGAAGCCGTAATTGAATGCCAGCTGGGCGGTGCCGATGGTAGATGCGCCACCCACCAAAGTACCCACCAGAGAACCGGCGATCATGGAAATACCCATGTTGCTTCCGGAGGTAAAATCCTGGGCGCTGCTTACCTTTTTACCGGCATAGATACCCACGCCGGCAATCAGGCCCAAAGTTGCCAACATGCCCAAAACGCAAAGAAATGAGAGTTCCACAAAATCACCTGCCCCGTCTGAGAATTTTGCCCGGCAGGGTACCTGTATGGACCCCGTGGGCCACAACGATTTGTCCATTTACGATCACAAGATCGATTCCGTTGGGGTAGCTGTGAGGCTTTTCAAAGCTGTTGGTCTCCCCAATGGTATGGGGATCAAACAGCACCATATCTGCGAAATAACCCTCCCGCAGCTCGCCCCGGCCCTCAATACCGAACCGGTGAGCAACGGCAGAGGTGGATTTTTGGATGGCTTCCTCCAGAGACAGCAAGCCCTCCTCACGCACATATTTACCCAGAATTCTGGGATATGTGCCGTAATATCTGGGATGAACCGCACCTTTTCCCAGCTCACCATAGGTGGCACAGGCGCGACCGTCGGTACCGAAAATAGCCAGCCGGTGGCGCATGATGTCGGCCACCTCTTGTTCATCCATAGCAAACCAAATGCACTTGACGGAAGCACTTTCCTCCACCATCAGGTCTACTACCAGCTCGTAAGGCGTACAGCCCCGGCGCTGTGCGATTTGGCTCAATCGCAGGCCCTCCATCCACTTATTCTCCGGAGAACGCAGGGTGGCGATCTGGACACACGCTGCCCAATCAGGGCTTGTCAGCATAGAATCCCAGCCCTCCAGACCGTTTTCCATATCAAAGAGGGCTTTGCGCCGTAAGGCAGGATCCTGAAGCCGCTGGCACATAAGCTGGGGGCCGTCTTTTTTGACCCAAGGGGGGATTAAATCGATCAGGCCGCTGCCATAGGCAGCATAGGGGTACACATCAAAAGCCACATCAACGCCACGCTCTCGGGCGGCCTCAATGCGCCGCATCGCTTCCCGGGCTTTGCCCCAGTTGGCGGTGTAGCGAGCTTTTAGATGGGATATTTCCACCCGACAGCCGGATTCCTCGGCAATCTGCAGTGCGTGCTCCACACATTCCAAAAGGTTTGCACCCTCATTCTTCATGTGGATACTGAAAACGCCCCCCTGCTCCCGCAGCAGCCGGCACAAAGCGACGGTCTCCTCCGTGGGCAGATGATTGCCGGGCTCATATTCAAAGGCCATGCTCATACCGTAAAAGCCGGCATCCAGCTCCTTTTGCAGCATGGCTTTCATGCGTTCCAATTCTGCTTCCGTGGGCATCCGGGTCTCAAAACCCATAACGCCCACATGGATCATTCCCTGGCCCACCAGAGGCACTATGTTGAAGCTCAGACCGTTTCGGGCACTGTGCTGTAGAAACTGATCCTGAGTCTCCCATTTCCAGGCGGCACGTCTCTCATCGTTGAGAACGATCGTGTTAGCAAGATAGTAGACCAGATCCTCCTCGTGATCCGGTGTGACGGGACCCGCCGTAAAACCGCAGTTGCCTGTGACTTCCGTGGTAATGCCCTGGCGGATCTTGCTCTCGCCTCTGTGGTTGATAAACAGGGTAAAATCCGAGTGGCCGTGGGCATCAATAAATCCGGGACACAGCACATGTCCTTTGGCATCCACCACTTCCCTTGCTTCTGCGGAAATGCTGGGAGCAATTTCAGCGATCATACCGTTGGCCACCGCCACATCGCCGACGAAGCCTGGCGCGCCGGTGCCGTCGATAATTTGCGCACCGCGAATAAGTAAATCAAACATCCTTCTACCTCCTCGTATTCTCCTCCTAAAAAGCAACAAGGGATAGCATAGTACATACCATCCCATGTTGTTAATTCGGATTATTCTTCTACAGGGATCTCAATATCCAGCAGAGGAGGATACTGCTGACAGCCAAAGATATCTCCTTCGCCGAAAGATCCGGAGGGCTTCAGACGGTTGATGGTGAACTTAATGGCATAGCCGGGATCGAACTCAACGAAGTCGGCAATGCGGCTTTCGGGGATGCCATACAGGTTGGCGATGAAAGTCTTGTTCAGGACGCCGCTCTTTTTAACCATCTCGTAGTTTGCGGGATCGCGAAAGATGATATCGAAAGTGATGCGGTCAGTACCAGCATTCTTGCTGCGGATGGTTTTAGCCAGATCAACGAGCTTCATGGTTTTCATAATTATATATCCTCCTTTAACCGATTTCAATCATGGAAATTGGGAACAGCTCCAGCGGATCATCTACTTCGACGGTGTGGTCCATGGTCCAGACATAAGCGTCGGAGATCTTGGTGACTTCGTCCAGAACGAAGGCAGCAGTACCGGCAGTTCCCTTAACCTCGGGCAGACGTGCGTAGAAGATCTGACGCATACCAATCAGGGTGACTTCCTCAGCCAGCTTCTCATCGGCAGCAACACCCTCGACCAGAACCAGCAGCTCATGAGACTTGGTCTCCTTGATGGGTTCCAGGTCGCCCATAACGCCGTTCTTACCGAAAATGCGGTAGCTCAGCTCATACTTTTCGTTGGGATGACGCTCTCTGACCTGAGAACGGGCCCACTCGATGACTTCGTCAACATGCTTGATGGTGTAGGGATCACGGATACCGGCCATACCCATGTAACGCTTACCCACATAACCGGAGCCTTCCAACTTGACCTTGATGCGACCGTCAATGGGAATGAACTTGGGATTGGTGATACGGCAGGTCTTTTCGTCGTACTGCTCATAGACACACTCGCTCATATCCATGCAACCACCGGCTACATACTCATAGTAGGGGTTGGTACGCTCGTACATGGCGTGTCCGGCAACAGATGCGATGGTGCAGCGCTGGAAGGGAGCCATAGCGGTGACCTTCACATCGTCCTTGGTGATGGTGCCGATGACGGATTCCTTAGCGCCGTAGGGCTCTGCACAGAAAGAAGCGCATTCCAGAACCTTACCGGTGTAGTATGCAATGTTCTCGGGGAAGCCTTCGTGAATCGCAGCAGCTGCGAATACACAAGCGTCACTGGTACGGCCGCCGATGATGACGTCAGCACCCATTTCCAGAGCCTTCACGAAGGGATGTACGCCGGCAACGGCAACGATACGGGTGGTTGCGTCCAGTTCCTCGATGGTCAGATCGCTGCGGCCGTCCAGACCCTCAATCTTCTCACCGTTATTCATCTTGTTGCGCAGGTACTCCTTGTCCACTTCGGAGTAGAAGTAAGCCAGCTTGCACTTCTTCATGTTGTGCTTCTTAGCCATGTCACGGATCATGTTTACTTACATGTCAACGCGGCTGTTAGTGCCGGTGTCGCCCGCGGA
>JAZNBQ010000013.1:0-7500 GCA_045587065.1 Acutalibacteraceae bacterium | reverse complement strand
GAGAAGTGTTTTTATTTTTGGTAAAAACGCATTCTCTTATTTTGACATTCTCTTGTAGATTGCAAACTTGTGTGGCGCAAGCGGAGTTATGCGTTTTTCGGTGTGTGTAGCTTCGGTTGCACACACTTTTTAAATTCGGAGGATGAGAAAAATGGAAAGAGTTTTATTGGTTTTATTATGCTTAGTGATGGTATTTGGTTTTACGGCTTGTAGTAAAAATGATACAAGTACTCAAAGCAGCGAGGTGATGCAAACGGATGCTTTTGTAAAACCGGACAATTATGCAATGATTTTATCAGTTAAAGATACTCCTGAATTTAATTTTTATCTTGATGAAGATGGCAAGGTTTTAGCGATAGAGCCGTTAAGTGATAACGCCAAAGAAATTGCAAAGGATTTAGATTTAAAGGAAAAAGATTTAGAAAAAACGATAGAGAGTTTTGTTATAAAAGCACACGAAAAGGGATATATAAATGATAATGCGACAGTAAATCTTTCCATTAATGAAACAAAACAAAAAAAAGAAAAAACGGATAGCATTCTTTCAAAAGCAACCCAAGTAATTACACAAACAGCAGATGATTTGGAAATTATAGTTGAGATAAATGATAATTCTGACAAATCAGAAGATGACAATGTTAAAAGCGAAAACACAACTTCTTCAAGCGCCCCAAATGATAATACTTCTTCACAATAAGGCTATCTTTGATAAGTATATTTATCACTCATGTTATCTTGGAATTCCAACCGATGAAACAGATGACTGGTACTTTAAAACAAACGATGAAGGTTATATCAACGAGCTTGGAATAGGTAGTACAAATTGCTACCGCATGTTAGGAATTTCCTATTGGGATAAAAATGACGGCAAAACTCTTTCCTCTCATATCGAAGCTACCTTTAATATGCCGGGTGGTAAAGATGAGGACTGGTGCTACGTTCCTCTTGTTAGTTTTAAAGATGAGTATAAAGTTTACGTTAGGGAATGTGCTATGGACGACATTGAAGAAATTGATACCTTCGATGAACTCTGTTCAATAGACCCAACTTATAATTCTTATAGAAAATAACAAAATGACTTCTTGGTGTGTATCGCCAAGAAGTTTTTTATATTTAATATACAATTTTTTCAACCTTTTTGTTTTCGTTATTTTTATAATAATACGTTTTTCTACCGATTAAAACTTCTATTGACTTGTTCATTTTTTTATGATATAATACGAAATATGAACTAATAACCGCAACTAATTAGTTTTTTAGCGTTCAAAGGAGGTGTTTGTTTTTGGAAAATCAAACATTGACTCGTAAAGAGTTCGATGTTCTTAACTTTGTTGAAAGTTCTCACAAACTACCCACCCAAAGGGAAATAGCCGAAGCTACAAAAACGTCACTTGGTTCTGTAAATCGTACCGTTAATATTCTTATTGAAAATGAATTGTTGAATAATAATGGGATTACAGCTACGGGATATAGTTGTTTAGAACCTTACAGGGTTAAACGTGTTATCTTTTTGGCAGCCGGTTTTGGCTCCCGTCTTGTTCCCGTTTCTCTTAATACACCAAAAGCTCTTGTCAGGGTACAAGGAAAACGAATTATAGATACACTTCTTGATGCCGTCACTAATATTGGAATTGAAGAAATATATATTGTGCGTGGTTATTTAAGTGAACAATTTGACCAGCTTCTTTACAAATATCCCACAATCAAGTTTATCGAAAATCCTATTTATAATGAATCAAATAATATTTCTTCTGCTATGTGTGCCCGTCATTTATTGCAAAGCGCATACGTAATGGAAGCTGATTTAATTCTTTATAATCCTTCCCTTATTCAAAAATATCAATACACCTCTAACTTCTTAGGTGTTCCTACTGAAACAACTAACGATTGGTGCGTTGATACAAGAAACAACATTATAACAAAAATTAAGGTTGGGGGAACAAACTGCCATCACGTATTCGGTATTTCTTATTGGAATGAAAAAGATGGTGCCAAGCTCTATGAAGACATTAAGAGCGTTTACGAAATGCCCGGTGGCAAGGAGCGTTACTGGGAACAGGTTGCTCTTGAATACTGTCAAAACAATTATCGGGTTGAGGTGCGAGAATGTTCATTCGATGATATTTTCGAAATTGACACCTATTCCGATTTAAAAAAATTAGATAAGTCTTACAATTAATTTATGGAGGTTTATTATGAAAAAGAGTTTCAAAAAATTTACCGCAATTTTACTTGCAATCATTTTAGTATCTGCCGTTGCTCTCACAGGTTGTTCTGCTAAGGAACGCATTCTTATTTACACTAGTGTAGAAGATTACGTTATTGAAGATATGAATGCCCGTTTAAGTGAACAATTCCCTAATTATAATATTATAATCGAATATGTTTCTACCGGCAGCCACGCTGCAAAGCTTCTTACCGAAGGCGTTGATTCTGAGTGCGATATTACATACGACCTTGAATACGCTTATATGGAGCAGCTTGCACAGGCTGGCGTTCTCGCTGATTTATCATCCTATGATACCAGCATTTACGAACCTGACACTATTGCTAGCAAGAATTATCTTGTACAGTGTCGTGTTGGTGGTGCTATTATAGTAAATACCGAAGTATTAAAGGAAAAAAATCTTCCCGAGCCTACAAGCTATGAAGACCTTTTAAAGCCTGAATATAAAGACCTTGTATCTATGGCTAACCCCAAATCTTCAGGTACCGGATATATGTTCTATAAATCTTTAGTTAACGCTTGGGGTGAAGAAAAAGCTCTTGCTTATTTTGATTCCCTTACCAATAATATTCTTCAGTATACCTCTTCAGGTTCAGGCCCTGTTAACGCACTTCTTCAAAAGGAAGTTGCAGTTGGCTTCGGTATGACCTCTCATGCTGTTACCCAAATTAACGAAGGCTCTCCATTAAAGGTATTATTCTTTGAAGAAGGCTCTCCATTTACTATGTACGGACAGTCTATGATCAAAGGTAAGGATGAAAGAGAAAGCGTTAAAGAAGTATTTGATTTCCTTGTTAAGACATATAGCTACGAGCTTAATGAAAAATTCTTCCCAGAAAAAATGTTCAAAGACAAAACCTTTGCTGTAGAGAACTATCCTGAAAACATTGTATATAGTGATATGAGTAACAATACAATTGCTGAAAAAGAAGCTCTTCTCGGCAAATGGAAGTACTAATAAAAGTTGTTTTTTGAGGTGTCAAGATGTCAGAAACTAAGCTTATAGTGAAAGATTTAGAAATGGTATTTGACGGAAAGCAAGCTTTAAACAAGGTTAGCTTTGACGTTAAAAACGGAGAATTCTTATCCATTCTTGGTCCTTCAGGTTGCGGAAAAACTACAATTCTCCGCATACTCATAGGCCTTTTAAAGCCTACCGCAGGAACCGTTATTAAAGATGGAGAAGATATTACCGATCTTCCTGCTGCAGAAAGAGGTATGGGTATAGTTTTCCAGAATTATGCACTATTTGAAAATATGACAGTGCTACAAAACGTTGAGTATGCTCTTAAAATCAAAAAAGAAAACAAGAGCAAAGAAGCAAGACAACAAGTTCGCCAACGTGCCCTTGAGGTTATTGAGCTTATGGGTCTTATTGAACACAAGGACAAGCTCCCCCGTATGCTTTCCGGCGGTCAGCAACAACGTGCCGCCATTGCAAGAACAATGGTTTTAAAACCGGATATTATTTTATTTGACGAGCCTATGTCTGCACTTGACGTTGAAACCCGTCTTTCCCTCAGAGCTGAACTTAAACGAATTCAGAAAGAATTCGGTACAACGATGATATATATTACTCATGACCAGGAAGAAGCTTTCGCTATGTCTGACCGTATTATGGTTATGAGAGAGGCTAACATTGTTCAGTTAGACACTCCTGAAAATATTATCGATAATCCTGCTGACGATTATGTTAAATCCTTCGTTATTAAAAACCTTCAGATAAAAATTGATTCTCTGCTGAAATGTGTGAGGTCATAATATGAAGATTAAATTAATAAACAAAAAGTTTGATATAGGAAAAGCCGAATACACAAAGCTTTTATTTGCTTTTATTTTCGTTACTATTGTTTTTGTTCCGCTTATCCGTATGTTTAGTTTTATAAACAAGGAGAGCGTTGTAAGGGTTGTTACCTCCCCTAATTTCTCTACCTCTGTTCTTAACTCCTTAACCTCTGCGCTACTTGGAACAATATTAACAGTGGCAATTGCATTTTTCCTCGCCATATGTATTAAAAGAACCAACATTAAACTTAAAGGCTTTTTTAGTATAATCTTTGTTTTGCCTATGCTACTTCCATCTATTTCTCACGGTATGGGACTGGTTATACTTTTGGGTAATAACGGTATACTCACAAGGCTTTTTGGATTAAACAGTAATATTTACGGTCTTTGGGGAATTATTATCGGTTCTCTACTTTATGCTTTCCCTGTTGCATTTTTAATGATCAGCGACGTTTTAGATTATGAAGACGGTTCTGCTTATGAAGCGGCTCGTGTGCTTGGTATTCCAAGATTCCGCCAATTTACCGCTATCATGCTCCCCTTCTTAAGAAAGCCTCTTATTTCGGTAGTTTTTGCCGTGTTCACAATGATTATTACCGACTATGGTGTGCCGCTTATGGTTGGCGGAAAATATACAACTATCGCCACCGTTATGTATCAGGAAGTAATCGGTCAGCTCGATTTTGCAAAGGGCTCGGTTTACGGTACATTCTTGCTTATCCCCGCAGTAATTGCTTTTATTATCGACCTTAAAAATAAGGATAAGGGCAACTCAGGTTACGTTACAAAGCCTTGCGAAAATACAAAAGGTAAAATCGCAACCCTTGGCTCATATATTTATTGTACCGCAATATCCATTGTGACACTTCTTCCCCTTGTAGCCTTTGTACTTCTTGCATTTACTAAGGACTATCCTAAGAATTTGAGTTTTAGCTTTAATAATGTTATTTCAGCATTTAAATTAAAAGCAGGCGATTATTTTATCAATTCTGTTTTAATAGCTTTGGGAACTGCCGTGCTGGGTGTAATTATTGCCTTTATGTCTGCTTATCTTTCTGCAAGAATGAAATCTAAACTTTCTAAATTTTTACATCTATCTTCTATGACTTCTGCGGCTATTCCCGGTTTGGTTCTCGGTCTTTCATACGTTCTCGTGTTTAATAAAACACCGATATACGGAACTTTAATTATACTTATTATAGTTAACGTAATACACTTTATTGCATCCCCATATCTTATGATATATAACTCCATGTGCAAAATTAACGAAAACCTTGAAAACGTTGCTCACACAATGGGCATAAAACGTTTCTACCTCATTCGTGATGTACTTATACCACAGTGCAAATTGACTATATTAGAAATGTTTTCGTATTTCTTTGTAAACTGTATGATGACCATTTCTGCTGTTTCTTTCCTTGCCAATACAAGCAACAAACCTGTTTCTCTTATGATTAATCAGTTTGAAGCTCAAATGCAACTTGAATGTGCAGCAGTTGTATCCCTTATGATTCTTATAATGAATCTTATAATCAAGGGTGTAACCCATATTATAAAAACCAAAAAGGTTTAAAACAAATTTAAGGCACCTTCCTGACGGAAGGTGCCTCTTTACTTTTCTTTGCCTATTTAACAGCATCTAAATTTTCATAATACGTAAATAAATCTACAATGCGATAAAGCTCGCTCTTTTTGTTCTTCTTTAACCACATTTGCGAAAATTTATTTAACCACTGGGTAGTATCAATAATACGTTCAAATTTTTCTCCGGACATTTTAGCAGAAAGCTCTGCAATTAAACAAACTCCCTGCGCCGCAATAACCATTTCTTGAAGGTATTTATCGTTTTCCCAATTTTCTGCCGTTAACTTTTCAATAAGAACTTTATACTTCTGCTGAACTGTAAGCACTCTTTCCAACGAATATGGCTTTATTGGGGTGTTGTTTTGATGAGCAAAATAATTGCCGCAGAATACAGTCCATTGAATGTTTTTATGGAATTCGCACAATTCTTTCAAGAGCTCAACGCCGTTTGACCTTTTGTATAAAAGGAAGTTAATGCGGTTATAGTATTCCTCGTTAATCTGGGTTTTTACCGACCAAGATTTTTCAGCGCCTAATACTAATCCATACATTGCAAGTTCCAGACTACATGGATTTCCCCAATCTCCCCAGTTTGTATTGAGGAGGCCTATTGCGCCATACTTATAACCATACTCGGCTAAAAGCGGAATGTTGCTCTCTTCCATTTCTATGTGTTCGCAAAATCTACTCCAGGTATTTGTTCCGGGGCAAACAATTTGTTTTCTGTTAAACTTTGCAAAGTTTGCTATTTTTGCCTCATCGGGATTAGGAGTGTACTCCCAGTTTAAAAATGCTGTATCTTCTGGAAGCAGGTCAATGGTCTCAGGATGAGAGCAAAGCACATCCGACCACATCATAACGGTTTTATTCTTATCCTTTACGTGCTTAATTATCTTCAGTACAAAATCTACATAAAGTTTTCCAACATCCTCACCTTGTTCCCCATATACTGAAAGGTCGTTGGTTCGAGTCCAACTTGAGGAGCCAGAAAAAAGAGAGCAAGTCGAAAGACCAATGTCATTAAGATAAGACATTTTTAAAGAGAGCTCTTCTGTTTTTAGAAAATAGGGGGGCTCTTTTTTTAATAACAACCGGGTGCTTTTCACAACACTCAAACTATATATACTTGCAAGCTTACAAATTTGTAAACATACAAACTTATTGACAAGTTTGTATTATTGAGATATAATATATTAGCTCCCTAAATTTATAAATTATGTATAAGGAATAGAAGCAATGATTAAAAACAAACATATGTTGTTCTGCGATTTTCCTACTATTTTATCAATTACAGAACCAATTAAAAATCAAAATTTAAAAAGAGTTTTCACCGGTGGAGTAAGAATAAATTCTGGTATGTATAGAACAAACAAACAAGATAATGAATATCGCTCAAACTCTCTGAAAAGAAAGCTTCCTTAAGAATTATGGTTAAAAACAATATTAATTGGGAAGAAATTATTAATTTATATAATGCCATTAAGTACATGTACGCATTATGTGAAGAAACAGACCCAGAATTAAGCACTAATTTACAACCTTTAAATGAGTTTAGGGCGGCATTAGATCATTTAATGAGAATAGTTGCTATTGAAAATGTTACTGAATATAAGGATAGAAACGCTTTAGATGAGTCAAAAAAATTACATAGTCATTTGCGAAGAGCGTTTTTTGATATTTGCGATTTGCTATCTATAAACTATAGAAACAAAATTATTGATTCTTTAAAAGACTATGAGGTTGATGAAATTTCAAAAGCTATTCCTACATATTATTCAGAAATCAGGCCAAAAATTGAAGAATTCACAGAAAAGATTGCTCTTTTGAGAACTGAAAAGCGTCTCACCGAGACAGAAACAGCTATTGATGAATATAGTAATATAATTAAAGAGTTACAAAAATAT
>JAZNBQ010000012.1:0-10388 GCA_045587065.1 Acutalibacteraceae bacterium | reverse complement strand
ATTGATTTTGCAAGAAGTACAGCAAACACTATAACTGTTCGTGTATTGCCTTCACGGAAGGGGTGTGTTTGCCAGATACTTGCGATTATGCGAACAAGCTTGAAAACTATATCCTTATCATTGTCGCCGGTTCTTTTGAGCTTGGCGATTTCTTTCATTGTTTCGTTCAGTTTCTTTTTGATTTCCTTAGGATAAGCATATCGAACGGTATCACCGCCGAGGACGTCTTCGTATTTCACCATTTGAATGGTACGGAATTCTCCCGCCCAATCAAATATCTGACCGAAGATATTGCGGTGAATATCCTGCAAGGTTTCTGTATTAAATTTATCATATTTATAATCATAAATCGCCGCCATAGAAAGACCCGTAATATCCGCCACTGCCTTGCGGAGTAGTTCTGAATCTTTTATATCAGCTAAATTTTTCAGCACATTTACGTCATCATATAAATAAGGGTCACGCATTTGTTATACCTCCGTTACAAAGCCATATCTTCTAAGTGTTTGCTCAAACACGGACAAAAAAGTAATATTACCGTTTTTCCAATTAGCAAGGTCATTTTTTACCCTATCGCTTACGGGAACACCCTCGATTGAGGTCATAGCATCAGAAAAGGAAATTCGCTTTTCTTTTTCGTCAGCAGAAATGCTATCCATACCGCTTGTGAGCTTAAGCATTTTTAATTTACGAAGCAATGCTTTATCCAATAACTCTGCGGCGGTTTCAATGTCGGCAAGTCTTAATATAACTTCGGGTAATTGTGCCTCGTATTCTTTCCTTAAAGAAATTTGATTTGATATTTCATCTGCTTCTTCAGCCTTGATGTATTTGCTCTCAACAGTATCACCGTTGCGAGTTTGCAAATATAAATATTGCTTACCGCCAATCTTCTTTTTAGAAATATATCCCTTGGGCAAAATACTAAGCTTTTGCTCAATTTCAAGTTTTGTTGCAAGTAATTCTTTATATTCAAAAATAATATCAGTCATACTATTACCTCCTGACTACTAATAGTATATCACAAATTAACCTACAAATCAACAAAAACTTGAAAATTTGTAGGTTAAATATATCTATGCTGTAATCAGGATAGCAATTATTCAATTTGCTTTTCTTTCAAGACCGCCATCACTCGCAACAAACAAGGTGATACCTAAACATATTAGAAAAGCACCTGTTGATGTTGAGACCTTATATAAAAGTGCAAGATAGCCTGTCCGAATAGTAATTAATATTAAAATCAGCATAACAATAAACTTAAACAGCTTCATTTTAAATCCTCCTATTATGTAGTTAAAAAGCCTTATTTCAAGCGGTTTTGTCAGCTGCTCCGCCGTAGTCATTCCACTTTGTTGGTTGTGCTTCACCGAAGCGTTGATAGTGAATAATTTCTCTTTGTCTCAGGAATTTAAGAGGTTCTCTGATATCAGGGTCATCAATAAGACGTAATAGGTTGTCGTAGGTTGTTCTTGCTTTTTGTTCTGCTGCAAGGTCTTCGTGCAGGTCGGTAATTACGTCGCCCTTTGCCTGAATATACTCGGCTCTCCAAGGTAATGCCGAAGCGGCTATTGGGTAAACCGCGGTAGTATGGTCTACAAAGTACTTATCAAAGCCTGATTTTTTAATTTCCTCTATAGACAAATTTCTTGTTAACTGATGAACCATGGCGCACACCATCTCTAAATGGGCCAATTCCTCGGTGCCTATATCGGTTAGAAGGCCCTTAAGGTCGTCATATGGCATTGAATAGCGCTGTGTTAAATATCGCATAGATGCGCCCAGCTCGCCGTCCGGTCCGCCATACTGGGTTATAATAATTTGTGCTGCTCTTGGGTCCGGATTTTTAATGTTTACAGGAAACTGTAATTTTTTATCGTACTGCCACATTAAGCTTCCTCCTTTTCATATTCCCAAGGCCATGGTCCTTTAATCCAATTCCAACTGCCGTCGGGTTTTGTCTTTTTTGCCATTCGAAGATACTGTCCGTACTGGCGCTCATATTCCAATATTGCTTCCTTACGACGTTTTTTGTACTCTTCAAATGCCATAAGGGCTTTTTTATCGTGTGGGTGGGTGTCTAAAAATAAAATCATTTCATAGAGTGCAAAATCAAGCGCATCTATATATCTTAAAAGTTTACATTTTGACGTCACTGCACACACCTCCTGCTAAAAAAGGCTTATTAAGCGGTGGGAAAATTGTGCCCTTGCAGAAACCCCTTTCGGTTTCGTAGACTTGACCGAAATTTTGAACCTCTATGGAAACTATAGCGGTTAAAAACTGGTTGTCGTCACAAGTTTCGCTATCTTTTTCTTTTTGGAAAAATCCAAATTTATAAACGTTGTCTTCCATTATTAATTCTCCTTTTGAGTTTTAAAACTCATTACATTCTATGTTGTTGTTTTAAAAATGGGAAACGTTTTTTTCTGCTCTTTTTGTAATAATTGTAATTTATTGTTGACAAAACACTCAATTTAGAAGATAATAATATAAATAGGTGATATTATGAGAGTAATAACAGGCAGTGCCAAAGGTAAAAGGCTAAAACCACTTCCAAGTATGGATGTACGCCCTACTACCGACAGGGTTAAAGAGGCGGTTTTCAGTGCCATTCAGTTTGATATTGAGGGCAGAGTTTTTCTGGACCTTTTTGCCGGTTCTGGACAAATGGGTATAGAAGCGTTAAGCCGCGGTGCTAAGTTTGCTTATTTTGTGGATTCCTCCCCTGAGGCTATAAAAGTGTGCACCGAAAATATAGTTTCTGCCGGTTTTAAAGATTCTTCTCTTATAGTTCGCAGAGATGCAGATGCTTTTTTAAGCACGATAAGTGAAAAAATTGACATTGCATTTTTAGACCCACCTTATAAAGCAGGTCTTCTGGTAAGTTCCGCTTTGAAGGTTGCGTCTTGTATGAAGAATAGCGGAATTATTATCTGTGAACATCCTTCTGATGAGACTTTACCTGAAGTTCTTGGGGAGTTTAAAACCTACAGAACCTATAAATACGGTAAAATTTGTATTTCTATTTATAAAAAGGAAAATTAACCCAAATGAAAAATACAATTGCAATTTGTCCCGGTAGTTTTGACCCTATTACCATTGGACATTTAGATATTATTTCTCGTTGCTCGGCTATGTTTGACAAGGTTATTGTTGTTGTGATGACCAACATTCACAAAAATAGCAGCAGCTTTTCAGTAGACGAACGAATCGAGATGATAAAGAAAAGCGTAGCTCACCTTCCTAACATTGAGGTTGACTACTTTGACGGTTTGCTTGCCGACTATGCCGCAAAGAAAAACGCTAAGGCCATTGTTAAAGGTCTTCGCGCTATGTCGGATTTTGAGTACGAATTCCAGATGGCGCTTACTAACAAAAAACTTAATCCAAACGTTGAAACCATTTTCCTTACTACCAGTGCAGAAAATATGTATTTGAGCTCAAGTATGGTAAAACAGGTTGCAAGTATGGATGGAGATATTAAAGATTTTGTTCCCTCGGCGATTCACAAAGATATAATCAACAGATTAAAGAAAGGATAGAGAAATCATGACAATCGAAGAACTACTTGAGCAATTTGACGAAGTACTTGAAGGAGGCATTAAATTCCCCGGTAAGCGCACTGTTGTTGACGTGGAAAAGCTTCGTGCATTAATTGACGATATTCGTCTTAATATACCAGGTGAAATTAAACAGGCTCGTGGTATCGTTGCTGACCGCACCGATATTATTACCAATGCTAAACGTGAGGCTGACGGAATTATCCGTTCTGCAGAAGAACGCGCTAAGGCTATGGTAGCCCAGGAAGAAATTACAAAACTTGCACAGGAAAAAGCAAGTGAGATTATTGCTACTGCACAGGCAAAGAGCCGCGATATGAGAAAAGCTGCTCAAGATTTTGTTGATGACATTATGCGCAGAGCAGACGAGAATTTAACTGCCAACTTAGGCGAAGTTAGAAAAACTCGTGCAGCTCTTAAACAGCAAATGCCTTCTGCTAACAACAATCAGTAATTTTATGTAATGATTTTAAGCCTCTTTGATTTTGTCAAAGAGGCTTTGTTTTTGTCGTTTTAAAAAACTTGAACTAATTTATGTTTTATGATATAATTCACTTCTGGTAACAATATTAAAGGAGGTGCTTTCGATGGGAGAAAACACTAAAACTATTTCCACAAATAAAAATGCCTTTCATGAATATTTTGTCATTGAAAGCATCGAAGCAGGTATTGAACTAACCGGTACCGAAATCAAGTCTATCAGACAGGGTGGCGTAAACCTCAAGGACGCTTGGTGCAGTGTTGATAACGGAGAAATGCTGATAAAACAAATGCACATAAGTCCATACGAGCACGGCAATATTTTTAATAAAGACCCGCTCAGAGTACGCCGTTTACTCTTGCACAAGAGAGAAATTATGAGACTTTTCGGTTTAGTTAAACAACAGGGACTTGCTCTCATTCCCCTTTCAATTTATTTTAAAGGCTCTCTTGTAAAGGTTCAACTCGGTCTTTGCAAAGGTAAAAAACTTTATGATAAACGCGCTGTTGCGGCAGAAAGGTCTGCAAACAGAGACATTGAAAGAGCACTAAAAGAGCAAAACAGATAAAAATATTTTATACATGGGGGCGTAAAGGTTTCGACAGGGATTTGAAATTACGGAAAGCGAGCAGCGGTGCGGTACCGCTATAAAAGCCGCAATTTTTAAAAATTAAACGACAACAATAAAGTTGCTCTTGCTGCTTAATTATTAGCAGCCGTCCGATTCGGAATTACCGCGAGCCGATGAGGGCGTCGATTAGCGGTGCACATGAACAGAGTAATGCCGATAACTCTGTCAGGAACTATCGGCTACTAAGATAAAAGGGCTGATGGCCGCCCTTTTTTCGAGGGAACGTTAACGACCATCTGCGCTCGGAGATGTCTGTAAGGACAGATTTTTGGACAGGGGTTCGACTCCCCTCGCCTCCACCAAAAACAAGAGGTGCCGTTTTTGCGGCGCCTCTTGTTTTTCGTTGTGATTTAGAGAGGGAGAGTCGAACAAGGAGGGAGCAAATCTTTAGATTTGCGGAAGAAAACAGTACAGTGTACTGTTTTTGCCGACGTGGCAACGAGCATACGCGAGGCGATAGCACACGACAGTGTGCGAAAAACTCCCCTCGCCTCCACCAAAATAAAAATAGACAATGCCGTTAGGTGTTGTCTTTTTTTATTTTCGTTGTTGTGTTAAAGTGAGGGAGAGTCGAACAAGGAGGGAGCAAATCTTTTGATTTGCGGAAGAAAACAGTACAGTGTACTGTTTTTGCCGTCGTGGCAACGAGCATACGCGAGGCGATAGCACACGACAGTGTGCGGAAAACTCCCCTCGCCTCCACCAGCGGCAAGCTGCCGCACCCAATTCGTCCAAGTTTGTGCAAATCTAAAGCTTATACCACGAAACGCAAGTTTGGTGCTGTGCGGAAAACTCCACCAAAGACAAGAGGTGCCGTTTTTGCGGTGCCTCTTGTTTTATGTAGTACTAACTAGTAAAAACATATAAATTTTGGTTTTTTCTCAAATGGTGCTTGACATAAACTTTTGAAATATAGTAAACTATGCCTGTAAAAACACTTTACTAAATTAAGGGGTAAAGACTATGTACACATTAAACGTTAAAAACATTTCTTCTCTTGAAAAAATATTACCTTTTAGGAAGTTTTCTGCTCCTGCTTTTAACAAGGCAAGTTGTCTCATAAACGAGGAATTCTCTTATCAGATTGCTTTTAAAATCAATGAGTTTTGTGACGACGAACTACCTTTAAGACTTGAGGTAGAGTCTGACCTTTCTGACTATATTGAA
This sequence comes from Acutalibacteraceae bacterium, assembly GCA_045587065.1. GTDB lineage: Bacteria > Bacillota > Clostridia > Oscillospirales > Acutalibacteraceae > SFWF01. The sequence goes on along the minus strand of JAZNBQ010000012.1, from coordinate 4,546 downwards.
ATTTTCAACGTAAAATACGTTCCGGTATATCTTAACCATTTCAATGGTGCTACAGACGACTGTTACATTTCTCACGACGGCGGACTTTACCCTGACATTTTAGAGCCTTATACCGACCACGTTTTAGCAAGTAAGGATTATTATAAAACTCTTTGGGTTAGCGTTAAACCTAACTGCTCGGCTAAGGTTGGCAAGCACAAAATTAAGATTAAGTTTCTTTTGGAAAACGACATTTTAGGAGAAAGTGTTTTTTCTCTTGAAGTTATTGACGTTAAAATGCCTTGCTTTGATTTACCTGTTACTAACTGGTTTCACTGCGACTGCATTGCAGATTATTACAATGTAAAAGCGCTTTCTAAAAAGCACTGGGAATATATTGATTCCTTTATGTCGGAGTATGTAAAGCACGGTTTTAATATGATTTTAACACCTGTTTTCACTCCTGCTCTTGACACAAAAGTGGGATGCGAGCGCACTACTGTTCAGCTTGTGGAAATTTCTTACAATAACGGCAAATATTCTTTTGATTTTGCAAAGCTTTCAAAATGGATTGAACTTTGCAAAAAACACGGCATTAAATATTTAGAGATGCCTCATTTGTACACTCAATGGGGTGCCGAACACGCTCCAAAAATCGTTGTAAAAGAAAACGGCAAAAATCTCAAGAAATTCGGTTGGAAAACCGATGCCGAAAGCTATGAATATAAAGAATTTTTATCTCAGTTCTTGCCTGAGCTGGTAAGCTTCTTAAAGCAGAACTGGGAAAAAGACAACATATATTTCCATATTTCTGACGAGCCAAGACTTAAGCACATTGAACATTACGGAAATCTTTACAAGTTTGTAAAGCCAATGCTAAAGGGTGTAAATCTTATGGATGCTCTTTCAAACATTGAACTTTATAATAGAGGTTTTGTTGACGTTCCTGTTGTTAGCACCCCTCATGTAAATGACTTTGTTGAATCCGGAAATAACAACTTCTGGGCATATTATTGTTGTTCTCACGGTGGAGATAATTACAGCAACCGCTTTATTGCTATGCCCTCTTTCAGAAACCGAATAACCGGCATTCAGGTTTACGCGTTAGATATGAAAGGCTTTTTACATTGGGGCTTTAATTTCTACTACGCACGTCTTTCAACCCACAAGATAAACCCTTATCTTTCGACCGATGCCGACGGTAGATTCCCTGCCGGAGATTCTTTTGTGGTTTACCCTGCTGACAATGGCGCTATTCCTTCTTTGAGACTAAAGGTTTTCAGAGATGGTCTACAAGACCGAATGGCACTAAAGCTACTTGAAGAGAGAATTGGCAAGGACGAAGTATTAAAGCTTGTAAATAGTGAATGTGATATAGATTTTAATCATTACCCACATTCTCCAAAATATATTTTATCTTTACGCGAAAAGGTAAACCAAATGCTTAAAAAATAAAAAAAGCAGTGGAACGTTCCGTTCCACTGCTTTTTTAATCGTTTTGTTTGGTTAAGATATTTTCGCCATCAAAAAGGATTACAGCACGACCTCCGCCAAATTTTTTGCCTTCTTTAATATGTTTTTTAAAAGCTCTTTGTAGTCTGGTATCTTCTTTAAGGTCGTCCACATTATAATCATCCGGTTCTACTCCAAAAACACGCCATATATCATGGAATATTTCAGAGCTATAAGGATAATATACGTAAAAATTCTTTGTAAAAGAATAGATGTTTTTTGCATTTTCTTTAAAGATTTCTACATAATTAGGACAGAAGAACCAAGAAAAACATTCCACAATTAATATTCCATCTTTTCTTATATCACTAAAAAACTCATAGGCTCTTTTTAAAGAATCAACAACATCATCCTGAAGAAGAGGCCCCTTTGAAGGAATATGGCAACCAATAACTTTTGTACCTTCTTCAATAACGAAATCATTAATTTTAACCATTTCACCTTGATGCTGAGAAACATTATATTGAAGTCTTCCCAGTTCAAAGCATTTTAAATCGAGGAAAAGTTTTTCCCACTGAGGAACAAAATTTCCCCAACTGCCTTTATACGCGTTACACTCGTGCATTTTGTAGGTAAGTTCTTTAAAGGAGTCGTAGAAAATTTCATCACTTATATTACGCGCTTTATAATCCTCGTAAACGTAGCCTGTACATTCCAAAAGGAATATTAAGTTTGCCATATATTGATTAACTTGGGAAGAAAGTTCTCTTATTTCTTTAAGCGACTCATCGAAATCCTTGCCCTCACGCATATAGGCTCTGGCAAGACGGTCACCTGCATCTCCCAAAATAGCGCGGCATTTATTACATTCCTCAATCATTTCTGAGGTAAAACCGATTTTTTCATACAAGTCCTTTGCTATCATAAAACTCTCCTGCTAAAACAGTTTACTGAAATTTTTTTATAATATTATAGCAGTTAACGACCTTTTCTGCAAGTTGTCCTTTTGAAAAATAATAATGATTTGCCGCTTCATAACCAATTGATGCGTTTTTGTTCATAAGTTCTATCATTAAACGTGTGATTTCAAGTTCATCTTTAGCTGCAGCAAGAGCGGCAGTCTTATCACCTGCATCACGGGCACGAATAAAGCGAATCTGGTTAAGGCAAGACTTAAATATAGCATAAGCTGCTTTTGCCATAATAACAGTTTCGTTTTCTGGCTCGTTCTCTAGAATAGCAAGTCCCTTTTCCCATCCTTCACATAGTTTTTCAAATTGTTTTTGGAAAATCGCTGAAGGATATTTACTTCTCCAACCGTTAAGGTCGTCATAAGCAAAACAGGTCATAGATGAAGCGTAGCCTGTAGGTTCTTCATAAAGCAATGTGGATGGACCTGCGTTTTGAGGGCCTTTATACAGCACTCCTATATCAAATGGAAAATCGCTGAAGGCTTTAACAAAGATGTCTGCGGCTTCCTTTACTGCTTTGCTATCTTCAGGCAAGGTAACCTTTTCGTAGAAATATTTTGCGGCATGTGCAATATTAGAACCGGGGTAACCTCCTAAAGTCCAGCTAAGAAGCAAATGTTTTACGCCTTCGTCTTTTAAGTTGCTAATATGCTTTTCAATAGATGGGAAAACAGGAAGAGCAGGAACGGTAGAGGCCTCCCAAGTGGTATTAATTTGAACCTTTGCACCCATTTCGAGTCCACATTCTTTTGCCCATTGCCATTCTTCTTTAGCATGCTCTCCGGGGCCTATGATACTCATAGAATAATCACTTACCTCGCCGCTAACACCGCCAATGTTGAATGGAACATTTAATTCACTCTGACTGAAGAGAATTACGTCTTTAGGCAGATGGCGAATTATATCTTCTCTGTGTGCACCCCAAGACCAGCTCCAAGCCATAACCTTAATATCAGGGTTGGCTCTGTGCGCTCCCTCAGAGATACACTCCATTACCTCGCCGATAACCTCGCCTACGCTTCTTTTACTGCAACGAGGACAAGTTGGGTCTTCCGGAAGGTATTTTGCTTTTGAATGAGAATAGCAGTTTGTTGGATTCTCAGAACGGGTAATTGTAAACAACCCTCCAAGCTTTGGTACTGCTCGGCAAAGTGCCTCTATATTATTTCTAAGGTAGTTTTGTACCTCAGGCGTAGACGTGCACATACAAATCTTTTTGCTTTTTAGCTCGTGTCCTCTAAGGTGAGGATGTTTTTCAAAGAATTCCTCTGGCATATAACGTGGTTCGTTAATGTAAAGGTATAACTTTATACCAAACTTTTCAAGACGGTCTACAAAGTCGCGCATACGTTCCAGTCGTTTCTCATAACCTTTTGAAATTGATGGTTCAAAAGGAAACTCTGTAAGTTGAGATAAAACACCCTGTGTCCATATTCCGTTAACACCGAGTTTTCTATAGGCCTCTAATTGTTCGTCAGGACAAAATTCACGGCTATCTACATCAAAGGCACGGAGAAACAGACCTGAAAAGGCATAAATCATACGGGTTTTGAAAACTTCTTCTCCCTCAAAATTAATCTCAGGAACTTCGTATTTAAAATCAAAGGGTTTAACGCCATTCATATCAATGGTTTTCATTGCCTTTTTGATTTCGTCAGTTTGGCTCTTTTGTTCCTCTGTCAATTCCTGCCAATATACAGGTTCACAAACAGGCTTATCTCCCAGTTTGATACCAAGGAAATCATCTTCTCTAAGGATAATGGCCAGTGATTCTTCATCCATATCTAATAGTTCTAACAATTGTTCATAAGGAAGAATATGCCACATACTACGGATGATAGTAATATAACCCTGATTTAACCAAATATTTCCGGGATTATATTCGGGAAGCCCCATATCTTTTGCTGCTTTGCGAACATTTTCTTCGGTTGTTTTTAAAACTTGGGCAATTTTCGCGGGGATTACATATTCGTATGCCCTAAAAATAAAAGCCTGTTGGCGTGTTGGAAAATGATTTAAAGGAACTGTTTGTTTTCCTATTTTAGGCAGCGGATATATCATAACGTTTGTCTCCCTTAGCAACTATATTACAAACTAATAATACACTAGCCTATTAAGTTTCGCAAGTGAATATTTAACACTTT
>JAZNBQ010000011.1:0-16551 GCA_045587065.1 Acutalibacteraceae bacterium | reverse complement strand
AAATCATTATTACAGGTGGCGACACAAGTGGCGCCTCAGGTAACACAAGTTTAATTAAAATTGAAGATATTTAAAATAAAAAGGTGTATCGAAACGATACACCTTTTTGTTTACTCTACTCCTCTGTAGTACATTCCCCTTGTGTAATCACAGGTAGGAGCTTTTTGATTTTCATAATCTGACAGTACTTGGTCTACCCTTTGGGGCGTTTCATCTGTAAAGATAATAACCTGGAAATCCAGACCCACAAGATTATTTAACCTGTCTGCCATCCAAATAACCTTAGAATTCAAAAGTTCTGTAAATCCGTTTTTGCATCTAAGGGGAAACTCTATTCCCTTTCGGTCTGTTATTCCGCAAATGCGGTTACACTCGCTACAGTTTTTACCATTTTTTATAGGACAGTTTCTTGTTATCATAAGTGGCAGTCTGCCATATGAAATTATGCCCTTTGGCGTAGCCGAAGATATATTAACTGCTTCACTAATAAGCATTTCCGGAGACAGTACTACGCCTTCACAAGTGTCTTTGAAAAATTCTGCAGAATAGGAACTGAAAACGTTAAGTCCTATATCTGCCACTATATAAAATCCTAAAGAAAGGGCTAGTTCCTTTGCCGCAAGGGTTCCGCAAAAGGCAGTTTTTATTCCCTTTTCTTTAAATCTTTCCAGTTTTTCTAAGACCTTTTCCTCATTTACAATGCCTCGCGGAAGTTCCACTGCAAAGTTAAATTTTTCTCTTAACTCCAAATCCTCTAACTTAGTATCAAGAGGCAATACAATTAAATCTTTCTCTCTTGCCTTATCTGTCAACTGTGAAAGATTATCTATTTTTACCACAGTTTTAAGAGAATCTCTTTTGCCGGGTTTAAAAGATTCTTTTGTCTCTTTTATCTCTATAAGGGGTACCCCTGACCTCTTTTCTGACAAAAGTTCTATAGCTTTTCTTCTTAAATCATTTAAAAGCGCTGCAGAGACACTTAAATTGGGGTCTAACTCAACCTTAATATCAGTAATATAGTAAGGTGTACCGCCTGTCTTATTTAGTTTTGCCTTTATATATTCCTCGTCTGCCGCGCGGTTTATTGCTTTGCTTGGAATATCTCCCTCCACCAAAACAGTATTTTCGCCATCTGACAAAGAAAGCTTTATAGGAGCATTTTCTTTTACCCAAATATTTCCCACAAGGGCAACGTTTTGTCTTTCATTTCGGTAAAGGTTATGAATGGCAGAAAGAGTCGTAGCGCTATCTTCTACGTTTTCTTTGGTTCTGATACCGAACATATCTCTGCCAAGTTTTTCTTTATAATAGCCGTCGGTAAAGCCGGAACGAGAAAAAATATTGTTTAGCGCAGAATTTACTTCTCCGGAAACTACACCTTTGTCTATTTTTTCTCTGCATGCCGTAACGGCGGCTGCAACATACTCAGGACGTTTCATTCTGCCCTCAATTTTAAAGGAAGACACACCCATAGCAGCCAGTTCATCCAACAACTCTACAAGGCTTAAATCCTTAAGACTTAAATCGTAACCTGTTCCCTTGTCTACTCCAAAAGGCAAACGGCAGGGACCTGCACAAAGGCCTCGGTTACCGCTTCTGCCTCCAAGAACTGCAGACAGGAGGCATTGTCCGGAAAGGCACATACAAAGAGCGCCGTGAACAAAGACTTCTACCTCTATGCCCTCTTTTTTTGCTTCTTTGCAAAAATTCTCCAATTCTTTTTTGCTCATTTCTCTTGAAACAACAACACGGCTAACCCCTAGTTCTTTCAAGGTTTTAAGTGCGGCGGGAGAATGTACCGACATTTGAGTAGATGCGTGAACCTGCAAGGTGGGAATAATCTTTCTTATTTGAGTTATATAGCCTATATCAGTGGCAATAACACCATCTATACCCATTTTGGCGGCACTGACGGTCAGGTCAACTGCCTTTTTAATTTCCTTATCACTAAGTATTATATTAAGGGTAAGATAAACCTTTACGCCTCTTATATGACAGTATTTTACCGCTTCACCAAGGTCTTCAAGAGTAAAGTTTTCGGCATTTCTTCTGGCATTGAACTCATTTAAACCTAAATATACTGCGTCCGCCCCTGCTCGTACTGCGGCAGTAAGCATTTCTTTTGAGCCAACAGGTGCTAAAATCTCAGGTTTCATCTTATCCCCCCTAACACTACATATTTTATTATATTTTTACCTATTTTTCAAGTTGTAGTTAAATTGAAAATGTGGTATAATAAGGTATATTCAAAAAGGATGGTTAATCTAATGAAATATTTAGTTCTTCTCTGCGATGGAATGGCAGATACTAAAAGTGAATTTTTAAATGGTAAAACTCCTATGGAACTAGCCTTTAAGCCTGTTATGGACAGTCTTTGCAAAACTGCAGTTATAGGCAAATGCCGTACAGTAGCGCCCCACTTAAAACCAGGCAGTGACGTGGCTAACCTTTCGGTTTTAGGCTACGACCCTTCTGTTTGCTATACAGGTCGTTCTCCTTTAGAGGCGGCAAGTATCGGTATTGACCTTAAAGATACCGACGTTGCTCTTCGCTGTAATCTTGTAACCCTTTCAGATGAAGACAACTACTGCGACAAAACTATGGTAGACTACTGTGCCGATGATATTTCCACTGCTGAAGCAGCAGAAATCATTAAAACTGTGGACAAAGAGCTGGGAAGCGATATTTACAAATTCTATTCCGGTGTCAGCTACCGCCACTGCTTAGTTGTAAAAGACGGAACTACCGACCTTGGCAAAATGACCCCTCCCCACGACATTAGCGGAAGAGTTATCGGAGAATATTTAAGTGATAGTGAAAATGCTAAAGAGCTTATTTCTCTTATGAAAAAGAGCTATGACATATTAAAGGACCATCCTGTAAATAAAAAGAGAGAAAGCATGGGCAAAAGACCTGCTAACTCTATATGGCTATGGGGCGAGGGCAGAAAGCCAAGTCTTGAAAACTTTTATGAAAAATACGGCGTAAAGGGCGCTATTATTTCGGCGGTTGACCTTCTGAAAGGTATTGGTATCTGTGCAGAAATGGAAACCCCTGAGGTTCAAGGTGCTACAGGTTACATTGACACTAACTTTGATGGCAAAGCTCAGGCAGCTATCGATTGCTTCGAAAAAGGTTTAGACCTTGTTTACATTCACGTGGAAGCTCCTGACGAGTGCGGCCATAGAGGAGAACCTGAAAACAAAGTAAAAGCCATTGAAATCATTGATGAAAAAATTCTTAAAAAGGTTAAAGAGTATCTTGACTCAATCGGCGACTACAGAATCCTCATTATGCCAGACCATCCAACTCCTCTAAACACAAAAACCCATTCCGGCGAGCCTGTTCCTTTCCTTATTTATGATAGCACAAAAAGCGAAAAGGGTGCAGATACCTTTACTGAAGAAACTGCAGAAAATTCAGGCGTGTTTGTAGAGCACGGTCCTTCTATAATGTCTGTTCTCTTAGAAAAGTAAATTCCTTACTGCTATGTTTTTACATAGCAGTATTTTTTTGGGGCAAACTAAATTTGGTGATTTATATGGAACTTATCTTAGATTTAATTAAGGCTTTTTTAGTAGGCGGAACCTTTTGTCTTATAGGTCAAATCCTAATTGACTACACAAAGCTTACCCCTGCACGAATTTTAGTTGCCTTTGTGGTAGCAGGAGTACTTCTCACAGCTATTGGAATTTACAAACCTATCGTAGAGTTTGCAGGAGCAGGAGCCACCGTCCCCCTTACAGGCTTTGGTTATTCTTTAGCGCAGGGAGTAAGAGAAGCCGTAAACCTTTACGGCTTTGCAGGAATTTTTAAAGGCGGACTTACCGCAACCTCAAGCGGCATTGGCGCGGCAATATTTTTCGGCTTTTTAATGGCCCTGATATTTAAGTCAAAAGACAGAAACTAACTTGACCAAGGACTAAATATGAGTTATAATTTCCTTGGTGATATAATGCTAACATTACTGAACAAGGAACAAATCACAAAGATTTATAATAAATATATGGTAGAGGATTTTCCCCCTGATGAACTAAAGCCCCTGGAAAGTATGCTTTCTATGTTAGAACGTGGAATTTATGCTTGTTACGGTCTTTTCCAGGGCGAGAATCTTTTAGCTTACGCCTATTTAACCATCCTTGACAACCTGGTTTTAGTAGACTACCTTGCAGTTGCAAAACACCTTAGAGGAAGCGGCATAGGAACAACCCTTATAGGTAAGTTAAAAGAAATATTAGCAGATAAAACTATTGTAATTGAGTGCGAAAATCCTGATTTTGCTACCCATGAAAACGATAAAAGAACAAAACTTCGCCGCATTGATTTTTATAAAAGAAGCGGCTTTATTTTAAGCGGTGTTGCCTCCAACCTTTTTGGAGTAGAGTACGTTATACTAACATACCCAAAATGCAAAAATACTGCAGCTGCCCTTAAAAAGATTTATCTTGAGATGTTGGGTGAAGCGGTTTGTAGTAAAAAGTTAGTCATTAAATCTTGAAAACGTCAGGATTTTATGTTATAATCTTAAAAAATATTTTTTGTTAGAGTAGGATTTCAGGTGTTTTAAGTGCCATCAAAACGGGGAGTTGTTTGATGGACGAAGAGGTTTCCCTCGCAGCCTGATTTCCGCATCCCGCTACAATAGAGTTAATCCTTTTATGCTCTAAATTTGTTGTGGGCATAAAAGGAGTTTTTTATGCTAAAAAATAAACAATACCTAATTAAAATTACAGTCACAGCCATTCTTGCCGTCACATCCCTTATTTTAAACCGCTTTCTTTCCCTTAACGTATGGAACCTTAGCATTGGTTTTGCCTTTGTTCCCGTGATTGTTTGCGGTTTGCTTTTCGGCCCTTTTTGGGGTGGTGTTTGCGGTGGTCTTGCCGACTTTATAGGCGCTTTGCTTTTTCCGTTTGGGCCTTATTTTGTAGGTTTTACCATTACTGCATTTTTGTCAGGTGTGTTTTTAGGTATGCCCTCTCTTTTTTCCAAAAATATAAAAAAGCCATTTGTTTTTTCCCTTTACTGTTTCGGCTTTTTCCTTATAAACGAAATTGTTTGCACGCTGACACTTAACACGCTATGGATTAAGCTTTTATATTCAGGCGAATTTGTCCCCTTGCTTATAACAAGAATTCCCAAATCTGTTTTCGACCTGGTTATCGGCGTATCTTTTGGCGTCTTTGCCCAGTTCTCTATTGTCCCTCCCATTCGCAAGGTTTTAGCAAGAAACTCTTGACAAATTGACCCCAAAGTGATACACTATAAAAAAATATTTAAACCTGTGATTAAGAGTAGTAATCTTGAAATCAGTACTTACAGAGAGCCGCCGAGGGTGTAACGGTAGCAGTGCTTTTAAGATGAATGGACTTATGAGGGCAACCGAAAGCCTGAAGGCGAGTAGCAGTTGACGGATTTTGCGCCGTTATCGCAAATCTCGTATGTTAGTACGAGGCAGAGTGGGCTATTAGCCAATTTGGGTGGTACCGCGGAGCATGTTTTTTCACTTCGTCCCTGTATTGAGGGACGAAGTTTATTTTTTTGGAGGAAAATTTATGAAATTAAATGGCGTAGATTTCGACACCTATTTTAACAATTACCCTGACAATAATGGCTACTTTGGAAAATACGGCGGAGTTTATGTGGAAGATAAACTAAAAAATGCTATGGCAGAAATTACCGAAGCGTATTTTTCAATTTGCCAGTCCAGAAAATTCATTGCAGAACTTAGAAGAATAAGAAAAGAGTTTCAGGGCAGACCTACACCTGTTACCCACTTGGAACGTCTTTCTGACGCTCTGGGCGGTAAGGTTCAACTTTATGCCAAGCGTGAGGACTTAAACCATTCCGGCGCTCATAAGCTAAATCACTGTATGGGTGAAGCTTTACTTGCCAAATATATGGGTAAGAAAAAGATTATTGCAGAGACAGGTGCAGGTCAACACGGTGTTGCTCTTGCAACTGCTGCCGCATATTTCGGTCTTGAGTGCGATATTTATATGGGCTCTGTAGATATTAAAAAACAGGCTCCAAACGTAGCAAGAATGAAGATTCTGGGTGCTAACGTTATTGAGGTAACTCATGGACTTCAAACGTTAAAAGAGGCTGTTGACGCCGCTTTTGATGCTTACAGTAAGGAATATAAAGATTCCATCTACTGTATCGGCTCGGTTTTAGGACCTCATCCTTTCCCAATGATGGTAAGAGATTTCCAAAGTGTTGTTGGTATTGAGGCAAGAGAGCAGTTTATTGATATGACAGGCCATCTTCCAAACGCCATTGTTGCTTGTGTTGGCGGTGGCTCAAATGCAGCCGGACTTTTCGCAGGTTTCCTTAACGACCCTGTTGATATTTATGGCATTGAACCATTAGGCCGTGGAGAAAAGCTCGGTGACCACGCAGCAAGTCTTAAATTCGGCACAGAGGGTATTATGCACGGCTTTAACAGTATAATGCTAAAAGACGAAAACGGCGAACCTGCTCCTGTATACTCAGTAGCAAGCGGACTTGATTACCCTTCCTCCGGACCTGAACACGCATTCCTACAGGAACTGGGCAGAGTAAAATATGACGTTATTAACGACGAAGAAACCATTGATGCTTTCTTCAAGCTCTCCCGTATGGAAGGTATTATTCCTGCTATTGAAAGTTCACACGCTGTAGCTTACGGAATGAAACTTGCAAAAACCATGGACAATGGTTCTGTTCTTATTAACCTCTCAGGCAGAGGCGATAAAGACATGGATTACATCATAGAAAATTACGGTATAAGATAAAGAAAAAAGCCCTTGAGGAAACTCAAGGGCTTTTAATTTATTTGTCATAAAACAACTTTGTTATTCCTGCTTTTTTAAGGGTTACAAATAAAAGATATGCGGCAACAAGATTTAAAGTTCCTTGTATCCCATTAAAAGGAATATTCATAATAGCACCCATACCATAGCCTAAAAACAAAGCTTCGTAAATAAAGTAGCCTAAAATCATTACTACTTCTGCACAAACACCTGAAACTATGAGTGAAAGTAATTTGTTGTTTTTAAATGCAACTTTTCTAAGAAGAATAATTACTACAACCATTAATGCCTTAATAATAAAAGTACCCGGAGCGTAAATGGTATAACCACTCGCAATGTCGCAAAGGCTGGCGCCTAATGCCGCAGCCAACGTTCCATGCCAACCGCCAATAAGAGCTGCCGACAAAATTACCATACAGTCTCCAAGATTTATATTACCAACACTGGGGGCAGGAATGGCAATAAAGGTCATAGTAAAAACAAGGGCACAAAAGACTGCCGACAATACTAATTTATACACTTTACTTTCCTTCATAAAAAGTTGCCTCCCTTTTTTTATGTAAATTATTATATCACTACCGAAAATTTTTTCAAGTCCTTATTTGCAAAAATTTAATCCCCACATCATAAGACAGTATACTGCCTTGCGATGTGAGGATTAAACACCTAGATTATAAACCGAGCTATTATACTAACTCAATAATTGCCATTTCTGCAGCGTCGCCACGACGTGGGCCTGTCTTTGTGATACGGCAGTAACCACCGGCAACCTCTGCATATTTAGGAGCAATTTCTGTGTAAAGTTTGTTTACAACAGACTCCTTGGTAATAAACGCCATAGCCTGACGTTTGCTTGTAAGACTATCATTCTTAGCAAGTGTAATATATTTCTCGGTCATTGCACGAACTTCTTTAGCACGAGTAACGGTTGTTTCAATCTTTCCGTTTTCTAAAAGGAAAGTAACCATTGCACGAAGCATTGCGGTTCTGTGCTCACTTGTTCTACCAAGTTTACGTGTTCCGGGCATTTATATCACTCCTTATTGGTGAATTTACTTAAAAATTAATCGTTGTCACTTTTTAAAGAGAAGCCAAAGCTTTGTAATTTAGCAATAACCTCTTCAAGTGATTTACGGCCAAGGTTTCTAACCTTCATCATATCTTCTTCAGACTTGTTGGTTAAATCCTCAACAGTATTAATTCCTGCACGCTTTAAGCAGTTAAAGCTACGAACAGAAAGGTCAAGATCTTCAATAGTCATATCAAGAACCTTTTCTCTCTCATCAACATCTTTGTCAGCTAAAATGCTTTCTCCCTCATTAACACCTTCTGCAAGGTCAAGGAAGAGACTAAAATGTTCCATAAGAACCTTTGCGGCAAGAGAAACAGCCTCGTTAGCTTTCATAGAACCATCGGTCCATACTTCAAGATTTAAGCGTCCCTTGTCGATTACGTGACCTACTCTGGTATCGTCAACTGTAAAGTTGCATTTTACCACAGGGGTATAAATTGAATCTATCGGAATAACACCGATAACATTGGCTTCAGGTTTATTGTCCACTGCAGGAACATATCCTCTGCCCTTTGCTACTGTCATCTCAATATTAAGCTTTGCGCCTTCATCAAGGGTAGCAATATGCTGTTCAGGATTCAAGAATTCAACCTCTGAATCAGCTTTAATTGAAGCTCCGGTTACTTCGCAAGGACCAACAGCATCAATATATACTGTCTTTTCACAGTCGCTGTGAAGCTTGGCTATCAATTCTTTGATATTAAGGATGATTTCAGTTACATCCTCTTTTACTCCGGGAATAGTTGTAAACTCATGAACAACACCCTCGATGTTAACAGTTGTTACTGCTGCACCGGGTAAGGTAGAAAGAAGAACTCTTCTCATGCTGTTACCTAAGGTTGTAGCATAACCTCTCTCAAGAGGTTCCATCATAAATTTACCATATTTTCCGTCGGCTGATAACTCCAGTGTTTCAATTCTGGGCTTTTCAATTTCTATCATTTAAAAGCTCCATTCTCCGTACGTGAATTTTAGTAGCCCTAATAGTTGGTACGGGTTAATATTAGGGTTTTTATAAAAACTGCTATTATTTAGAGTAGAACTCTACGATAAGCTGCTCTTCAACAGGAGCCTCGATTTGCTCACGCTCTGGAAGATTGTTAACCTTAACCTCAAAAGCATCACGGTTTACTGCTAACCACTCTGGAACTGGTCTTGCACCGTTAGCCTCGATTACAGCCTTAAACTTATCGCTAGTACGTGCTTTTTCGCATAGTGTAATAACATCGCCTGCTTTTAATAGGTAAGAAGCAATGTCAACGCGACTGCCGTTTACTTCAAAATGGCCGTGACCAACAAGCTGTCTAGCTTCTGCTCTGGAAGAAGCATAACCTGCTCTGTAAACAACGTTGTCAAGACGACTTTCAAGAATTCTTAAAAGGTTAGTACCTGTAACGCCCTGTTTATTAACAGCCATCTCATAATAATGACGGAACTGATGCTCTGCAACACCGTAGAATCTTCTAGCTCTCTGCTTAGCTCTGAGCTGAAGTCCGTACTCTGAAGACTTTTTACGTCCCTGACCATGCTGGCCGGGAGCATAAGCTCTAATAGCAATAGAGCACTTTTCTGAATAGCAACGCTCACCCTTTAAGAACAATTTCTGTCCTTCACGGCGGCACTGTTTACATACTGCTCCAGTATATCTTGCCATCTAAATACACCTCCAAGTTTTTAGGTTACACACGTCTTCTCTTTGGAGGACGGCAACCATTGTGAGGAATTGGGGTAACATCCTTCATCATGCTAACCTCAAGTCCTGCTGATTGTAATGCACGAATCGCAGCTTCGCGACCTGCGCCAGGTCCCTTAACATATACCTCGACGCTCTTAAGGCCATGCTCCATAGCTGCCTTTGCTGCGGTTTCAGCTGCAGATTGTGCTGCGAAAGGAGTAGACTTTCTAGAACCTCTGAATCCCAGTTCTCCGGCAGAAGCCCATGAAAGAGCGTTTCCTTGTGTATCTGTGATAGTTACGATGGTGTTGTTGAAAGTTGATTGAATATGAGCAGCTCCGCGCTCGATATTCTTTTTCTCACGGCGTCTGCGTGTTGTAGACGCTTTTGTAGACTTTGTAGCCATTTATATCTTTCCTCCCAACTTATTTCTTCTTGTTTGCGATTGTCTTCTTTGGACCCTTGCGAGTACGAGCATTTGTCTTGCTGCGTTGTCCTCTTACTGGGAGTCCTTTTCTATGACGAACACCGCGGAAACTTCCGATTTCTATAAGTCTCTTAATGTCGAAAGCAATCGCACGGCGGCGGTCACCTTCAACCTGAAGGTTACGCTCGATATAATCACGCAACTTGGCTATATCGTCCTCAGTTAAATCCTTTACGCGAATGTCAGGATTGATACCTGTTTCTGCAAGAATTTTCTTTGATGTAGTAAGACCAATTCCGAAAATGTAGGTAAGACCAATTTCTACCCTTTTCTCATTCGGTAGGTCAACACCGGCTATACGTGCCATTTACTATTGCACCTCCATTTAATTCAGCTCAAGGTTAGCCTTGACGCTGTTTGTGCTTGGGATTTTCACAAATTACCATTATTTTTCCCTTGCGCTTGATGATTTTGCATTTGTCGCAAATCTTTTTAACAGAAGGTCTGACTTTCATTGGATATGCCTCCTTAAATTTTGTCAGGTTTTACTTGGAACGCCAAGTAATTCGACCTTTTGTGAGGTCATAGGGTGACATTTCTACTACTACCTTGTCTCCCGGTAAGATTCGAATGTAGTTCATACGAAGTTTACCTGAGATGTGAGCAAGTATTACGTGTCCTCCCTCAATTTGCACCTTAAACATTGCATTTGGCAATGCTTCAATTACGGTACCCTCGAGTTCAATCATATCTGCTTTTGACATTATCAATTCTCCTTATCACTTAAAGTGCTGTGAAGGTAGCTAAAGCTTCACGCAATCTTTTATCAGTTAATAGTTGACCTTGTTCTAACACTGTCTTTGTCGGGTTTAAATGCTTGGGGTTTTTAGGCTTTGGGGAACTTAGCTTGTAGCTTTTTCCGTCAGCTATAAACACCCTTTTTTCGGTCACTTTAATAACAACCGAAAAGCAATTTTTGTTTCTTCCTGCTCTTGAGCAGACTATTTGTCCCACTACCATAGCTTCACCTATTACGCTATTGTCATAATTTGTGGGCCTTCGGTAGTAATAGCCACAGTATGCTCAAAGTGAGCTGATAAGGACCCGTCCTGAGTGAGAACTGTCCAACCGTCAGGCATAACCTTTACTTGCGATTTTCCCATATTAATCATAGGTTCAATTGCAAGGGTCATTCCCGGCATAAGGCGAACTCCTCTTCCGGCTTTGCCGAAATTTGGGACCTCGGGGGCTTCATGTAAGCTTGTGCCTACTCCGTGGCCGACGAAATCTCGTACCACCGAGTAACCACGGGCTTCTACGTACGACTGTATTGCATTTGAGATATCTCCGATTCTGCCGCCTGCACGAGCCATTTTAATTCCTTCGTAAAGGCTTTCTTTGGTCGTGTCTATCAGCCGCTTTGCCTCGCTGGATATATCTCCGCAGGCAAAAGTTGCGGCGTTATCACCATGATACCCCTCGAACAAAGCACCTAAATCCACGCTGACAATGTCGCCGCTTTGGATTTTACGCTTTCCAGTCGGTATTCCATGAATAACCTCATTGTTTATAGATATACAGGCAGTTGCAGGATAGCCATGATAGCCTTTAAAGTTTGGGGTTGCACCCCTACTTAATATAAACTTTTCAGCTATCCTGTCAAGTTCGGCGGTAGTAACCCCCGGCTCGATTGCCTCACCTATTAATTTTAATGCTTCTGCCGATATTTTGCAAGCCTCTCGCATTACAGAAAGCTCGCGACCGGTTTTTAGCACTATCATAATTTACAGTTCCAGTGCAGCCAGAGTTAGCTTTGTTGTGTCTGCTACCTCTTCCTGTCCTTCAACTGTGCGAAGTTTACCTGTCTTTGCATAGTAGTCCTTTAAAGGCTCGGTCTGCTCGTGATAAACGTTTAAGCGGTCAAGCACTGTTTCAGGCTGGTCATCCTTACGGCAGATTAATTCTCCGTCGCAAAGGTCGCAAAGGCCTTCAACCTTCGACTTTTTATATTCGGTATGATAACTAGCGCCGCACTTTGCACAGACTCTTCTGCCAGACATACGAGCAACTATCTTGTCATCAGGAACCTCAATAGAGATAACACGGTCGATTTTAACTCCCATATTATCTAAAGCTTCGGCCTGTGGAATGGTACGTGGAAATCCGTCAAGAATAAAACCGTCTTTGCAGTCATCTTCCAAAAGGCGCTCCTTAATAATGCCTATTACAACATCATCAGGAACAAGATTTCCTGCATCCACATATTCCTTAGCTTTTTTACCCATCTCTGTGCCGTTTTTCATTGCTGCACGAATGATATTGCCGGTAGAGATAGCGGGAATATTTAACTTGTCACAAATGATTTCTGCCTGAGTTCCTTTACCTGCACCAGGAGCACCTAAAAGTATAAGATTCATTATTTTACCTCCTATACTAATCAAGGAATCCCTTGTAATGACGCATCATCATCTGTGATTCAATATTTCTGACAGTGTCAAGAGCAACACCAACAAGAATTAGTATTGATGTACCACCAAGTGAAATATTAATCTGTCCTACGTTACCAACAACTATAGGTAAGATAGCAATAACACTTAGGAATAAAGCACCAAGTAATGTAACTCTTGATAATACCTTTGCAAAGAAATCCGATGTGGGTTTTCCTGGACGAATTCCGGGAACAGCGCCGCCGTTTTTACGGATGTTGTTAGCAATTTCAACCGGATTATACTGAATGGTTGCATAGAAATAAGCAAATCCAATAATAAGTCCGAAATAAAGCAGAGCATAGAAAATACCCTGTGTGCTAAAGAGTGCTAACACCTTTGCGAAAGAGGATGTTGTATTATTCATGAAAGAAAGTATCATTGTTGGGAGCATTAGTATAGAACTTGCAAAGATGATTGGCATAACGCCTGACATATTAACCTTGAAAGGAATATGTGAGTTTTGACCGCCATACTGTTTGCGTCCCTGTACGCGTTTTGCGTACTGAACAGGAATTCTTCTTTCTGCGTTGGTCATCCATACGATGAATGCAACAACTAAAAGGAATGCCACAACAATACCAATTACTGAGAAATATTGACCTAATTTCCAGGTAGCCCAAAGTGTACGAGCTGCCTGAGGTCCGCGGGAAATAATACCTGCGAAAAGGATAATGGAAATACCATTACCAATACCTTTAACGTCAATCTGCTCACCAAGCCACATAACAAGAGCAGAACCTGCGGTAAATGCTGCAATGATAACGAAAGCAGCAAAAACGGTAGCGCCACCCTTAACGGTTAAGTGACCTGCACCCTTTAGATAGAAGAAGTAAGCTACACCCTGAATGAGACCTAAAATAACTGCCGCAAAACGGGTAATCTGAGCAATTTTCTTCTGTCCTTCTTCGCCTTCCTTTGCCAAACGCTCAAGAGCGGGAATAGCAACAGAAAGAAGCTGAACGATAATGGATGCGTTGATGTATGGAGTTACAGACATTGCAAAAATTGCGCCATACTCAAGTCCACCACCGGTGAGGATTGATAGGTAACTAAAGAAATCATTTGTTGTTCCACTATTCTGAAGGGAAGCCCAATCAATATAGGGAACAGGAATTACAGAACCAATACGGTAAATAATGATGATGAAAAATGTGAAAAGTATCTTTTTACGGATATCTACTGTCTTCCAAGCATTTCTAATAATCTCAAGCATCTTTATTTCACCTCAGCAGTTCCGCCAGCCTTCTGAATCTTTTCAGATGCAGACGCTGAGAAAGCAGCAGCGGTAACAGTTAGCTTTTTGGTAAGCTTACCGTTTCCTAAAACCTTTACAGGAAGGTCAGCTGACTTTACAATTCCTTTTTCCACTAAAGCTGCGGTATCAACAGCTGCGCCGTCGTCAAACACCTCTAAAGCGGAAACGTTGATAATTGCATATTCTTTTGCAAAAATATTGTTGAAGCCACGCTTAGGAATACGACGTTGTAGTGGCATTTGTCCACCTTCAAATCCTGGACTCTGTCCACGACCAGCACGCGCTTTTTGACCTTTATGTCCCTTACCGGCAGTTTTGCCGTTTCCGGAACCGTGACCTCTGCCTATACGCTTTGCCTCTTTTGTTGAGCCAAATGCGGGGGAAAGTTCATGCAGTTTCATTTTTTCGCACCTCCTTGCTAAAGTACGCGGTTTTCACCGCTTGTCGTCTTGAACTCAAGACGTAAACTCATAGAAGCTTAAAACTTAAGCCTCGGTTACCTCAACGAGGTGGATAACCTTATTAATCTTACCCATAGTAGCATCATTTTTAGGCTGTGTTACAACCTCGCCTACCTTGTGAAGTCCTAAAGACTCAACAGTAGCAATCTGGTCCTTTTTGCAGCCGATGGTGCTCTTTACGAGCTTGATATTAAGAACGGAAGTCTTCTTTGTTGCCATTTCTTACTTCCTCCTTAACCTAAAATTTCTTTTACTGATTTTCCGCGAACTGCTGCTACTTCATCAGCATTGCGAAGCTCAGAAAGTCCCTTAATTGTTGCGCGAACAACATTGCAAGGGTTGTTTGAACGTAAAGCCTTGGTACGAATATCTTTAATACCAGCTATTTCAACAACGGCACGTACTGCACCGCCGGCAATAACTCCGGTACCAGGAGCGGCAGGCTTTAGAAGAACGCGACCTGCGCCAAACTCTCCGATAACTTCGTGAGGAATGGTTTTACCCTTGATAGCAACCTTAATAAGGTTCTTCTTAGCATCCTCAATGCCTTTACGAATAGCATCCGGTACTTCGCCGGCTTTACCAAGACCATAGCCTACGATACCATTTCCGTCACCTACAACAACAAGTGCTGAGAACTTCATGATACGTCCGCCCTTAACGGTCTTAGATACACGATTGAGCGCTACTACACGCTCTTGTAAATCTAAAGTGGTAGCATCTATATTAGTAGCCAAAAGTATTCCTCCTCCTTGTATTAGAACTTGAGGCCGCCCTCACGGGCACCTTCGGCAAGCTCCTTGACACGTCCGTGATAAATGTATCCGCCGCGGTCAAATACAACCTCGGAGATGCCTTTAGCAACGGCACGTTCAGCAATCAATAGTCCAACTTTATGGGCAGTTTCGCAATTGCCCTTTGCTTCACCAAAATCTTTTTCAAGACTTGAAGCAGAAACGAGGGTTACTCCCTTAACATCATCTATCAGCTGGGCGTAGATATTGCAATTGGAGCGAAATACGTTAAGACGTGGGCACTCTGCAGTACCACTGATTTTTCCACGAACACGTAAGTGTTTGCGGAGACGAGCCTTGTTTGAATCAGGCTTGTTAACCATTTTAATACACTCCTTTTATTATTTCTTAGCGCCCTTGCCGGCTTTACCTTCTTTACGGCGGACATACTCATCAACATATCTGATGCCCTTGCCCTTGTAAGGCTCCGGTGGACGTTTCTCGCGGATTTCTGCCGCAAACTGTCCAACCTGCTGTTTGTCAGGTCCTGAAACGATGATTGTGTTGGGGTCCGGAACATCAATAGTGATGCCTGGAACCTCAGAAAATACAACGGGATGTGAGAAACCGAGTGTTAAGTTAAGGTCTTTGCCCTGTTTAGCAACACGGTAACCAACGCCGTTTACTTTAAGTTCCTTCTTGAAGCCTTCAGATACGCCCATTACCATGTTAGCAATAAGTGTACGTGTAAGGCCGTGAAGTGAGCGGTGCTGCTTATCATCAGAAGGACGGGTAACAACAACTTCATTTCCCTCAACGGCAATAGCCATATCAGCATTGAAAGTGTTTGTAAGTTCACCCTTAGGTCCTTTAACTACTACGGTTGAACCGTCAACCTTTACCTCAACTCCTGCAGGAATTGCGATAGGTTTATTTCCTATTCTTGACATATCAGCACCTCCTTACCATACATAAGCAAGGACTTCGCCGCCAACATTGTTAGCTCTTGCCTGCTTATCGGTCATGATACCCTTTGAGGTGGAAAGAATCGCAATACCAAGGCCTTTCATAACCTTTGGCATATCCTCAACGTTTGTGTAGATACGCAAGCCAGGTTTAGATACTCTTCTAAGACCTGTAATAACCTGCGATTTGTTTTGGCCGTATTTCAAAACAATGTGAATTACGCCCTGCTTTCCGTCTTCAACAACGGTAAAGCTGCTAATGTAACCTTCATCAAGTAAAATCTGGGCGATTGCCTTCTTTACATTTGAAGCAGGTACATCAACCGAATCGTGTTTTGCAGAAGATGCGTTACGAATTCTTGTAAGCATGTCTGCGATTGTATCGGTGATTTGCATTGCAGTCGTCCTCCTTTTACCAGCTGGCTTTCTTTACGCCGGGAATCTCGCCCTTATATGCTAACTCTCTGAAACAGATGCGGCATACGCCGTATTTGCGAAGATAAGCATGGGGGCGGCCACAGATTTTACATCTGTTATATGCTCTTGTAGAAAACTTTGCAGGTCTTGCCTGCTTAACTTTCATAGATGTCTTAGCCATGTTCCTTCTCCTTATCTTGCAAACGGAGCACCCATGAGAGTTAATAACTCACGAGCTTCTTCGTCGGTCTTGGCTGTGGTA
>JAZNBQ010000010.1:0-2812 GCA_045587065.1 Acutalibacteraceae bacterium | reverse complement strand
TACCAAATGCTAATGGAAACATATATTTCTTAAATTTAAATGTTTTGTCTTCAAAAAATAAATAACACAGTATCAAAAATATCGGAATCAAGGACACAAAAGTGTTATTTATATTAGAAAACTTTAAAGTTGTAATAAATGTGCTAAAAATATTAAATATGCAATATATAGCAATTAAAACAAACGCAGCTAAAGTTCTTTTCGAATTAAAAGTTTTCACAAAATCACTCCTCAAAACAAAAGATGTGCTACCGTTATGATAGCACATCCAAGGTGTTTTTTCAACTATAGGGTAAGGTTTGGAACGGTATAAATTCTTGAAGCAAGCTCTTGGTCCAACAGATAAAGACTTTTTGGATCGTCGCCGAACAGGTTATATTTATTAACCATCTTATCGGCGTTTTCTTCCTCTTCCATTTGCTCCTTAACAAACCAGTCCAAAAACTGCATTGTTCTGAAATCTTTAACCGAATAAGCCGTATCATAAATATTATGTATAAGCGCGGTTACAAACCGTTCATGTTCGGCACCTGCAAGTAACGGATCAAGGTGGTTGCTAAAGGCTTTATCGGGTTTGTCAATAGCCTTAAGCTCTACGGGGATACTGTTGATTTGCAAATATTTCAAAAACAGCAGTGCGTGATCACGCTCTTCCTGCGCCTGAATGGTGTACCAATTTGCAAAACCGTCTAAATCATTTTCGGTATAGTAATTTGCTATATCCAAATAAAGATAGGCGCTGTAAAATTCCTTGTTTATCTGGTCGTTTAAAAGTTCAATAACCTTTTTGTCTAACATAAGATCAACTCCTTTTAAAAAAGGGCGGTCGCTCAAGACCGCCCAAAATTTATTAACCGAAGTATCTGTTGAGCAAGCCCTCAAATGCCTTGCCGTGGCGAGCCTCGTCGCGAGCCATTTCGTGAACGGTATCGTGAATAGCATCAAGGCCTAATTCCTTTGCAAGTTTAGCAAGTTCAAATTTGCCCATGGTAGCGCCGTTTTCCGCATCTACTCTCATCTCAAGATTTTTCTTTGTAGAATCGGTTAAAACCTCTCCTAAAAGCTCTGCAAACTTAGCAGCGTGCTCTGCCTCTTCTAAAGCTGCCTTTTCCCAGTAAAGACCAATTTCAGGATAGCCTTCTCTGTGAGCAACTCTTGACATTGCAAGATACATACCAACTTCACAGCACTCGCCGTTAAAGTTCTCGCGAAGACCGGAAATAATTCTCTCATCTACGCCTTTGGCAATTCCTACAACATGCTCTGCAGCCCAGGTTTTCTCTCCTGCCTGCTCTTTGAATTTCTCTTTTGGTGCTTTGCAAACAGGGCAAGCATCAGGTGCGCTGTCTCCTTCGTGAACATAACCGCAAATTAAGCAAACATACTTTTTCATAATAACTTTCCTCCAAAATAATTTAAAATTTAATCTTTACTGCAATCCTTACATGTTCCGCAAAGAACAAGCGAGGATGCTTTTACCTTAAAGCCGTAATCCTTTTCTAAATCAGAATAGGCACTGTCTGCTACGTAATCAACATCTGAAACCCTTCC
Organism: Acutalibacteraceae bacterium; assembly: GCA_045587065.1. GTDB lineage: Bacteria > Bacillota > Clostridia > Oscillospirales > Acutalibacteraceae > SFWF01. The sequence goes on along the minus strand of JAZNBQ010000010.1, from coordinate 1,261 downwards.
GCATTTTTCGCAGTAAAAATGACTGTGAGGAGAGATATCTCCGTCGAAATGGTCGCTTCCGTCTCCTACCGACAACTGCTTTATCTGTCCATCTTCGGCCAGTGCCGCAAGATTTCGATAAACTGTGCCAAGGCTTATATTAGGTATAGTTTCTCTTACTGTTTCATACACTGTAGACGCCGTTGGATGGGCGGTAGTGTTTTGAAGGGCATTAACAATAGCCTCTCTTTGTCGAGAATAATTTTTCATTGTTTTGCCCTCCTTTAAAATCAGTAATAGTTACTATTATTGTTTTATCACACTTTTAAAGGTTTGTCAAGCATTTTTTAAAAAATTTATTTTTTCAATTAAAAAAGGTATCGCTTCTTCAAAGTTTACACCATAAAAACGACGGTTTTGGTCCTTTAGAGTATATTTCATTGCCTCAAGTGTAAAATCAGTTGCAAGAACCAAACTTTCGTGAACACTAAGTCCATTCATATAACCTGCAAGAGTAGCCGAAGCAAAAACGTCTCCTGTGCCGTGATACAAAACAGGAAGTCTTTGATTAAAATATGAAGAAAACTCCTTTGTTTCACTATTATATAAGTAAAAGCCTATTTCCTTATCATTAAAACTAACCCCTGAAATTGCTGCAGATTTAGCGCCAAGCTGAGTTAATTTTACTAACAGTTCTTTTATATATTCCTCGTCGTAGTCTTCCTTATATGGTATATGTAGCATAAAAGATGCTTCTGTAAGATTTGGAATAATAAGGTCGGATTTAGAGCAAAGAAGAGCCATTCTGTGAGCAAACTCCTCATCAAATCCGCTATAGAGCTTTCCGTTATCTGCCATAGCAGGGTCTACAAGAACAAAATTATCTTTGGTTTTAAATTTATCAATAAAATCTTCCACAAGCTTTATTTGTCTGAAGGAACCAAGGTAGCCTGTATAAAGAGCATCAAAATCCATGTCTAATTTTTTAAGAGTGTCCCCTATTGGCTCGATTTCATCGGTTAAATCCTTAAAGGTAAAACTGGGAAACGCCGTATGGGTAGAAAGCACCGCCGTAGGCAAAACCGAGGTTTCTATTCCTGCGGCAGATATAACAGGAAGCGCCACGGTAAGCGAACATTTACCCACGCAGGAAATGTCCTGAATGGTCATAATTCTTTTCATTTATAAGACCTCTCAATAATAATATTATTTAAATAATTATATATTTACTTATAGTTTCAGTCAAGATTTTTATAAATTTGAAAATTTTTCTTCTATTTTA
>JAZNBQ010000009.1:0-3229 GCA_045587065.1 Acutalibacteraceae bacterium | reverse complement strand
ATCGAAATTTTGAAATCAAAGCTTGTAGCCCTTTCGGGCGCCGAGACAAAAACGGATACTAAATCTATACTCGAAAAGTACCGAAAAATTGACACCCTTACATTCGAGATTGCCGATGAATTTATAAGCAAAATCTTCATCAGAAAGCTCCAAAAGAGTGGCAAGAGAGAAATCAAGATTGAGTGGAAAATTTGATCGTTTTCCACAGTCAAAAATCGACAAAATATACAAGATAAACAAAAAAGTGTAGTATTGGCTAACTCAGCCCACGGCGGGTTTGATGGTGGTGCAGTTGCAAACGATGGAACTGTTGAAAAAGATATAAATTTGAATATTTCGCTAAAGCTTTGCGAGATGTTAAAGCTTTTTGGTTACGAGGTTATCATGACGCGCACCACAGATGATGCAACTGATAATACTGAATCAAAGGTAATTAGTGACCGCAAAAAAAGCGACTTAAAAGAACGGTTGAAAATAATTAATGAAACAAAAGATGGAGTGTTTGTAAGTGTTCATTTGAATAAATTTACAACGTCTACAGCAACCGGTGCGCAAGTTTTTTATTCACCCAACAATCCAATGTCTGTTGAGTTGGGTCAGTCAATACAAAAACTAATAGTTTCACTTTTACAAAAAGATAATGAGAGAATAGTTAAGAAAGGTAATAAAAGCACATATTTATTGTACAATGCTAAAATACCTTCTGTAATTGTAGAGTGTGGTTTTTTAAGCAACAATAAAGAATTATCTTTACTAAAAAACGATGACTATCAGTCTAAAATGGCTTTTGCTATCTTTTGTGGTATACAAGAATATTTTAATAAAAGCGGAGAGAAATAAAATGCAGGGAAAATACAAAAGTGTATTTATTTGTAGCGAATGTGGATATGAAAACCCTAAATGGAGTGGCAAGTGTCCTCAGTGTAATCAATGGAACACTATGAACGAAGAGGTTGTTAACACGTCAAAAGCAACAGTATCAAAAGTGACTGCAGCAAAGGCTGTCCAGGCAGTACCTTTAAGTGACATTTCATATTCTAATGAACACAGAATAAGTACCAATATTTCAGAACTTGATAGAGTTTTGGGCGGTGGAATAGTTAAAGGTTCTGTTTCTTTAATCAGTGGTGATCCAGGTATTGGTAAATCTACAATTTTGCTTCAGATATGCAAAAATATAAGCGCCGATACCAAGGTTTTATATGTTTCCGGCGAAGAATCTCAGGTTCAATTAAAACTGCGCGCTAACAGACTGGGTGTTGACAATCCTAATTTAAATATTTTAACCGAAACCAACGCAGAAGCTATTTGTGATTACATAAAAACAGATAAACCTGATTTAATAATGATTGACTCTATTCAAACTATGAAAATTGACGAGTTATCTTCATCTGCAGGAAGCATTGTACAGGTAAGAGAGACATCTAATCTTTTCCTTAGCGTTGGCAAATCACTGGATATACCGATAATTATAGTTGGTCACGTTAACAAAGGCGGAGATATCGCAGGTCCAAAGGTTTTAGAGCATATTGTTGATACTGTGTTATATTTTGAGGGCGAACGAAATCAATCATACAGAATTTTAAGAGCAGTTAAAAATCGATTTGGATCTACTAACGAAATTGGCGTATTTGAAATGACTGAGGAAGGTCTTATGCAGGTAGAAAATCCATCTGCTATGCTTTTATCCGGAAGAATAAGCGGCGTGTCAGGTTCTGCCATTACGTGTGTTATGGAAGGCACAAGGCCAATACTTGCTGAAGTACAAGCTCTTGTAACTGCAACCGGATTTGGTAATCCCAGAAGAATGTCTACCGGTTTTGATTATAATAGGTTAAATCTAATCTTAGCGGTGTTAGAAAAAAGGGAAGGGCTATTCTTTTCAAATTTAGACGCTTATCTTAATATTGTAGGCGGCTTAAAACTTGAAGAACCTGCGGTGGATTTATCTGTTGCAATGGCGCTTGTCTCAAGCCTTCGTGATATACCAATTAACGATGATATGGTAATTTTTGGAGAAGTAGGACTTTCCGGTGAAATCAGAACAATACCAAAAATTATTGAAAGAATATCAGAGGCAACACGCCTGGGCTTTAAAGAATGTGTTGTTCCATATGCTTCATTAAAAAATCTTTCAAAGTATGAAGATAAGATTAGGCTAATAGGAGTTTCATCGTTATCTGAAGCAATAGCATTAATAAGATAAAATAAAAGGCTTAGTTAAAACTAAGCCTTTTATTTATTTTATAAAGAACTTTAAAAGTTCATCTGTTATTAAAACACTAACACCGCAAAGTAAGATAGTCCAAACTTTAATTGACGTTATTGTTTCAAATGACACTATGGTACCAATTGGAGATAAGGTTAATAATAGTGTTAATACAAGCAATATAAGTGCGGCTAACGGTACAATTCTGAAGTTTAATGTGTTTAATGAAAACAAGGGGTTTTTTGTATTTGCTGTAAAGCTATGAATTATTAAACCGATTGTCATAATTAGAAATGCAGCAGAAATTGCAGAAAAATATGAGCTTTTTAAAGCACTGCCAAAACCGATAAGAGTAAATGCTGAGATGATAATTGTCGGTATAATAGCGGTTAATATGGATTTTACATTTAAGAAATTATCTAATTTCTTACTTAATTTTTCTTTATTATGCTTTTCAAGAGAAAATGCTAGAACCAAAAGAGGAGCAAACACTGTGTTGAAGACTAGCAATGAAGGAATTGAAAATGGAACTTTTTTAAATATCAGACTGCCCAGTAAAATTAACAAACCTTCAATAATTCCACAGGTTACAGTAAAATGAATGCCTCGTTTTATTTTTTCAATTGTACTGTAACTTTCACAAATAGCTGAAAACAGGGAAGAAAACTTATTATCTGTAATTATCATGTCTGCAGAGTAGTTAACCATATCGGTGGCGGTAAGACCCATTGAACAACCGATATCGGCTTCTCTAAGAGCATAGGAGTCGTTAATGCTATCTCCGGTTACTAAAACGTTTTCACCTTGTTCTTTTAAAATTTTAACAATTCGCAGTTTATCTTCTGAGGAAACACGAGCAAAAACGGTGCAACTTTTAATTTTGTCTGTCAGTTCTTCGTCTGTAAAATTTGCTAATTCATTGCAACTGATAGCCTCACTGTCTTTTGATAAAATACCAACCTTTTTAGCAACGGTAATTGCTGTTGAAATATGGTCGCCTGTGAGCATAATAATCTTTTT
>JAZNBQ010000008.1:0-12257 GCA_045587065.1 Acutalibacteraceae bacterium | reverse complement strand
TTTATGATAATATAACCCTTCCTTTTGTTCCAAACATTTATGAAAATACTATTGTTTGTTATTCTTACAGCAAGTCTCTTTCTTTGCCCGGGGAGAGAATTGGCTACGTTTACGTTCCAAAGTCTGCCCAAAATTCAAAAGAAATTTATGCTGCGGTAGCAGGAACAGGCAGAGCGTTGGGCTATGTTTGTGCCCCCTCTCTTCTTCAAAGGGTAATTACAGAATGCGCGTCAGTAAAACCCGACCTATCTGTTTATGACACTAACAGAAAACTTCTTTTCGAAAGCTTAACCCAGATGGGTTATTCCTGTATGCATCCGGACGGTGCTTTTTATCTCTTTGTCAAATCTCCAAAGGGCGACGGAAATGAATTTTCCAACCTGGCTAAAGATAAAAACATTCTCATCGTGCCGGGAGAAAGTTTCGGTTGCAAAGATTACGTTCGAATTTCCTACTGTGTTGACACAAAGACTATTGAGAGGGCTTTACCATACTTTAAGGAGCTTATAAAATGATAGTTTTGGCATCGGCTTCTCCCAGAAGAGAAGAACTCTTTTCCATTATTACAAAAGATTTTAAAATTATTCCCGCAAATATTGATGAAACTCTACCAGAAGGCATTGATGCGGAAAGTGCAGCAGAGTTTTTAAGTGTCAGGAAAGCAAAATCAGTTTTTGAGGACAATCCTTCAGATACTGTTATTGGTTGTGACACTGTTGTTATCTGCGACGGAAAAATTTTAGGCAAACCTAAAGATGAGAACGACGCCAGAAGAATGCTTTTGGCTTTAAGCGGCAAAACCCACCAGGTTATCACAGGTTGTGCCATTTTTAAAGAGGGCAAGAGTATTAGTTTTTCCGAGACTACCTTAGTTACCTTTTACCCCCTTAGTCAAGAGGAAATTGACAACTATATAAGCATAAAAGAATATAGTGACAAAGCCGGTGCATACGGAATCCAAGGTTATGGCTCTTTGCTGGTGGAAAAGATAAAGGGCGATTACTTTAACGTAGTGGGTCTTCCTGTATCAAAGCTTAATAAAATCTTGAAAAAGATATAAAAAAACAACCATCTTGTGATGGTTGTTTTTTGTTATTTGTTATTTAGCACTTATGCCTTTTTCTTGGAAATAAGTTTAATAGTGATAAGTGTTCCTACCATTAAAACAATACCAACAGGTAGTGAAATTACTGCACTTGTTGTAAATCCGGCAACTATGTAAGTTACAAAAGCGATTGCTGCGCAAGTAAGCGCATAAGGAAGCTGAGTTGAAACATGGTTTACGTGGACACACTCTGCACCTGCAGAAGCCATAATGGTGGTATCTGAAATTGGTGAGCAGTGGTCACCGCAAACTGCACCTGCCATACAAGCAGAAATTGCAACTATCATAAGCTGATAATCTACTGTCTGGAATGCAGAAACAACTATAGGAATAAGAATTCCAAAGGTTCCCCAAGAGGTACCTGTAGCAAAAGAAAGACCCACAGCAATAAGGAAGATAATTGCAGGAAGGAAGTTCATAAGTGAGCCTGCGCCACTTTCAACAAGACCTGCTACATACTCTGCAGCGCCAAGACTGTCGGTCATTGATTTCAAAGACCAAGCAAGTGTTAAGATTAGGATTGCAGGAACCATTGCCTTGAATCCCTTTGGTAAGCAAGCCATACAGTCCGAGAAATTAAGCACGTTTCTAACTAGATAGAAAGCAAGAGTCAGAACCATAGCAATAAAGGAACCGAACACTAAGCCCAAAGGTGCATCACACTGTGAAAAAGCGGTAACGAAATCGGTACCTGAGAAGAATCCACCGGTATAAATCATACCGATAATGCAGCAGATGATAAGGGTAACAATTGGGAAAACAAGGTCAATAACCTTTCCGTTTTCGTTAGCCTCTGCTTCGCTGTCTTCAACAACTCTTTTACCAGAGAAAAGGTCTCCGTTAAGAGCGTTTTCTTCATGTTTAGCCATTGGACCGTAATCCACCTTCATAAGCACCATTGTAACCATCATAACGATTGTAAGAAGCGCATAGAAGTTGAAAGGAATTGACTTAAGGAATAGAGCCATACCATTTTCGCCCTCAACAAAGCCTGAAACTGCAGCAGCCCAAGAAGAAATTGGTGCTATAATGCAGACAGGTGCTGCGGTCGCGTCAATCAGATATGCGAGTTTTGAACGAGAAATTTTCTGCTTATCGGTTACAGGACGCATAACGCTACCAACTGTTAGGCAGTTGAAATAGTCATCTATAAAGATAAGTACGCCAAGTAAAATGGTGGAAAGCATAACGCCTACACGGGATTTAATGTGGGATGCTGCCCAACGTCCGAATGCTGCAGAACCGCCTGCTCTGTTCATAAGAGCAACCATTGCTCCGAGAATTACAAGGAATATAAGAATTCCTACGTTGTAGTTATCGGAAAGCACGTTAATAATACCGTATTTTACCTCTTCACCCTCAACCTCATAAACACCATTAAAGATATGATTAATAGTGCCTTCAAAGTTAAAGCCTGAATAAAGCAAACCACCTGCTAAAATGCCCGCAAAAAGCGAACTGTAAACTTCTTTAGTTGCAAGAGCTAAAGAAATTGCAAGAATTGGTGGCACAAGAGCCCAGAATGACTGTTGCACAGAATCTGCAGTTGTAGTAAATGCCGCAACAACCATTACAACTATAAATGCCGCAAATAACAGAAGGGGTATCAAATTTAATTTTTTATTTACCTTTGTCATAATTCTCCTCCTAATTTTAATATTAATAATAATATATCGCAAAATGTCAAATTTTACAAGATTTATTTTAAATTTGAAAAAAACTGTTGGCAAACCAAAGGGTTGCCAGCAGTTTTTTAATCTTCTTTATACTCAAAGCAAGGCATTAGTTCCAGTTTAAAAAGATTTGCCCTATGTCGTTTATCAATGAGTTCTTTCGTTTTCTCATCATCACAAATGCCTGTTCTGATATATCTGTCCAGTACCGCATAAGTAAAGCCTAAATTATCTTCATCGGTTTTACCGCAAAGTCCGTCAGATGGAACTTTTTCTACCAAAGCTTCAGGTAGTCTTAGATATTTGCCTATTTCTTTAACTTCGGTTACGGTAAGTCGTGACAAGGGACTAAAATCTCCTACGCTATCGCCATATCGTGTAGAATAGCCAACATAATCCTCAGAAAGATTACAGGTGTTTGCTACCCTTCCGTTAAGGCTTTGAGAAACGGCATAAAGAGTTGCCATACGAAGTCTGCTGGGAAGGTTGTTTTTTGTTAGGGTTGTAATCTCAGGAGTTTCCATACCCTCCATAAGCACACCCTCGTTTATACCTTTTATAACTCCGTTAAAAGCATCTTGGATGTTTACCTCAATTGCCTTAATGCCAAGATGAGAGATAAGCAATTTAGCCATATCAATATCACTTTGCTTGCCGTTAGGCATTAATACTCCGATTACCCTATCTTTACCAAGCGCTTCCACGCACAAAGCAGCTACTATAGAGCTATCTTTGCCACCAGAAATACCCACTACTGCATTACAGCCTTTTCCGTTTTTATCGAAAAAATCACTTATCCAAGCAATAAGATTTTGGGTTGTTTTCTTTACGTCAAACATAAATAACTCCAATTAGACGGCAAGTTCGGTTGCCATTTTGAATTTTTCAAGGTCAAACTCTTTTGGCATAGCAAGAGCTTCGTAAATATCTTTATCTAAAATTTGGTCGTTACGCAAAACAACAACGCGGTTGCCTACGCCCTTTTCCAACAAGGAAACTGCGTGATAACCCATTACACTTGCCATAACTCTGTCACGTACACTTGCGTTACCGCCTCTTTGAACGTGGCCCAGAATAGTTGCTCTTGTGTCAATACCGGTTGCGGCCTGAATATTTTTAGCAATTTCGTCGGTTCCGCCTACACCTTCTGCAACAATTACTATAAAGTGTTTTTTGCCGGTCTTCTTTATTTCATTTATTTTATCGATTACATCTTTTTGCAAATCATACTCTACTTCAGGAACAAGAATGCTTGTAGCACCTACTGCAATTCCTGTCTCTAAAGCAAGATAACCTGCTTTTCTACCCATAACTTCAACAACTGTACAACGCTCGTGAGACTGCGAGGTATCTCTTAGTCTGTCAACCATTTCTACAACAGTGTTCATAGCAGTATCAAAGCCTAAGGTATACTCGGTAGATGAAATGTCGTTATCGATTGTACCGGGGATTCCTACGCAAGGAATTCCGTTTAAAGAAAGGTCTCTTGCGCCCCTGAAGGAACCATCACCACCGATTACTACGATGCCTTCGATACCATGTTCTTTACAGGTTGCAACGCCCTTATCAATACCCTCCTGAGTTTTAAATTCAGGACAACGAGCAGTATAAAGCATTGTACCGCCACGATGTATAATATCTGAAACAGAACGAGCGTCTAAATCAATAATATCTCCGTCAATTAAGCCGCTGTAACCACGTCTAACTCCTTTTATTTTCATTCCTTTTGAAATTCCTGCTCTAACAACTGCTCGGATGGCAGCATTCATGCCGGGTGCGTCTCCGCCACTTGTTAGTACGCCTATGGTTTTCATTGTAAAAATCACTCCATAATTTTTCATTAAAAATCATTATAATATAAAAAAATCAATTAATCAACTAGTTTTACGTTATTTTCTGACAATATTTTGCATAATTTCTGTAAAATCTCATTATCTGAGCGTACCCACAGTTCTTTTGGTGCCAAAAGGCGCTTTCCGCCTTCTTCTATTATATATACGGGAATTTGACCCGGATGGTTAGACAGAACTGCCTTTACCTCATTAAATTTAGAAGAATTAACACTGGGCACTCTTAAATAGAGACCTTTTTTTATGCTTTTTGCAGGTGTTTTATCTGCATTTTGCGGCAACACGCTAAAACTCTCTGCCAATAGTTCATAAGGCTTGTCTTCCCGCTCCTGAACTCTTGCAGATACTAGTAGTATTGCTCCCTCTTTCAGTAAATATCTGTACTCGTTATATATTTTAGGAAATACGGTTACTGAAATGCTTCCGCTCATATCTTCCACGTTTAAATATGACATGAGGGTATCACTTTTTGTCAGTTTTGTTTTAATTCCGCTTATCATACAAAGGGTTGTAATGCGGCTATTGTCTTCAAAGCTGCCGGCCAACACCTGAGAAATGCTTGGGGAATTAATACTTTTTGCGTAATTTACGTACTGACTGAGAGGATGCCCTGAGAGGTAAAGCCCTGTTGCTTCCTTTTCCATAGAAAGCTTTATATCTTCACTCATCTCTTCCATTGGTGTTAATGTTATACTATTTGTTTCTCCACCCTCTGAAAAAATATCCATCTGACCTGATGAATAATATTTTTTCTCGTCACTTACCGCGTTCAACACCATATCGGCGCCAAAAAGCATAGTTTTACGGTTCAATTCCAAACCGTCTAAGGCTCCGCTTTTAATAAGGCCCTCTAAGGCTCGGCGGTTAAAGTCGAGACCGCAATTTCTACTGCAAAAATCATACATAGAAGTATAATTTCCCTGTTCTGCCCTGTTTTTAATAAGACGAGATACGAATCCTTCTCCTATATTTTTAATAGCGCATAATCCAAAGCGGATGCCCTCTTCAACAGGGGTAAAGCTTTCATAACTCTTGTTTATATGCGGTGGCAGAACTTTAAGCCCTAATCTGTTACATTCTGCGGTATAAAAAGCTATTTTATTTGAATCATCCAATGCGGCGCTCATTAGTGCAGACATATATTCCTTTGGGTAATGGCATTTTAAATATGCTGTTTGGTAAGACACAAAGGAATATGCGGCGGCGTGAGATTTATTAAAGGCATAGGAACTAAAAGCTGACATTTCATCGAAGATTTTTTCTGCCGCTTTTTCACTAACCCCATTATTGACTGCGCCTGTACATATAATATTGCCGTTTTCATCCTTTTGTCCATAAATAAAGGCTTGTTTTTCGTTTTTCATAACGTCGTGCTTTTTCTTTGACATTGCACGGCGCACAATATCTGCCCTGCCTAGGGAATAGCCTGCAAGGGTTCGGAAAATCTGCATAACCTGTTCCTGATAAACTATACATCCGTAGGTAACATCAAGAATGGGTTTTAAAAGAGGTGTATCGTATTTTATATCCTTCGGATTATGGCGATTATGAATGTATTTAGGAATAGAATCCATAGGACCCGGTCTGTAAAGAGACAAAATGGCCGTTAGGTCTTCTATTCTTTCGGGCCTAAACTGTCTTAAAACGTTCTTCATGCCCTCGGATTCAAACTGGAATATTCCGTCGGTAAAGCCCTCTGACATCATTTTATAGGTTTCTTTATCATCAAGAGGAATATTATCAATATGAAAATTGGGTTGGTGCTTTTTTATATGGTTTTGAGCTTCTCTGATAATGGTAAGGTTTCTAAGCCCTAAAAAGTCCATTTTTAAAAGCCCCAATTCCTCCAAAGAGGTCATCGTATACTGAGTAACAGCCGAATTATCGTTGAGCGCCAACGGTACATACTCCCATACTGCTCGGTCAGAAATAACTACTCCGGCTGCGTGGGTTGAAGCGTGTCTGGGCATTCCCTCTACCCTTTTTGCCATATCAAGAAGTTCTTTTACCTCTTGGTCAGAGTTGTAAAGAAGTTTAAGGTCAGGGGTTTCTTCTATGGCTTTTTCTATTGTTATTCCAAGGGTTCTGGGTATTAACTTTGCAGTGCGGTCACAAGTAGCGTAAGGTATATTCATTACTCTACCAACGTCACGAACTGCTGCTCTTGCCGCCATTGTACCAAAGGTAACAATTTGAGCAACCTTTTCGCTACCGTATTTTTTTATAACGTAATCTATTACCTTTTGTCTGTTAACGTAACAGAAGTCAATATCAAAGTCAGGCATAGATACTCTTTCAGGATTTAAAAAGCGCTCGAAGAACAGGTTGTATTTAATAGGGTCTATTCCTGTAATGCCTATGCAGTATGCCGCAAGACTGCCTGCGCCTGAACCTCTGCCCGGACCCACCGGTATATTAGAGTTTTTTGCATAGTTTACAAAGTCCTGAACTATTAGATAATAGTCCACGTAACCCATTTTATTAATGGTTTCAAGCTCGTAATTCAGGCGATTTACATACTCTTCAGGTGGGTTTTCGCCCTTTATTTTATATAATCCCTCAAAGCATTTTTCTCTGAAAAACTCAAAGTGGTTTTTATCTCCAATATCAAAAACAGGAAGTTTGATATGTCCCAGTTCAAAGTCAAAATTACATTTTTCGGCTATTTTTACAGTGTTTTCTATAGCACATGGCGTATCGGCAAAAAGGTTATTCATTTCCTCTGCCGATTTAAGATAAAACTCATCAGTTGAAAAAGCCAGAGGATTTTCCTCGTTTAGTTTCTTATCAGTTTGTATGCAGATTAAAACCTTTTGCATTTTAGCGTCTTGCTTTTTCACGTAATGAACGTCGTTTGTTGCAACAAGAGCGACGCCCGTCTCTTGTGACAACTGTTTAATTAAAGGGTTGATTTTTATCTGCTCTTCAAGACCGTGATTTTGAAGTTCCAGATAATAGTCTTCTCCAAAGACACTTTTATACCAAAGAACTGCTTCCTTTGCACTTTCATAATCCCCTTTCATAAGAGCAGAAGGAATTTCCCCTGCAAGACAGGCAGAAAGGGCAATTAGACCTTGGCTATGGTTTTTAAGAAGTTCTTTATCAATTCGTGGTTTAAAATAAAATCCCTCTGTAAAAGACAGAGAAACCATTTTAATAAGATTTTTATAGCCTGTTTCATTCTTACAAAGCAAAACTAAGTGATTATAACCTGAATCCTTATTTTTATCTTTATTAAAACGACTGCTATGGGCTACGTAAACCTCGCAACCGATTATAGGCTTTACGCCTTCCTTTTTAGCGGCTTTATAAAAATCGATGGCTCCGTACATTACACCGTGGTCGGTAATAGCAACTGCATTTTGTCCCAAATCTTTTGCGGCGCGACAAATTTCTTCTATACGGCAAGCGCCGTCTAAAAGGCTATACTCACTATGAAGATGTAAATGTACAAAGTCCACTTTTATACCTCCTTATTTATTATTTCCATAAGTTTCGTCATTCTATGGTTAAAACCCGAACGAGTAAGTTTTGTTTTTGAAAGTTTACTGAGAGCCGAAAGAGAAAGGTCGGGATTTTCAAGGCGCAGAATTGCCACCTCATACAGTTCCTCCGGAAGAGTTTTCAGTTTGCCGTTTTTCTCCCATTTTTCTATTGCGGTTCTTTGTATATACGCCGTATTTGCAGTTTTTACTATGTTTGAAGTTTCGAAATTGTTAATTCTGTTACTTTTATTGCGAAGACTTTTATAAATTTTAACGTTTATAAGATTAAGGGTTTCTCCACCTGCACCCATTAAGGTCAAAAGGTCTTCTATCTCTTCGCTTTTTTTAGTGTAAACCACATAATCTCTTCCTCGATTTGTGATTTTGAAATTAATGTATTTATCAGCAAACAGTTCTTTAAATTCATTAGCCAGAGTTTCAAATTTTACGGAAAAATCCATTCGATACTCTTTATTAGGGTCTGAAACAAGTCCGCAGGATAAAAAAGCTCCTCTGAGAAAAGCTCCCAGACTTCCCTCGGTTTTTAAAAATTTTTGTTCCAGCGTTATTTTTGTATTTGGCTTATAGCCAAAATGGTACATAATCTTTTTTATGTCGGCAAGGCTTACTACCTTAACGCGATAACAAGGTTTTTTATTTCCTCCCTCTATTATTTCAGGAAAAATATCAAAGCTTGTCCTTAAAAGATAAGCAAATCGTTCTGCCGATGCCTTAGAACCGGTTTGAAGTTTTATTTCATTAAAGGAAAAAACCTTACAGAAAAGAAGCATACCGTAACATTCTGCAAGGTTTAAAGCAGCTCCCTGTCTGATACCGCACAATTCAGTTTTTACATCGTTTGTAAAAGACATAAATTCCCCTATCTATTCTTTTTTTCAATATCTCTGTGGTTAACAACCACCTCGTAGCCATCATCTTTTATGGCTTTTGAAAAAAGCTCTGCAAAGGTTACAGAGCGATGTTTACCGCCGGTGCAACCAAATGCAATAATAATATTACTCTTGCCTTCTTTTTTATAAAGAGGCAATGAAAATTCCAGAAATTCCACAAGCTTTGTGTAAAATTCTTTAGCCTCAGAGCTTGATAAAACAAAATCCTTTACCTCTTGCTCCAAGCCTGTTTTATTCTTCAGCTCCTTTTCATAAAAAGGGTTTGGAAGACATCTTATGTCAAAAACAAGGTCCGCTTCAGAGGCAAAACCATATTTAAAGCCGAAGGACATAACCTGAATTTTTAAGCCTGTTTTTTCAGAAGTAAGGAAAATGGAAGACAATTTTTCTTTTAGCTGAGCGGAGCCCATATATGTAGTATCAATAACAAAATCTGCCCTCTCTTTTATATTTGAAAGCATTTCTCTTTCTTTTGTTATTGCAGACTGTAACGACAAAACGTTTTTGTCCAAAAGCGGATGGCTTCGGCGGTTTTCTTTATATCTTCTGATAATCTCGTCGTCCGAGGTATCGAAAAATATAATTCTATAGCTCATACCCTCTTTATCAAAACCGTCTAAAACCTCTGTTATATCACTGAAAAGTTCTCCGCCTCGACTATCTGTTACGATAGCAAGACGGCTAAGCATTTCACTTTTATGTTTTGATAAATCAACAAAAGAAGGAATGATTTTAGGCGGCAGATTATCAACACAATAAAAGCCCATATCTTCAAGAGCATTAACTGCAGTTGATTTACCTGCTCCTGACATTCCTGTTACTATTACCAATTCCATTTTTGTTTATCTCCCAACAAAGATTACTTCCGTTTCAAGCTTTACGCCTTTCTTTGTGTAAACTGTATCTTTTATTTCTTCAATAAGTTTTAGAACATCGTTACATGTGGCTTTTCCCTTATTTATGACAAAACCTGCGTGTTTTTCACTTACCTGCGCATCTCCTACAGAGAGGCCTTTAAGTCCACATTCATCAATAAGTGCCGCGGCATAGTAACCAACCGGTCTTTTAAAGGTGCTTCCTGCGCTGCCAAAATCTAATGGTTGCGAGGTTTGGCGTTTGCCCATTAAAAGTTCCATTTGTTTTGAAATATCGTGGATATTTCCCTTTTTAAGCTTTAATGTAACACCTGTAATAATCTCGCCGTTTGATTTATATACGCTTTCTCTATAACCGAGCCCTAAATCTTCTAAAGGGCGTTCAACAAGATTCAAAGATTTATCAAGACTTTGAACATTTTTTATTATATCTTTCATCTCTCCGCCATAGGCACCTGCGTTCATATAAACCGCTCCGCCGATGCTACCGGGTATGCCGTATGCAAACTCCATTCCTGCAAGAGAGTTTTTAAGAGCAAAAAGGCAAACTGCTGTAAGGGAAGCTCCTGCCTCTGCAAAAATTTCGTCCTCTGAAACAAGGGTGATTTTCTTCATTTTAAGAGTGCTGACAACCAAGCCCTCTATACCGCCGTCTGAAACCAAAAGATTAGATCCGTTACCCACAAGGCAAACAGGCAAATTTGCAGTTTTGCCGATTTGCAAAAGGGCTTTCAGCTCCTTCGTTGACTTAGGGTTTACGAAAAAGTCTGCGGCACCTCCGATTTTAAAGGAAGTGTGTTTGGACATTAATTCGCCTTCTACATATTCAATTTTGTTTTCATTCAGTAGCTTTATTGCTAAATCTGACACAAAATCAACTCCAACTATGCGAAATTCTAATTAAATGCATCAAGTGATGAATCGGTTTTTTCCTTAGTTTCTTCTGTTGCCATACCAAGTCTGCCAAGAAGGTCCGAAGCCGCGTTATAACCAAGCTTTTTCTGACGGTAGTTCATAGCTGCTACCTCAACGATAACCGCAAGGTTTCTACCCGGTTTTACAGGAATGGTAACCGACGGAATGTTAAGTCCTAAAATTTCAGTGGACTCTTCCTCAAGGCCCATTCTGTCGTAAGTTTTGTCGTTGTCCCAAGGCTCGATATTAATTACAAAATCTATTTTCTCGGTAAGCTTTACTGCGCCCACACCGAAAATACGGCTTACGTTTATTATTCCTATGCCTCTGAGCTCTACAAAATGTCGAATATTATTAGGCGCCGTTCCTACAAGTGATTTATTTGAAACTTTGCGGATTTCTACTGCGTCGTCAGCAATTAGACGGTGGCCTCTTTTTACAAGCTCGATTGCAGTTTCAGATTTACCTACACCGCTTTCGCCCAAAATAAGTATACCTTCACCGTAAATTTCCACTAAAACGCCGTGGCGTGTAACTCTTGGTGCCAACCAAAGATTTAAAAAGGCAATTAATGTAGCCATAAATTCTGAGGTGTTTTCAGCAGTACGAAGAAGCGGAACGTTGTGTTTTTCTGCATATTCCTTACATTTTGGTATCTCAAGACCTCTTGAAATGATTACTGCCACAGGCTTTGATGCAAAGAATTTATCAAGTCTGTTTAAATAATCCTCTTCGTCGAGTTCTTTAATATAACTTTCCTCTGCTCTGCCTATAATCTGAATTCTTGTATTGTCAAAGTACTCATAATAGCCGCCAAACTGTAGTCCGGGGCGGTTTATGTCGTTATTGTTTATTAAAACTTCTTCCTCTGGAACGTAGAGTTTTTCCAAAGAATATTCCTTGATAATTCGAGAAAGCTCCACAGTATAGTTTGCCTTCATTTTAAATCACCTTCTTTTATTTTATTCTATTATATAATATATTTAACATATTTTAAAGTTTTTTTTATTTTTTCTTGATTAAAAGTTGTAAAGCCTTTATAATGTCTATTGAAATATGTTGTAAAAGGCGGATTTTTTATGAAACTAGGTATTGTGGGACTTCCTAACGTTGGCAAGTCTACCCTATTTAATGCTATTACTAATGCAGGGGCTCAGTCGGCCAACTACCCCTTTTGTACTATTGAACCAAACGTAGGAATGGTTGCCGTTCCTGATGAGAGACTTGACAGACTGGCCGAAATGTACTCTCCTGACAAATTTACTCCTGCGGTTATTGAATTTGTTGATATTGCAGGTCTTGTAAAGGGTGCTTCTAAGGGAGAAGGTCTTGGAAACAAATTTCTTTCTCATATAAGAGAGGTTGACGCCATTGTTCACGTGGTAAGATGCTTTGAAAACGACGACATTATTCACGTTGAAGGCTCTGTTGACCCTGAGCGTG
>JAZNBQ010000007.1:0-4699 GCA_045587065.1 Acutalibacteraceae bacterium | reverse complement strand
TTGAAACTGCCATCTTTGTGGGCTATGAGAGGAATTTCTTCAGGCTTTGCCATACATTTTCCTTCAACAAGGTTCAAATGAAGTGAAATCCTCACGTCTTTATTTTCTAAATCTTCCTTCAAATCAACCTGAGTAATGTTAGGGAAAACACTGACCTTATTAAGAGCACCCTTTTCTATGCACTCCAGAATTCGCTTTGATGATATATCGCTCAGACCGTAGTCGTCGGCACAAAAGTATATCACTTAATTTTCTCCTTTGGCACTTAATTTGATAATCACTGTATCGTCCAAAACCGATACAGAGTCTTGGCTTGGCCATACACCCATAGCTTTTACTTCTTCTTTTTGTGCCAGGGTTTTCTTTTCTTCACCCTGTATAAAGGTGTAATTCTTTTCGCAATAATCTGCAAGGGCACTGGCCAGAACACTTTGACCAACAGTCTCATCGTCTGCACGAATTATATAGCCGTCGGTAATACCTGTAACGTCAGGGGTTAAGTTAACGCTATAATTGTCGCTGTTTTCCAAAGACCCGAGAACAAGAATTTTTTCGCAGTTTTCAGCATTTGGAGTTTGCTCAATTCTGTCTGCAATACGAATTAAAACACCGTAAGATTTTTCATAAGCTATTTGCGCTTTGTGGTAACTGATATTGGCTATAACAACCTGATTTCCAATTATTAAAAGGGTTATAAGCAAAACAACCCAGCTTTTAATAGATAAAAAGATTTTGCTGTTATCGTTTCCTCTTTCATAAAGAATAATAAAGAAGAGGTAAAACACACTGTAACCCATAAGCATTAAATTATGGTAATCAATACCCGGATTTAAGAATGCAAGCGCACCTGCTCCAAAAACAAGTAAAACGCTTAAAACAACAAGAGATAAAATGTTTATAGGTTTTTTGTAAATTTCGTTTCTAAGTATGTATCTAAGGTAGTGAGCAAGAGTAACTGCCGCAACTATAAGATTTAAAACAACGTAAACGTTAATTCCCTCAGAAATATCAAAAAAGCAGTCCATAAAAGTCTCTTTTACAACGTAGAGAGAACTCCATAAATCAAGATTTAAAAGAGAAACAGAAGAACTAAGACCTTGGTAATCAAGCATTTCTACCGAGAAAAATGAAAGCAGTAATTTAAGAATAACTGCGTAAACAGCCATTCCGGCAATGCCGCTAAGCATCATAAATGCGCCTTTTTTCAAAATTTGGACAAATTCGGTTTTGTCGTAAATAATGTTGTCAATTAATTTTAATAAAACAAGCATTATTGTAACTGTAATATATGCCTGATAAATACCTGCAGATAAAGCAATAAGAAGAGATGCTAAAACGTATCTTGGCTTTTCCTTGGTCAAAAGCAAGGCTGCAAGCGTAGAAAGGAAAAACGCAATACTGTAACCATCTGCCACGTAGTTATACATCATAACCGATGTAACAGTTGGGAAAGAAACAATTATTCCGCCAATTAAAATAGCGGTTATTTTTTTCTGCACGTTTAATATTTTGCAAATTACCACTGCGCTAAGGGCGTGAAATAATATTGCAATAATGCCGTTTAAAAAGGGCAAATCATAAAAAGAACTAAAGGAACAAACAACAGGCAAAAACCATCTTCCAAGACCTAACATATTCTGCGAATCGTATCTGAAAACCAAAGAATCCCAGTTAGGAAGCCAGGAAGTAATTTTATAAAGATGAGCAATAAGGCCGATAATTATACCTGCAAAAAAACAAGTTTTCCATTGAGGTAAAACATAAGAGTTAATTTTTTTTAAGGCTTTTTCAGGCATTGTTACCACTCCAACCAATTTAATTTATGTAAAAACTTTCCGTAAAGCTTGTCGTATAACTTAACACCAACAATACGCTTTACAAACAAGGTGCGTTTTGCCTTTGGGGAAATCCAGGAAGCAGAAAAATAATGAACGGAATAAGTGTTTTTGGTTATTTTCTTTTTTCCTGTATAGTATTTTATTGGGCAAAGGTAATCTTCCGGCAACATTTTTATGCCCATAAAGGTTTGATTTCTGTTTTGTGTGTCCATGCCGAGTTTAATAAGAGTTTTGGTGTTCCTGTCAGGACAGGGTGTAAGGTCAAGGGAACCATCAGGAAGAATAAAGGAAATATCGTCATAATCTTTAAGCAAAGCACCGACCAACCGGTTTCCTTTTTCACACCCAAAACCAAGACCTGTAGAGACAACGCCGTTGTCATCAAAGCCCATAAATCCGCCGTCAGAAATGAGCTTGTCTAAAGGCTTTAAAAGTTCAACGTCGGTGTCAAGATAAATTCCGCCTTCATCAAAAAGTACTTTAAGTCTTGCATAGTCGCTGACAAACGCCCATTTCTTTGCGTCGTAAGCCTCCTTGGCATATCTGTTCTGACTTATATCGAAATTCTCTTCGTTAAGACAAACTATTTTATAATCAGGACAATACTTTCTCCAACTTTTAATGCACTTTTCTGCAAGGCTTGGCATATTGCCTTTTCCAAACCAACAATAGTAAATTACCTTGGGAATGCTCATTAGTTTTTCTTCCCCCTGCAAAGTTCAAAAATAGTTTTAAAATCCGATTTGTTAAAAATAAAGTTCACAAGCAAATACAGTGCTACAATCCAAATGGAATGTATTATTCCCTTAAGCAATAACTGTATAAATGAAAGTCCTGAAAAGGTGTCTACGTAGAATATAACCATTACCACGCCAAAGACCAAAAGATTTAACAGTATGGTTTTGTAAGTGTTAAACTGGCTTCTTTTAAGGACCTTTTTATTGGAAAAATAAATGGTAACAATACTGCGATAAACAAGGGCGGCAATGGTACCTAAAATAGCGCCGCAAATACCAAATAAAATAATTGCTGCAATAGAAACCGAAAGGTTTATAATCATTTCGCATATGGCGTGAGTCCGCGTGTTTTTGAAATCTCCTGAATATTCAATAATAGTGTTAACGGGAAGTTTAGAATTGGAAACTAAATTCATCAAAACAAAGAGCAGCACTAAAAATGCGTTGGTGTACTCTGCGTCGTTTATACCCTTTGTGTAAATCTGAATCAGTGGTAATAAAAACACTGCCATAAGTGTGTAGATAATATAAGTTGACATTATGTAAAAGGTTTCGTATGCACTAAAAAGTTTATCAAATTTTTTTCTGTCAACGTGAAACATCTGGCCAAGGGCAAAAGTAAAAGATGAAATCAAATTTGTAATAAAGTTTTGCACCTGAGAAAAGAAGATGTTATATATAGCATAAATACTTACCGCTTTAAAATCGCAAAGAACCGAAATAAGTATTACGTCGGTGTTGTTAAATACCATTCCAGAAAGTTGATGGACTAAAACCGAGTCTTTTTGAGAAATTGACTCAAAGTCAGGTTTGGCCTTTAAATTAAGCCACTTGTATTTCTTTTTAGCGTAAAAGTATAAAAATGCAAGTTGAGCAAGATAAATGATGCAGTAAACTAGTTGAATGAGAATAAGGCTGTCGCTTAAAATAAGAACCAGAACCTTGCCTGCGTTAGAAACAAGTTGAAGAATTGTTTCGGCATTGTTCAGTACGTACTTTCTGCCGTCCACTTCCATAAGGATTCTGTATTTTGCCTGAACAAAATAACTAAATAGAGCCGGCAGAGCAGTTAATATAATTATAAAAAACAAAACGTGACTGTTTATGGAGGTAGGAATTAAATAAGCATATACTATGGCAATGACAAGAACAATAGCAAGATATATAATGCCTGTTCTTTTGTAGTAAATGTTGGTTGCGGAAAGAACGGCACTGGCACTGTCATAGTCTTTCTCGCCGATTTTTTTATATAAAGCCTGTGTAGTAGCAAGACCTACACCTGCTTCAAGCAAGAATAAATAAACAAAAATCTGCTTGATGGTAGAAAGAACACCGTTAACCTCTGAACCAAAATTTTCAAGATACAATCTTGGTAAAAGGAAACTAAGAGATATAAGCACAACCTGATACAAAAGTGAAGATAATAAGTTGCGTCTTATTCGTGTATCTTTACCTTCCATTCCGCCACCTCCTTTTTTAGTTTGCAAGTGATATTATACGCGGTTGCAGACGTAATCTGCGGTGGCGTTTTCTTTGAAAATTATCTTTCCGGGATTTCCCACAACAATACTGTGGTCGGGAACGTCAAAGTTTACGTATGTAAGAGGAGCAATGAGAACATCGTTGCCGATTTTAATCTTTCCCACAACCACGGCGTTGGTGCCAATCCAACAGTTGTTGCCGATAGTTGGAGCTCCCTTGCGCTTTCCTCTGTTTTCAGCGCCAATGGTAACACCTGTACCAACGTTAACGTTTTTACCTAAAGTTGCATCAGGATGAACTATAACACGACCCAGATGACCTATGTAAAAGCCCTCGCCAATACTTGTCCTTGCAGGAATTTGAATTTGGGTCTTTTTAGACAGGGCCAAAAGTCTTAGAGAGTAGAAAAGCTTCAGGGGTAAAAAACTACAGGAATTCGCCTTTCTGAAAAGGGAAATGTATTTAATTTCAAGAGGTCTGAAAACCCTTTTTAAAAAAGGTTCGCCAGCTTCTCCGTAATACCTGTATAAATCTTTTTTAAAAACATTTTTCATCATTACTTCACACTCAATTTTTTACAGTGATTTCTATAAATCTATATAATTATAGCATTATAATATATACTGATTTATTATAACATAA
>JAZNBQ010000006.1:0-5906 GCA_045587065.1 Acutalibacteraceae bacterium | reverse complement strand
TGTCGAAACAAGTCGCTTTTTCTGGTCTGCCCGAAGGGATTCGAACCCCCGGTCTTCAGAATCGGAATCTGCTGCGTTATCCAGCTGCGCCACGGGCAGAAATACATTTTATGTTATTATATCATAAAATTTCTCTGTCCGTCAATTATTTAAAATCCTTTACCGATTATATCACTTGAGGTGCCGATTATAGTAAATGCCACAGGGTCGATTTCTTTTATTTTATGCTTAAGTAAAACCGCCTGTTTTTTGCCTACTACTGAAATAATTGCCCTTTTTGAAGTGTTTTCGTAGACACCTTTACAGTCATTTAAAATGGTGGCTCCTCTGTTTAAATGTGTTAATATGAAATCGGTAATTTCCTTTTCCCTATCTGTTATTATAATAAAAAATTTAGAGGTTTTGAGGCTTTCTATAGCGGTATCTATCACCAGAGTTCTTACTACCAATGCAAAGAAAGAGAAAAATCCCAACTCTATTCCTAATATGCTAAAAGCACCGACTATTACAAAAAAATCCACAATTAAAATTGATTTTCCAAAACTTAAATTAAACTGCCTTTTTAGTATCATAGCTATAATATCTGTGCCGCCCGAACTTCCTTCTTCATTAAAAATAAGAGCAGCGCCCAGAGACACAAATATCATATCTAAAAAAAGTTCCAAAAATTTTTGATTTGTCAGTGGAGCATTAAGTGGTATAATCCACTCTGAAAGATTTAAAAGCGCCAACAAAAGAACGGAGGTATAAACCGTTTTAAAGGCAAAAGCTTTTCCTAAAGTTACAAACCCAATTATAAGAAGAACAACATTTAAAATAGTGGCTATTTTTGTTGGAGAAAGTAGTGGAAAAATCCTGTTTATGATAATTGCCGTTCCGCTTACTCCTCCTGTGGAAAAACCGTTCGGGAATTCAAAGAAGTAGATTCCCACTGCAATTAGAAGTGTGCCAAGGGAAAGAATGGCATAAGATTTTATTTTCTCCAAGCCCAATGCTCCTTTTAGTCTATTCGTCTAAGGATTTATATGCCGCATTTCTAAGCAAAGGCTGATAATATGATTCCTGAAGATTTAACATATGATGTGCATAGAAAACAGAAAACTCTCTGTTTGGGTCAATAAGCATAGAGGCTCCTGCTGCGCCGCCCCAACCAAACTCGCCCAAGGAGCCGTTGCTACCTGATTTTTCTTTATCTATCAGAGTTCTAAGCCCAAGTCCATAACCATAGCCCGGAAACTGCGCCCAAGCAAAGGTTTTCATTTGCTCTTCATTTAATCGGTTGCGCCTCAGTTCTTCCACAGAAGCCTTTGTTAAAATCCTTTCTCCTGTGGCGGCAACGCCGAAGTTTGCAAGTGCATTCCCCAGTTTCGCATAATCTGAGACGGTGGTTATTACCCCTGCTCCACCACTATCGTGCATAGGCCCTAATGCTAAATTATCAAAGCCTATTTCCTTTAGTTCTCCTTTTATATCCTGAACTTTTCCGCCAAGTGGAGCCGAAGCATCAAATTTTTCCTTTGTTACAAACATATACTGAGTTGCCATTTCGCTTTTTATTTCATCATTTAAGTGATAAAAAGTTTGGGTCATTCCACAGGGCACGAAGATGTTTTGGGTAGCATATTCTGAAAACCTCTTATCTGCCGCTATTTCTACAACTGCTGCCAAAACGTCGTGACAAAAGCTATAGCCCCAATTAGTGCCAGGCTCGAAAGCTAAAGGGTCTTCCCCTATACACTCTGCCAAAACCACCGTGTTCATATTACCCTTTGTCAATTCTTTGGCCTTTAAAATACCTTTTGTTTTGTAATTATAGGTAAGACCTGCCGACATAGTAAATAGATTCTCTATTGTTATGTCCTTTTCGGCTGGTTTTATACTGCCGTTAGGTTGTTTTACCATCATATCTTTAAAGGTTGGAATGTATTTATAAAGGGGGTCGTCAAGGCTTATTACTCCCTTTTCTACAAGTTGCATTGCCGCAACTACTGTAGTGATTTTGGAAGCAGAATATAAATTTACAAACTTGTCCTGTGTAAAAGGAGTTTTGGTTTTTACATCACTATAGCCGCTGCTATATCTGAAAACCTCTTTGTTTTTATGGTATACACAGACACTGTTTCCGGGTACAATCCAGTCTGTCATATTGTCCATAAATTCTTGTAAAACTTTAAAATTCATATTGTTACCTTTTTATGCCAAATATGGTTCGTCCCATAAAAGTAATTTTTGTCCCAAACCTTTTGCTTTTGCATTTTCGTACAGTTCATAGCCCCAGGCAACGTCCCATACAGGCATTCCGCTTGCTATAAAGCAAATTCTTTCTTCCTTGGATGTTCTGCCCTGTTTATCACCGCAGATTATATCTCCAAGGCTTGTACCCTGGGTAATAGCTGGTAGTTTACCCTCATACATAAATCTATAAATCTGAACTGCGATACCATTAATGAAACGTTCTTTTTCTGGTAATAAAAGATGCTCGTCAAAATACACCTCATGCATCTTTGTGTTGTCCCAAATAACCTTAGAGGTAGTAAAATATTCCTCATCCACGTTTCCTCTACCCGAGAAAATAAGGAGTGAGCCTTCTTTTAACCAATCATTATTAAACTGTAATGGTTTTGCGGAAGAAGCGGCAACACTTACAATATCTCCTGCTTTTACTGCCTCTTCAAGACAGGTGGTAGCTTTGTAGGTTATGCCGTATTTTTCCCTCATTTCTTTTCCGAAGGCTTAGGCTTTTTCGGGTATAAGGTCGCAAATTACAACTTCTTTAAGATTTTTAGCCTCGTTAATAATTCCCTCGAAGCACGCCTTACTTACAGGTCCTGCGCCGATGCATGAACAAACTTGGGCATCTTTGTTTGCGAGATAGCGTGTAGCTACGCCTGGAACACAGCCTGTACGAACAGAGCTGATAAGGTTACCTGACATTAACGCAAGAGGTTCGCAAGTATCTGCGTCATTAAGCATTACCATTAATATAGAGCGAGGCAATCCTCTCTGAGGGTTAATAATATTAGAACCATACCATTTTTGACCTGCCACGTTAAAACGGCCGCCAACATAAGCCGGCATAGCCATAAAACGTCTGTCCGGCGCATCTAAAGGCATATTTGGAAATGGACTTTCTTTAGGAAACTTCATCATAATACCATGGGAATTCTGCTTGTCTCCTCCCATCACGTAATCGCCCTTACTTAAAAGGCGAAAAACTTCTTCCTCCACATCAATACAGCGACCAAAATCAAGCACTCCCGCTTCAATCATTTCTGCTTCGTTAAGGTATAAAAATTCTGTTCTCTTTTTCATAAAAAGCCCCTTCCCTTGCTTTTACTAAATATATTTTTTTCATTATAACACAACAGATATTCATTCACAATCCAAAAAATAAAACAAAGGACATCACCTAACGGTGATGTCCTTTGTTTTATTGGCGGAGAGAGAGGGGTACTCTGCGTCGGCATTTTTTCGAACACTGCGAGTGTTGCCGAAAAAATTGCCTTACTCGAGACTTTGGCAGTCTCAAAATGCTATCGCGCATTTCGAGCTGCGTCGCCGAACTTGTTTTGCCTTAAGGCAAAACAAGTTCAAATCCAAGTCCTCTCAACTAAAATAAAAAGCACCCTGATGGGTGCTTTTTATTTTGGCGGAGAGAGAGGGATTCGAACCCTTTTGAATTTTTGACCTATGTGTTCGAACCCTTACATATCAAAGGGTTATATTGCTTTAATATATAATCTAATAGCTCTTCCTTGTTTATTGAGGTATTTTCTCTCTAATTCAAATCCTAATTTTTCATGTAATTTAATACTTGCTATATTGTTATCATCAACACCGCCAACTGCAACAGTAAATCCTTTATCCTTAGCATATTTTAACGCTAACTGTTCAGCCTCAAAGCCAAATCCTTTACATTTAAATTCGTCTTTAATAGTCGGTCCACAACTTATAATGTGTTTAGAGTGGGCGAAAAGGTTCATAAATCCAATTACAACATCGCTTTTATATATCACTAAAAATTCAAAATACTGGTTATTATGAATTTTATTTATGCTCTCGGTTATCATTTCTTCTTTTTGTTCAAGAGTCATATTATCGTACGATGTGTTTTTAAAATCATTTATGTTGTCAAGTGTTATAGGTTTTAAGTATATCATTTGTTGTTTTCCTTTGCGGTGTTTATCGAGGCAATCAATATTCTGCGAATTGTGCCGCATTGATTATATAAATCTTTTGCAATTTCTCTATCTATTAAGTCGGACTTTACAAATAATTCAATCCAATATTCTGTTTCGTAGCACTCTTTAAGAGATATTTGAAGCTTGGCAATAAAATCAGGTTTTCCGTGAGCATAATTTGCTTCGTGGATATTAGCGCCAATGCTTGTTGCAGAACGTTCTAATTGATTAACAAGAGAGTAATGTCCCTTTATGTTTTCACAAAGTTTAATAATTTTTACAGAAAAGTCCATTGATAAATCAATTAGTTTATTGTCTTTCAAGAATATCACCTCTGCAAACATTATAACATATTTAATGAAATATTGCTACGCAATATGAAATAATCCTTACGGATTATGAAATTTTCTGCTCACGCAGAAAATGAAATAAAATAAATTCCTCATACGCCGCAGCGTATTTCATAGCGTAAGCTATTTCATATGCGGTAGCATATTTCATAAATTCCGTTAGGAATTTATTTCATTGAAAAAAGCACCGACAAAGTCGATGCTTTTTTCTGGCGGAGAGAGAGGGATTCGAACCCTCGGTACAGTATTAGTGTACACACGATTTCCAATCGTGCGCCTTAGACCAGCTCAGCCATCTCTCCAAACTGCCGAAATCTATTATACATATATATTGCAGAAAAATCAAGAGGTTTTTTCTGCAAGTTTTTAATTTTTATACACCTTTAGCATATTCTCGGCTTTCTCTATTATCATATCGCGAAGTTTTAAAGGCGATACAACCTCTATTCCTTTATCAAACTGGGTAATCCAACTAACCAGTCCGTCGCTTATAAGGCCTTGTACTCTGAAATTAAATTTACCGTTTTCAAGCTTTATAATACGGATTTTATCGGAAAATCTGTCAATTACCTGTTCTAAAAGCTCCACGTCACAACTAAGTTCTATTTCGGTTAGTTCTCCGCCGAACATATTAAAGGTTTTAGAAATATAATCGGCAATATCAAAATTATCTTTATATTCGCAAACCTCTCTGAAATGACGGAAGGGTTCCTTTGTTTTAACAACCTTTTTCATTCGGTCAAGTCTTAAATGAAGAAGGTTATCGTACTTTTCGTTATTGCAAATAAGATAATAATGGTCCTCTACCCAAACCAAAGCATAAGGACTTACGGTAAAGTCCTTT
The DNA here is from genome assembly GCA_045587065.1 of Acutalibacteraceae bacterium. GTDB lineage: Bacteria > Bacillota > Clostridia > Oscillospirales > Acutalibacteraceae > SFWF01. The sequence goes on along the minus strand of JAZNBQ010000006.1, from coordinate 531 downwards.
TCGTTCAGAACGATTTTTCTGTCGTCGTTTAGTTTTCTTGTTCCATAACGCAGAGTTACCTTTTTTCTGTCCTCGATAGCCTGTCTTAGAGTATCGATATTTATATAAATTTCTTCATTATCACATTTGTGTCTTTTTTCTATGTAAACGCTTTGCTCTCGCTTTTTCGCTTGGCTTTTTGAAAGCATATCATCAAGTTTTGAAACAAGCTCCCTTGTCTTTTTAGGGGTTATGAAATCTGCCGCTTGAACTGCATCTGTAAGAAGATATATTTCCGGCATTTCAAGTTCTCTTGATGCTAAAAAATAGCCGGACTTACTGCCTCTTGTTTTAATAATATCGAAACCGTAAAAAATCAGGTTTTCGATATCATCATAAATAGCTTTTCTTTCAGCGTTGATTCCAAAGTTTAACAAATGCTCACATATTTCGGTGGCAGTTAAGGGGTTTTGCTCATCGGAATATTTGCGCAAAATATCTACAATGTATAATATTTTTAATTTTCCACCCTGTCTTGTTGCCATTTTTCCA
>JAZNBQ010000005.1:0-5171 GCA_045587065.1 Acutalibacteraceae bacterium | reverse complement strand
ATAGAATTTCTTAAAAACTTTACCAAAATATAGTGGGTCGCTAAAGCCAACAGAAAGAGCAACTTCTTTTATGGTATCAAAATCTCCGCTGTCAATTACGGTTTTTGCGTGAGTGATACGGCTAATAACTATATATTTTTGTGGACTTGTCCCAAATCTTGAAATGAAAATCTTTCTAAAATAAGTATCAGAAATTCCACATAGATTATGTAGTTTTTCTACATTTAACATAGGGTCAAAAATATGTTTTTTTAAATAATCTAGCGCAGGGTCGATAATTGTATGCTTCTTTTCATTTTCGTGCTTTAAGCGTTCTGTATTTGAAAGATAAGAAAGCAAGTCGTAAAATAAAGCATAACATTTATGCTTATCAGCTGCATTACCAAAATTCCACAAATCGGAAAAATGGCTGCAAATATAATCGGCTTCATAGAAATTTTCCATGGAAAAAACGGCAACCTTTGGGTCTGGTAATTGACCTTCAAAATTAATAGAAGTATATATGCATTCTTCACCTGGAAGACTTCTGCCTTTGTAATTAATGCCTTTTGGTAGAAATATTATTTCTCCTTTGTTTAAAGCTATTATCTTATCATAGAAATCGTATTCTACTTTACCACTTATTCGCATTATAAACGTGTTTGTAGGCCTGTTTTCTATTTTATTGTGGGATGCGCTGGTCCTATGTAAAGATGAAATGATTTTCAAATTTTCTATATTCTCAAACATCAATTTTCTCCTTAATATGGGATAAATATATATCTATACTAACATAAATATATATGGTTTGCAATAATACATTAAAATAATTTGTTATGAAAATTCCATATTGCTATAAAAAATCCATTTACAATAAATGTTTTTTTGATATAATTTGATTTAGTGGTTTTTTAAGGAGTATAAATAATGGGAGAAAAAAACACAAGGTTTAAGAGAGTTGAATATTCTTGGGTGATTATTGCGGTATCTTTTTTAATGGTTATGGTGTGCCTCGGCTTATGTAGTTCCGGCAGAACACTGTATCTTACTGCAATTACGGATGCTCTTGGTTTTTCTAGAGGCGCATACGCCTTAACTGATACAGTTAGATTTGTTACGACTACAATACTCAACTTGTATTTTGGTAAGTTGGTTAAACAATTTGGAACTAAAAAACTTATTTGTGCAGGTTTTTCGTGTTTAATATGCTTTGCAATAATAAGTTCTTTTGCAACAAATATTTTTGCTTTCTATGGTGCCAGTATTCTACTTGGTATTGGCCTTTCATGGACGTCAACTACAATGGTAAGTACCATAATAAATAAATGGTGTACCAAAAACAAAGGAACAATAACAGGAGCAACTCTTGCGGCTAACGGAATTGGCGGAGCGATTGCCATTCAAATATTATCTCCATTGATTTTTGAAGAGGACAATAAATTCGGATACCAAACATCCTATCGTGTTGTTGCCGTGGTATTAGCTATAACCTTGCTCATAGTTATTGTTTTATATCGCGAAAATCCAATAGGTAATAAAGACACAAACATAGTTGTTAATACTAATAAACACAAAGTTAGAGGTACCGGTTGGGTTGGTATGGAATATACTCAGACAGTTAAAAAACCATATTTCTATATGACAATTTTATGTATGTTTTTAACAGGTATGGCTCTTCAGGGTTTAGGAGGTATAGCGGTGCCTCATATGTACGATATTGGATTTGATGTTGAATACGTAGCATTTTTAGCAAGTTTAGGTGGAGTTTTATTAACTGTAGCAAAAATAATAAATGGATTTACATATGATAGATTTGGAATGCGAATTTCTATGAATATTTGTCTTGTTTCCTCTCTTATTTCAATCTTTGCTTTAATCATACTTACCAATACACCAATTGGTAGAGTTATAGGCTTTATACGATATGTTTTAAGTAGTTTTGCTCTTCCATTGGAAACAGTTATGCTGCCGCTTTTTGCCAGTGAACTATTTGGAGATAAATCTTTCTATCGGTGCATAGGCATTTTCTCAGCAGCAAGCACAGCAGGTTTTGCTATAGGTAGTCCTTTTGGAAATGTTTTGTTTGATATTTTTGGAAGTTACAATATTGCATTTTTTGTTTTAGGTGCAATGATGGTTATAGTAACAATATTAATGCAGATAGTCCTGACTAATGCGAACCGAGATAAAAAAGAAATATTGGAATTACAATAAACCTCCAAATTAGAGATTGCACAAAGTATATAATGCTTTTTAATCGAAAATTCAACAAAAAAACGGTTATGCAAACTTCGATTTACAAAAAAATGTATAATAATATATCTTTACTTTTGATTTTTGTGGTGTATAATATAAAATGTAAATGTTTTTTTACATTATTTATTTTTGGAGAGTGAAATTCATGAAACTAATCATTAAAGAAAATTATGAGGAAATGAGCGCTTGGGCAGCTCAACACATCGCAGATGCAATAAATAATCATAAAGAAGACCGTCCTTTTGTACTTGGACTTCCTACCGGTTCTTCTCCCCTTGGAGTTTATAGCAAACTCATCGAGATGAACAAAGCAGGTAAAGTAACCTTCAAAAACGTAGTAACCTTCAATATGGACGAATATGTGTGTCTTCCAAGAGAGCATGAACAGAGCTATTGGTACTTTATGCACGACAACTTCTTCAACCATATCGATATCCCTGCAGAAAACGTTAACATCTTAAATGGTATGGCAGAAGATTTAGAGGCAGAGTGCAAGCGTTATGAAGATAAAATTGCATCCTACGGCGGAATTGACTTGTTTATGGGCGGCAGCGGTGTTGACGGACATATCGCATTTAACGAGCCATTCACATCTTTGACATCACGCACAGGCGTTCGTGGCTTGACAGAAGACACTTTAATTGCTAATGCTCGTTTCTTTGATAATGATCCAACAAAGGTTCCAAAGACAGCTCTTTCTGTAGGCGTTGGTACTGTTTGCGATTCTAAACAGGTAATGCTTCTTATTAACGGACATCATAAGGCTCGTGCCTTACGTCATTGTGTTGAGGGTGGCGTAGACCATGCTTGGACTATTAGTGCTTTACAGATGCATCCGGACGGAATTATTGCTTGTGACGAACCTGCTTGCGGCGAACTTAAGGTTGACACTTATAAGTACTTTAAAGAAATCTATAAAGACGAAAAATAAATACTAAAAGCAAGGCTTTACGCCTTGCTTTTTATTATTGCTACATTTATTGACATATATTTCTATGTGTGATATTATATTTAAGAAAAATTTAACCTTATAAGTTGGAGGCAAATTATGAATAAGTATGAGATATTAGATAAAAAGTTTAAAAACTGCGAGCCTGTTTTGGGTACACAGATGACTATTACATATAGTACAATAGTTCTGGAAAAACTTAACAGAGAAGATTTGGATTTTATGCTTTTTGATATGGAACATGGCATATATAATACTGAAAATATGGTAACATTACTTCAAATGACACGTATAATGGGACTTCCCAATATGGTTCGTGTTCCAGCTATTGAATATTCGTTTATTGCAAGAGCTATAGATATGGGCGCAGACGCTATTATGATACCACGTGCAGAAACACTTGAACAGGTTAAACTTGCTATTGATTCAATGCGTTTATATCCTATGGGCAGAACAGGTTGGGGCGGTCACGGATTTTTAAAGAATGGTGAAACACTTGATGAGTTCCAGAAGGGACGTCATCTGATTGTTCAGATTGAGTCTCCCAAAGGCCTTGAAAATCTACCTGCTATGCTTGAAACATACGGCGACCAAATTTCTTCAATTATTATTGGACCATATGATTATTCTGTCATGATTGGCAAACCCGGTCAAACCTTAGACCAAGAATGCTTAAATGAATATAAAAAGGTTTTTGATGTTTGCAAATCATATAAAAAATCTTGTGGTATTTACTGCAATGATGAAATTGCCTCAAAAGCATATAAGGAAATTGGCGCAGAAGTTTTCTGGTTTAGTGCAGACATACATTTCTTAACCAAAGGCTTTAATGAAACTATGGATGCTATAAAAGAATTACTATAATTTTTTCAAGGTGTTTTTATGGAATATTTTAAAAATTTTGTTTCTAATACACTGGCAGGAGGCAGTACGCGTTGTCTCTTTGAGAGTGACAATGAAAACAAAACTCAGACCGGTAGACTCTTTTACAAGATTCAAAAAGAAGGAAAATTTAACTACTCCTTCCTATTTAACAACGTTATTGATTCTTCATATAATGAGGACTATATTGTTGGAACAAATAAAAAAGGTGAAGAATGGCTTTTAGAAAATGCAAGAGCAACCATTTGTGATGATTGCAATATGGAAAGAATGGTCAGTGTTTCTAATTTTATTACCTTAACATTTGACCAAAAAATATCTAAAATAGTGCAGCCTGGGGAATTGTTTTCCTCAGATGAAGTTGTCCTTGATGCTAAGAAGGGGCAATACTTATGTTTAGAAATTACCTTTAAAGGAAAATTAATACCCTTTCATGGTTTTGCAATTATTCCCACCTTTAAATTTATAGGCGGCAAATGGATTCCATCAAACCAAATGCCTTTCCCATGTATGATTGGTTGTCAAAGAAACGTAAATAAAAAGATTGCATTTTTGGGCGACTCTATCACTGAAGGCTTGGGCACAACTCCAAACACATATACTCATTGGTGCGCACGTCTAGCCGATATGTTAGGAGATGAAAATTCCTATTGGAATTTAGGGCTTGGTTGCGGTAGAGCGAAAGATGCTGCCAGTGATGGAGTTTGGCTTAACAAAGCGAGACAAAATGATATTGTTTTTGTCTGTTTTGGTGTCAATGACATCATAAAAGGCGCAACAGAGGATGAACTAAAAGTCAACTTAAAATTTATTGTAGAAGAACTAAAGAAATGTAACATTAAGGTTATTTTGCAAACAATACCACCATTTAATTACAATGATGAACATAGAACTATATGGAATAATGTTAATAACTTTATTTTAAACGAATTATCTAAAATTTGTGATTATGTTTTTGATAACACAGATATACTTGGTGACTTAGAGATTGGTAACCATATTGCAAAATATGGCGGACATCCAAATGGCATTGGTTGTGAGAAATGGGCTGAAGGCTTGTACGATTTTATAAAAGATAAAATATAAAATATTATTAAAAATCCCA
>JAZNBQ010000004.1:0-6521 GCA_045587065.1 Acutalibacteraceae bacterium | reverse complement strand
GGGAAGGTAAAGGGAAGTATCAAAGCTTCTGTTTCAGGTTATTTTGTATCGGTAGAGGACAGTTACGAAAGCGTCCTTACAACAAAAGATATGTCTGTTTATACGCCTGATTTTTTCAACGGACTTGAAACTGCAGAAAAGCAAAGAGACGTTATAGGGAAAATCGTTTACGACTATAAATGGTATATCGCTTGTATAGTGCCTATAAACGACTCTAAGTTTTATAAAATAGGGGAAACCGTAACCCTTAAAACAACCTTAGCATCAAACCCAAGATTAACCGCAACTGTAGAGAGGGTTAACCTTTCGCCCACAGGAGATGATGCAGTAATAATCTTTTCCTGTAGTGAAATGAGCAGCGAACTCGCCACTATGCGACAGGGTGCTATTACAATAATAAAAAACGAGTATAGCGGACTGCGGATTGACAGTAAAGCTTTAAGAGTGGTTGAAGGTAAAACCGGTGTTTATATTGTATCTGGCTTGGAAGCAAGGTTTGTAACTGCAAATATTCTTTATTCCAACGATGATTACGCTATATGCGAAATTAACAATAGCGATAGCAGTAAGCTTAGACTCTATGATGAGGTAATAGTGAAAGGAAAAAATCTTTATGACGGAAAAATCATCTATTGATATATTTGATGATAACTATAGGGAAATAGAAGAAAAAATAACACTTGCGGCAGAAAAAAGCGGCAGAAAAAGAGAGGACATAATTCTTCTTGCCGCCACTAAAACTGTAAGCAGTGAGGTAATAAATTACGCTATAGAAAAAGGAATAAACTTTATAGGCGAAAACAGAGTGCAAGAGTTTCTATCAAAGAATGATGAAATAACCCCTGGTGTTCACCGTCACTTTATAGGACATCTGCAAACCAACAAGGTAAAAGATATTGTTGGCAAGGTGGAGATGATAGAGTCAGTACATTCCTTAAAACTGGCAAAGGTTATCGGAGAATTGTCGGTAAAAAAAGGAATAGTAACAGATATTCTGCTTGAAATAAATATCGGAAACGAAGAAAGCAAATCAGGATTCAAGGCAGAAGAAATCTACGAGAGCGTAGAAGAAATTTCCAAAATACCGGGAGTAAAAATTCAAGGTTTAATGGCAATTCCGCCTATTTGCGAAGAAAATGAAGAAATTCGTCAATATTTTAGACAAATGAACAAACTGTTTATTGACATTAGAGCAAAAAAAATAGATAATGTTAATATGGACTATCTGTCTATGGGAATGTCTTCAGATTTTTCTGAGGCAATAGAAGAAGGTAGTAATATAATAAGACTTGGCACAGCACTTTTCGGAAGAAGAAATTATAGTATATAAAAGGAGAAAAAGAAAATGGGATTCAAAGATTATTTCAGAGGAATTTTAAACGTTGACGACGATGAGTTTGAGACTGAAGAAATGGTAGAAGAAAATGAGCAAGAATATTCCTATAACACCGAAGCTGAAGTAAAAAGAGAACCTGCTATTCGCAGATACTCTTTTGACCGTAAGCCTAAGGTGGAAGCTTCTCCTGCAGGAATGAGGGTTGTTCTTTGCAAGCCTGACGTGTTTAACGACGTGGCACCTATCGCTGACCATTTAAAACAAGGCAAGACAGTGGTATTAAACCTTGAGACAACTGACAGAGAAACATCCAGAAGAGTAGTAGACTTTTTAAGCGGTTCTGCTTATGCTCTTTCTTGCAAACTTAAAAAGGTAGCAAACAATACCTTTATCATAGTACCTAATACAACCGATATATCAGGCGAACTATTGCTTGATGACTTTGGTGAAGAAAACTACTTTATTTAACGAGTAAAAAATGTGTAATTTTAGGAGGCTAATATGTTAAGAGTAAAAGAAATTGAAGAGTTTGAATTTTCCAAGGCGAAAAACGGTTATAATCGTGATGAGGTTGACGAGCTTTTAGATAAAATAGTAGAAGATTACGCTCAGTTTGATACTCTTATTAAATCCTATGAAAGCAGAATAGAAGCTTTAAACAATAAGATTAACGAGACAAAAACTGATGCAGACAGCATTAATACCGTGCTTATCAGTGCACAAAAACTTGCAGATTCTATCGTAGCCGATGCAAAAGCCGAAGCAGAAAGAGTTACATCTACTGCAAACAGCGAGGCAGAACAAATTAAGATTCGTACCAAAAAGGCTTTAGAGGAAATTGATGCAGAAATAACAAAACAAAAACTTGCTGCTCAAGCAGAGGTTGATGAAATCCTTGCGGCCGCAGCACGTAAATCAGAGGGTATGATATTAGCTGCTAAGGATTCAGTAGCAAGAGAGCAGATACTTTTCGATAGCCTCAAGGCAGAAATTGCAGACTTTAAAAAGGTTATTAAAAATGCATATAAAGAGCATTTAGAATCACTTTCTGCTTTACCTGAAGAGGTTCCTGTTAATCCTGAAAATGCCGCTATTTCTATAGAAGAGATTATAAATAGCGAACCTAAGCTTGAAAGATTCGTAAGTATGCCTGAGCCTGTAAAAGAGGCGGAAGAAGAGGTTGTTATCGAAGAGGAAACTCCTATAGCAGTTGAGGAAGAAAACGAGGCTCCTGCAGAAGAGGCTGTTGTAGACGTTGAAGAGATTAAAACAGAACTTGCTTCCGGCTTTGTAGTTAATACTATAGAGTTTGAAGAAGAGGACGAAGAAGAGGACGAAGATTTAGACGATTACGATGACGACAAACCTTCATTTTCTAAAGGCTTTTTCTCAAAAAGAAAATAATCATTTAATATTTTAGGAGATATACTAATGGAACAGCAAGATTATAATAAAACTTTAAATTTACCTGTGACTGAATTCCCAATGAGAGCAGGACTTCCTACAAGAGAGCCAGAAGCATTGGAAAATTGGCAAAAGGAAGATGTTTACGGTACGCTTATGGAGCAGAATGAGGGCAAACCCCTTTATATTCTTCACGATGGCCCTCCTTATGCTAACGGAATTATTCACTTAGGTACTGCCCTTAATAAATCACTTAAGGATTTTGTTGTAAGATATAAGAATATGACAGGATTTAAAGCTCCTTATGTGCCAGGCTACGATACTCACGGTCTTCCTACCGAACTTAAGGCAAGAAAAGCAGCAGGAATGAAGTCAAGTGAGAGAATTTCTGCTTTAGAGCTTCGCAAAATGTGTAAGGATTTTGCTATTGGCTTTGCAGAGGACCAAAGAAAACAGTTTGAACGTCTTGGCGTTTTAGGCGAGTGGGATAATCCATATCTTACCCTTAAGAACCAGTACGTTGCAAAACAAATTGAAGTTTTCGGCGCAATGGCAAACAAAGGATACATTTATAAAGGCTTAAAGCCTGTATATTGGTGTGCCGACTGTCAAACTGCTCTTGCAGAGGCAGAAATCGAGTACGCAGAAGACCCTTGCTATTCCATTTACGTTAAATTCCCTGTTAAAGAAGATAAAGGTTTGCTTTCCGCAATGGGCGCAAATCTTGATAAAACCTATTTTGTAATTTGGACCACAACTACCTGGACATTACCTGCAAACCTTGCAATTTGTCTCGGACCCGATTATGACTATGCCCTTATTAAATCAGGGGAAGAATATTATGTAATGGCAAACGAACTTTACGAATCTGCTCTTGCAGCTGCCGAAATTACCGACTATGAGGTAATTGGCACCATTAAGGGTAGAGAGCTTGAGTATGCCGTTTGTAAGCATCCTTTTATTGATAGAGATTCTCTAATCATCATTGGAGACCACGTAACACTTGAAAGCGGTACAGGTTGCGTTCATACAGCGCCCGGACATGGTGTTGATGACTTTGAAGTTTGCCGCAGATATAAAGAAATCGGTATGGTTGTACCTGTTGACAATAAGGGCATCTTAACCGAAGAAGCAGGAATGTTCGCAGGTCTTCCTACTGAAGAGGCTAACAAGAAAATTGCTGTTTGGCTTGATGAAAATGGTTACCTCTTTGCACTTAAAAAGATTATTCACCAATACCCACATTGTTGGAGATGTAAAAACCCAATTCTTTTCAGAGCCACTGAACAATGGTTCTGCTCTATTTCTGATTTCGCAGATAAAGCAATAGAAGAAATAGGCAAGGTAAAATGGGTTCCAGAGTGGGGCGAGGGAAGAATCGCCGGAATGGTAAAAGACCGTAGTGACTGGTGTATTTCTCGTCAGCGTACATGGGGTGTTCCAATCCCTATTTTCTATTGCGAGGATTGCGGCAAGGAATATATTACACAGGAATCTATCGCAAAGGTTGCTAAAATTTTCAGTGAAAAGGGCGCAGATGCTTGGCACGAATTAACTGCAGCCGAGCTTATGCCTGAAAATGCAAAATGCTCTTGCGGTGGCACCTCATTCAAAAAAGAAACCGATATTATGGACGTTTGGTTCGACTCTGGCGTATCTCACGCCGCTGTTCTGAACAGAGATTATTTGAGAAGTCCTGCAGACCTTTATCTTGAGGGTGCAGACCAGTACAGAGGATGGTTCCAGTCATCACTCTTAACCTCAGTTGCAACTGATGGCGTAGCACCATATAAGACCGTTGTAACACATGGTTGGGTTGTTGACGGAGAGGGCAAGAAAATGTCTAAATCCATCGGTAACGTAATAATCCCTGACGATATCGTTAAGCAGTATGGCGCAGACATTTTAAGACTTTGGGTTGCTTCTTCCGACTACCACGCAGACATCCGCGTGTCTCAGGACATTTTAAAGCAGCTTTCAGAGATTTACAGAAAAATCCGCAATACAGCAAGATTTATTCTTGGTAATATTTCCGACTTTAATCCTGATACAGATATGGTAGCAGACTCTCTGCTTGAAGAAATTGACCATTGGGCATTAATGAGACTGAATTCTGTTATCAAAACCTGTAGAGAGGCTTACGAGAATTTTGAATATCATATTATTTTCCACGCAATTCACAATTTCTGTGTAATAGATATGTCAAACTTCTATCTTGATGTTTTAAAAGACAGACTCTACGTAGAAGGAAAAGAGAGTGAAACAAGAAGAGCCGCACAAACTACTATGTATAAGGTGCTTGACGCTCTTACCCGTATAGTTTCACCTATACTTGCATTTACTTCTGACGAAATTTGGCAGTTTATGCCTCATACAAAGGACGTTGACCCAAGACACGTAGTTTATAATGCAATACCTGACGCAGAAGAAACTTATGATGACGAGTTTATGGCTCGTTGGGAAAAGATTCACGAAATGCGTGAGGACGTTAAAAAAGCATTAGAGATTGCTCGTACCAATAAGGTTATCGGCGCATCACTTGATGCAAAGGTTACCCTTTACGCAGACGGCGAGGTTTACGACTTTGCAAAATCTGTTGAAGATATGCTTAAAACCGTATTTATGGTTTCCGAGTTTGAGCTTGTTAAGGGTAACGACGGCGAGTTCAAGGGAGACGTAGAGGGTATGAGCATTACAGCAACTCATGCACAGGGTGAAAAATGTGCTCGTTGTTGGAGCTTTGGTACAATCGGTACCGACCCAGACCATCCGTTAATCTGCAGCCGTTGTGCTGAGGTTGTTAAAACCATCGACTTTGCAGAATAATTTTTAGGAGGAAGGATTTTGTCCTTTATTATTGCGGCAATTGTTTCGGCGCTGTTTCTCGCGGCAGACCAATTAACAAAATATATAGTTACAGTCAATATGACATTAGGTGAATCAAGGCCTTTTTTAAAAGGCCTTATTGACCTTGTGTATATTTATAACGAGGGCGGTGCATGGGGCTTTTTAAGCGGTCAACAGTGGATTCTGCTTACAGTAACCTCAATTATAATAATCGCCTTTATAACAGTACTTGTTAAATTCGGTACCAGTGATAAGGTTTTGTTTTGGTCAATCTGCCTTGTTCTTTCAGGTGGCCTTGGAAATATGATTGACAGAATTTTTAGAGGCGGCAGGGTAGTGGATTTTCTGCATTTTCAGTTTATGCCGGACTTTCCGGTGTTTAACGTAGCAGACTGCGCAGTAGTAATAGGTACAGGTCTTTTGATACTTTACTTTGTTTTAGAAACAGTTAAGGAAAACATCTGTATCGGGCCGCTTTTGGCATCTCCCCGGTAGACGATTTGATCCGTGCCCGGATCGATACAGCCCGAACCCGCCTCTGCAACTCCGACGAAACCGTCACCCATCTGGCTGAGCAGCTTGGCTACCGAAATGTGACCCATTTCTGCCGCCAGTTCAAGGGGCTCACCGGGCTGACCCCCATGGAATACCGCAATTCCCAGCAGCGATAAAAAGTCATCCCACGCCGGGCGCAGGATGACTTTGTGATTTTGTTTTCTATGTATCCGTTCACACCACAGCGGCTTCATCCACAATGGCAACCACCCGGATGGAAGATTCCTTGGCAAGGCCCTCAAAGAACTTCCGTGGCCACTTCTTGCCCCGGGCAAACTCCGCCTGGAAGGTGATACGGCAGCCTACATCCCTGGCCTCCGCCCGAAGCCCGGAAAGCTCCGCCCGGTATTTGTCTGCCAGCTCTCCCAGTGCCTGCAAT
>JAZNBQ010000003.1:0-1822 GCA_045587065.1 Acutalibacteraceae bacterium | reverse complement strand
TGCAACAAGAGAAAGATTTGCCAAAATTATGTTAAGCAAAAAGGTCATAACCGAGCCGATAGACTGCATAACAATGGATGGAAAACCTACCTTGTAAATGGTTTTAACTGTTTTAAATTCAGGATGAAGAATACCCTTTATGCTAATGGTAATCTCTTTGTTTTTGGTAATGTTTAAAATGACGGCAACAACAGCCGCAATTATCTGACCTAAAACGGTAGCGTAAGCAGCACCGGCAACACCTAGGGCAGGAATAGGGCCTAAACCGAAAATTAGTATTGGGTCAAATACTATATTTATAGCGGCACCTATAAGCTGAGTCCACATAGCAAGGGTGGTTTTTCCGGTAGACTGTAAAAGACGTTCAAAACAGAATTGGCTGAAAATACCTATAGAAAATCCTAAACAGATGGTAGAATATTTTACACCGTATTCAATTACCGTTGCCACATTGTATTCCGAAGCACCGGATGATAAATCCTGAAGCAAAAAGAAGGGGCGTGAAAAGAATATACCTATAAGAGCAAATAAAACTGCACTGCAAAGGGAAAGAAAAATTCCTGTGTTAGCGGCGGTATTTGCGGCTTTAAAATTCTTTTCTCCAAGGGAACGTGAAAGCAGAGCGTTGATACCTACCGATGTACCTGCGCCAACGGCTATCATAAGGCTTTGTAAAGGAAAGGCAAGAGAGACTGCAGTAAGGGCCTCTGTGCCAAGGCGGGCAACAAATATACTGTCAACAACGTTGTATAGGGCTTGTACCAGCATTGATATCATCATAGGAATTGCCATACTTGCAAGAAGCCGTCCTACCGGCATAACACCCATTTTATTTTCTTTTCTTATTTCCATTCAAAATTCACCATTTTTCACTAAAACATACTATAATATAATAATGTATTATAATGGTGGCTGTCAAGGTTTTGTTGTTGACAAAACGCGGTTTTAGGGTAAAATAAAAATAGTAAATATAATGGGTGAAAAAATGAAAAGATTTTTATGTATAATAATAAGTGTTTTAATGGTTATTCTTTGTTTTTCAGGTTGTAAAAAAACAGAAACAGCCAGTGGCAAAATTAAAATAGTTGCAACGGTTTTTCCCCCTTACGATTTTGCAAGAATTATAGCAGGGGACAGAGCAGAGGTTACTATGCTTATCCGTCCCGGAAGTGAGAGCCACAGTTTTGAGCCCACCCCTGAAGATATGATATTAAGCGAAGAAAGCGATATATTTCTATATATAGGCGGAGAAAGCGAAAGCTGGGCGGAAAGACTTATCACAAGTTCGGAAAATACCAATAGAAAAAATGTAAAACTAATTGACTGTGTTACTCTTTTGGAGGCAGGAAGCGGAGAAGAACATCATCACCACAGTGAAGAGCATAACCATTCTCACGAACACGACGAACATATTTGGACTTCCCCCACAAACGCAATTAATATGTGCGAAACAATATATAATACCTTGTGTTCTGTAGACCCTCAGGGAAAAGAGTACTACACCGAAAATTTTGAAAATTACAAAGCAGAACTAATAAATTTAGATAACGAGTTTAAGTCAATAAGTCAAAACAAAGAGAAAGATACACTGATTTTTGGCGATAGATTTCCTTTTCTGTATTTAACAAATGAATACGGTATAAATTATAAGGCGGCATTTCCCGGATGTTCAGAGGAAACTGAGCCCGACATAAATACCCTTGTTAGCCTTATAGAATATATTAAGGAAAATAATATAAATACCGTTTTTTACACAGAGTTTTCTTCCAAAAAAATAGCAGATATGCTGTGCCGTGAAACAGGTGCGCAAATGAAACTTCTT
>JAZNBQ010000002.1:0-7799 GCA_045587065.1 Acutalibacteraceae bacterium | reverse complement strand
GATGAGAAATCGGTTTGCTCCCCTGTGGCAACCTTTTTTCTTGTCATCATTGTGAGAAGACCTGATGCCGAATCAGAAATTTCATCAAATTTACCAAGTGACGTATTATATACAAAGTCATTAAAATAGTTACTGATTTTAGCATTAACTGTACTAAGGTCAACAGCAGATATATTATTGTACCCTTCGATTTCCTCTATTTTTTTGAGTTGGCTTTCAAGCTCTGCTATTTTAGTAGCATTGGCAGAGGCCAAGTCTCCGTCGTAAATATAGGCTATTGTACCGCCCTTGGCAATTTTTTCTCCGTCCGACACTGCAAAATGCAAAGTTCCTTCAGAGTTGGATTTTACAAGAGTCTCATCTCGAATAATAATACCTGTGGTGTCTATTCCCTCGGTATAGTCGTAAGGTATTGCCGACTCGGTAGAAATAGATGAAACTGTAGCGGAATATATTTGGAATGATAGAAAAATAGCAATTATTGAAAAAACAACTATTCTGATTATTCTATTTTTCAAAATATCCGCTCCTCTCAAGTATTTTAATTGCTTCTTCTTTTGGATTTTCTGTCTCGTCAAGATAAATCCAATTTATTCTTTCGTCTTTATTAAACCAAGTCAGTTGTCTTTTAGCGTAATGTCTGGTTTCGGTTTTTAGTTTTAAAACCGCTTCCTCTAAAGATTCTTTTCCCTCAAAAAGCTCAAAAAACTCCTTATGTCCTATAGCCTGAACGGCGGTTTTGTTGCCGCCCATATTGTAGGCCTTTCTTGCCTCTTCTAAAATGCCCTTTTGAAGCATTATATCCACACGCTTTTCTATTCTGTCATATAAAAGCTGTCTGTCTTTAAAGGCAAGTCCTATAAAATACGGTTTATAGGGCGAAGGTACGCTTCTTGATTCTTTTTGTTGCTGAGACATAGTTTTACCGGTAGTTTTATAAATTTCAAAAGCTCTGATAATGCGTTTTTTATTGTTGGGATGAAGGGTTTTAGCAATATCGCTATCAAACTCCTCCAATTTTTTAAGCATCTCTTCTCCGCCGATTTTATCAAACTCGGCTTCCAAAGAAAGTCTTAATTCTTCGTCTACCTTTTCTTCTACAAAGGACAGGTTATCTACAAGACTGTTAAAATAAAGTCCTGTGCCGCCCACTAAAATAGGTTGTTTACCTCTGCTTATTACCTCATTTATCTTTTGGTGCCCTAACTGCACGTAATCTGCAACTGAAAAGGTTTCTGTAGGCTCCAAAAATTCTATAAGATGGTGGGGTATGCCCTTTTTTTCCTCTGCATCAGGTGCGGCAGAGGCAATATGCATACCTTTATAAATCTGCATAGAGTCGCAAGAAACGATTTCACCATTTAATTCCAGAGCAAGGTCAATAGACAGAGAAGTTTTTCCCGATGCAGTAGGCCCTACTGTTGCTATAAGGGGTATTTTCATCAAAATATCTCCTGTTATTGTTTTCTGCCAAATTGTTTTTCAAGTTGGGAAAGTTTAATTTCAAAAGCAACCGGTCTGCCGTGAGGACAGTATTTTATATCGTTGTTTAAGAGAACCTCTGTGGCAAGTTTTTGCAATTCTACAGTTCCCTGGACGTTTCCAGCTTTCACGGCGGCTCTGCAAGCAACCGAATGATACAAGTCTGAAAGCATTTCGTTTTCTGCTTTACCTGTGCTTAAAAGATTTGCTGCCATTTCACCCACTACAAGGTCAACGTCTTTATCACTGAGCGCCGATGGTATTGCCCTTACAAGAACGGAATTTCCGCCAAACTCCTCTACCTCAAAACCTGCTTTTTCAAGCAAATTAATATTGTCAAGCAAAGCTTCTTTTTCGCTTCTTGAAAGGGAAACTGCCACTGCCGATAAAAGCTTTTGTGTATCAGGCGTCTGTTCCTTTTTAAGCTTTTCAAAAAGAATTCTTTCGTGGGCGGCGTGTTTATCTATTAAATAAATGCTTTCTCCCTGTTGGGCAATTATGTAGGTCTTAAAGGCTTCGCCTATAAAAATAACCTTGTCTTCTTCTGCCTTCTTTTCAGTAATGGATAAATCTACTATTTCTTCTATCTTTGCACTTACATCGGCAGCAGGAATTTTTTCTGCAGTTTTAATTTCTGCTTCAATTGTGGTTTGCTCTCCCTGTGAAATATAAGTGTTTTCTGATTTTATAATAGGTTTTCCATAGTCGGCAAATCTGTTTTTTACAGGTTCAGGATTCATATATACCTGTTCTGCCAGAGTAGGTGCATCATTTTTTACAAATTCCCTTTTAAATTCCTTGGTGGTCATTCTTTCAAAGGGCTTTGGTGTAGATTTGGGTATATTGTTGTTAAGTTTTAATTCAGGTCTTGTGTCACCTTGATTTAAAGCGTTTTTTGCAGCATAATATACCGCTTCAAAAACTGCTCTTTCATCTGAAAACCTAACCTCTGTTTTGGCAGGATGAACGTTTACGTCTACCCTGTCAAAAGGAATCTCGATATTAAGCACTCCTGCAGGGAATTTACCCACCATAATCGCATTTTTATATGCCTCGTCAAGCGCTTTTGATGCGGCGCCTGACCTTATAAGCCTTTTGTTAAGGAAAAAGTACTGTCCGCTTCGTGTTGCTTTGCAGTAAATGGGTTTACAAAGCATGCCGCTTACCTTTATGCCGTTTGTTTCGGTATTTACGGGAATCAGAGACGAAGCAAACTCTCTGCCTAATACTGTATAAATAACAGATTTTAAGCTACTGTCTCCCTGGGTGCTCAAGGTTAGTTTTCCATCTTTTATGAATTTTATGGAAATCTCCGGATGAGAAAGGGCGATAGCATCGATAATGCTCCCTACTGCCGAAGACTCCGAAGCATCCTTTCTGAGAAACTTCATTCTTGCAGGGGTGTTATAAAAGAGTTCCCTGACTATTATAGTGGTGCCATCCGGACAACCTGTTTCTTCAAAAAGTTTCTCCTCTCCGCCTTCAATTACATAGCGTGTGCCGATATTTTCTTCCTTTGTTTTGGTTATAATTTCAACCTTTGCAACGGCACTGATGGAAGCCAGTGCTTCTCCTCTGAAACCCAAGGTAGCTATACTGTAGAGGTCGGACTCTGTTTTAATCTTACTTGTAGCGTGACGCAAAAAGGCTTTTTTAACGTCTGCGTTTTTAATACCGCTGCCATTGTCTGTTATACGCATATAAATACTGCCACCATGCTGAATTTCCACAGTGATTTTATCTGCTTTTGCGTCTATTGAGTTTTCAATTAGTTCTTTTATTACCGATGCAGGTCTTTCCACAACCTCGCCTGCGGCAATAAGCTCTGCCATCTGTTTTGAAAGCACAATAATATCAGACATTTTTCCGACCTCCTTTTTATTTAATATTCTTTAGCTTTTTTCGAAAGCTCTGCTAATACGCTCATACACTCAATTGGTGTAAGGGTATTAACGTCAATGTTTTTAAGCTCTTCTGCAATTTCTGCAGAAATACTGTAACCCATAGGCATCTGAAGTTCATTGGACTCTACCCTCTGGGTAATGGTAACTCCTTCTTCTATGGTTTTCTTTAGGATTTCCTTTGCTCTTTGTATAACAGAATTAGGAATTCCTGCAAGTTTTGCAACCTCTATACCGTAACTGTCATCGGCACCGCCTCTTACAATTCGGCGAAGGAAGATAATATCGTCTCCACGTTTTTTTACGGCAATATTATAATTCTTTATTCCCTTTATCTCTTGCTCCATTTCTGTAAGCTCGTGATAATGGGTCGCGAAAAGAGCCTTGGCGCCAAGTTTCTTTTTGTCGGCCACGTGTTCAAGGACTGCTCTTGCAATAGACATACCATCGAAGGTGGAAGTTCCTCTTCCGATTTCATCTAGAATTAGCAAACTGTTTTTGGTAGCATTTTTAATAATTGTTGCAACCTCACTCATTTCCACCATAAAGGTAGACTGTCCTGACGCTAAGTCATCTGACGCACCAACCCTGGTAAAAATGGCATCTACGATACTGATATTTGCCGAAGTAGCAGGTACAAACGAGCCGATTTGAGCAAGCAAAGTGATTAATGCAACCTGTCTCATATATGTAGATTTACCTGCCATATTAGGACCTGTTATAACTGCGCAGCGGTCATCTTTAAGGTCTAAGTATGTATCGTTTGCAACAAAGGGTATTTTTGAAATTTGTTCTACTACAGGGTGTCTTCCCTCTTCGATTCTTATAATTCCCTCGCTGTTAAGCTGCGGCCTCACGTAATTATTATTAACCGCAACCTCTGCCAGAGAAGAAAAAACGTCAATTAAAGCTATTGCTTCTGAAGTTTTTTGGAACCTTTTCAGGTTTTCCGCAACCTTTAGTCTCAGTTCTTCAAATAGTTCAAATTCTAAGCGCTCACGTCTTTCCTTAGCACCAAGTAATTTACCCTCAAAGGATTTAAGCTCTTCGGTAAAAAATCTTTCTCCGTTTGTAAGGGTCTGTTTTCTAATATAATCTTCAGGCACCATATTAAGAAAAGAATTGGAAACCTCAATATAATAACCGAAAACTCGGTTATATCTAACCTTTAGATTTTTAATTCCTGTTCGTTCTCGTTCTCTTTGCTCAATCTCTAATACAAAGCTTGTGCCTTTTTCGATAATATCTATAAGACTGTCAAGTTCCTCATTATAACCTTTTTTGAACATTCCGCCCTCGCGCACTGTGTTGGGCGCATCCTCGCTTATTGCATAGGTTATTAAGGCATAAATGTCCTCAAGGGTATCGAGACTGTTATGAATATCTTTTATAAGTCGTGAATTTCCAAAAGAAAGAGCCTCTTTCAGAATGGGAAGTTTGCCACAGGTTTCGGCAACTGTAAGCAAATCTCTGGCAGTGGCAGAGCCGTAAACGATTTTGGAAAGAAGTCTTTCCATATCGCGAATGCCAACTAAATACTCTCTGGTTTCTCCTCGCATAACAGTATTTGAAACCAATTCTTCCACAGCGTTTTGTCTTTTATCTATTTCCAAAAGACTGATAAGGGGCTGCTCTATAAAGCTTCTGAGCATTCTTCTGCCCATGGCGGTTTTGGTTTTTTCCAAAACCCAAAGGAGAGAACCTTTTTTGCTTTTGGTTCGCATAGTCTGGCAAATCTCCAAATTACGTACCGCAGAATAATCAAGGTACATAAAATCTTTAAGAGAATAATATTCAACCTCGTTTATAGTAACGGTATGCTCAACACCTGTTTCATAGAGGTAAGAAAGGGTTGCTCCTAATGCCAAAACACCCAGGCTTTCGGATTCTATTCCTAGATTTTCAGGACTTACTACCTTAAAGTGTTTCTTTATAAGCTCCTCACACTCTGCAAGTTCAAAAACGGTTTTAGGTTTTTGTGTTATCACACACTCGGTGTTATTATTTAAAAATTCCACAAAGGTTGGATGCATTTCCACATCTTTTGTGGTAACGCACTCGGCAGGAGAAAATCTGCCAAACTCGTTAATAAGTTTTTGCTCCAGGTCGTTGCCCTTAATCTCTGTAACGTAAGATTTTCCTGTAGAAACGTCGGCAAAGCAAACTGCCGCACCCTCTTTTGCAAAGGCTACTGTTGCAAGATAGTTGTTGCGGTCATCATTTAACATACTGTCTTCCACTATAGTGCCCGGAGTAATAACACGCGTAACTCCTCTTTTTACTATTCCTTTAGCTAAAGCAGGGTCTTCCAATTGGTCGCAGATAGCAACCTTATAGCCTTTTTGTATTAGTCTTGCAATATAAGACTCACAACTATGAAAGGGAACCCCACACATAGGAGCACGTTGCTCTTGCCCACAGTCTCTGCCTGTAAGAGTTAAATCAAGTTCTTCAGATGCAACCTCGGCATCGCCAAAAAACATTTCGTAAAAGTCACCAAGTCGGTAGAAAAGTATACTGTCCTGATATTTCTCTTTTATCTCCATATACTGACCCATCATTGGTGATAGTCCATCTTTGTTTTTGGCCATGTTTTCTCTCCCCTTTCATGAAAATTTTATTTTATTAGTGACAACCTGAACAGGTTGAACAACTGCCTGTGCAATTTGTAGGCTCACAGGTTTCCGGGTCTTCTCCGTTTTGACACATAAGAAGAATGTTCATTATTTTGTCGGTAAGTGCTTTATACTCTGAATAAGCCTTGTTATATTCCTGCATTGCCTCGCCTGACATAATGATATTGTAAAGTTCAAGAACTCTTTCGTTTGCTTCGCGGATTTTTTCGTCGTTCTTCTCTTCCTTTTCAAGTTCTGTATCAAGCTGCATTTTAAGAAGATTAAACTCTCCTATTTGTTTTCTAAGTTCTTCGTTTTTATCATTTTTTTCTCTTATTGCTACGAAGTTTTTATATGCCTCTTCCTCTTGGATTGCAGCGCCAAGTTTTCTTGTGAGTTCGATAATATCCATTTTATATAATTTCTCCTTTTAAAACGTTTGTAAAGCTTGTGATTTTTACGTCAACAAATTTGCCCAACAGGTCTTCTCTGCCTTCAAATTCAATTTCGATATTTGAAGAGGTTTTTCCTGTCAGTAAGCCGTCTCCCTCCACAGTATCGCAAAGAACCCTGAAGGTTTGTCCTACCAGATTTTCATTGTTTTTCTTTGATATTTCTTCCTGAACCTTTAAAAGTTCACTAAACCATTTTCCCTTTTCTTTACGAGAAACAGGGTCAGGCATTGTTGCCGCAGGCGTACCCTGTCTTGGAGAATAAATGAAGGTGAAAAGCGAAGCAAATTCCACCTCTTTTACAAGTTCCAAGGTTTTTTCAAAATCCTCATAGGTTTCTCCCGGGAAGCCTACTATGATATCACTTGTAAAGGTAACGCCTTCTATTTTTTCTTTTGCGTAATTTACAAGTTCCAAATAACCTTTACTATCGTAACGGCGATTCATAATTTTAAGAATTCTGTCGCTTCCTGACTGGAAAGGTAAATGAAGGTGTCTTTCCACCTTTTTGCACCGGGCTACTGTATCAATAAGCTCTTTTGTGCAATCTTTAGGATGAGAGGTCATAAATCTTATCACGAAATCTCCATCAAGGTCGTTAAGCTTTTTAAGAAGCTTGGAAAAATTAATATCTTCTTCTAAGCCCTTGCCGTAAGAGTTTACGTTTTGCCCCAGAAGGAAAATTTCCTTGTAGCCGGCCTTAATAAGTTCTTTAGCCTCTTTTATTATTTCCTCGCTGGACCTGGAACGCTCTCTTCCTCTAACATAAGGAACGATACAATATGTGCAGAAATTATCGCAACCGTACATAATGGGAAGCCAACCGCGGATTTTGCCGTCTCTGTGAATGGGCATTCCTTCGATAATTTCGTTATTATCGTCTGAAATCTCAAAAATTCTGCCGCCGCCTGTAAGACGCTTATAAATAAACTCTGGCAATCTTTGTGTAACGTGAGTGCCAAAAAGCATATCTACATAAGGGTAACTCTTCTTAACCCTATCTGCCACCGACTGCTGTTGCGCCATACAGCCGCAAACTGCAACTATCATATTTTTCTTTTGTAGCTTTAACTGCTTCATTACACCGATATTGCCAAACACCCTATCTTCTGCGTGGGCTCTCACGGCGCAGGTGTTAAAAAGAACAAAGTCTGCTTCGGTTTCATCTTCGGTAAGGCCATACCCCATTTCTATCAACATACCTTTGATTTTTTCACTGTCTGAAACGTTTTGTTGACATCCGTATGTATTAATTAGGGCAAGTGGTTTTTTACCGTATATTTTTGGTGCTATTTCTTTGACCCTTTGTACGTATCCGAAAGAATCAAAAAGATTATCTGTTAGCATAT
>JAZNBQ010000001.1:0-5889 GCA_045587065.1 Acutalibacteraceae bacterium | reverse complement strand
ATATACTTTTGTATCCACGTCAAAAGTCACGTTCCCCGGAAGCGGTGTATCAGTCGTGGCTTCAAGTAAGGCGAACGTAGATTATATAAAGAAGCTTCTTTTCTACCAGACGATATCGTACGATAAACTTAACCAGGTAAGGCATCTTGCTTTCTTTAAGAATACCGAGGGCATACTTGAACATATGAAAAAGCATGCCGATATGCTTCGCCCGAAGTTCAGAATGGTAATAGATAAACTTGAAACTCAGCTTGGCGGAACGGGTTGCGGTAACTGGATAGATCCCAAAGGCGGCTATTTTATTAGCTATAACGCGTATAAAGGCTGCGCAAAGCGTATCGTTGCTCTTTGTAAAGAGGCAGGCATTGTCCTCACAGGTGCAGGTGCAACTTTCCCGTACGGTAAGGACCCTGATGACAGCAATATCAGGCTTGCACCGTCATTCCCGACGACAGAGGAGCTTTCACAGGCGATGGATATTTTCTGTCTGTGTGCTAAAATGGCAACTCTTGAGAAGTTAATTGAGGCTTAATTTGATTAAAAACGGCATGGGAAACTGTGCCGTTTTCTCCTATATAATAAATTGAAGTCGGTTATGTAAAAAAATGTTGACAACGCATAATAAAGTTGTTATACTATTTAAGCCGCATATTGCAGGCGTTAACTGACCGTTGTGTCGGCCTGACAGTAGCGAGTCTTATTATGAGAAAGAGAGGTGCTTTGTGTGTACGCAATAATCGTAACAGGCGGTAAGCAGTACAAAGTACAGGAAGGCGATGTAATTTACATCGAAAAGCTCGAGGTTGAAGCTGAAGCTGAAGTTAAGTTCACTAACGTCCTCGCAGTTGCTGACGGTGATAATTTCACAGTTGGTTCACCTATGGTAGAAGGTGCTGTTGTTACCGGTAAGGTAATCAAGAACGGTAAGGGTAAGAAGATCCGTGTAGTTAAGTTCAAGGCTAAGAAGAACTACAGAAGAACTCAGGGTCACAGACAGCCTTATACTAAGGTACAGATCGAAAAGATTTCAAAGTAAGATGATTTTCGTAAATATTTCGGATAAAGGTTTTACGGTAACCGGACACAGTGGATATGCAGATGCGGGACAGGATATAGTCTGTGCTGCAGTCTCAAGTGCAGCTGAACTTACGGCTAACGCTCTCACAGAGATAGTCGGTGTGCAGTGCGATATTGAGGTTGATGCAGATAAACCGCTTTTGTCGGTAGAAGTTAAAAATGATGATAAAGCTGAACTTTGCAGGATGTTTATAAAAGCATTTGAACTGCAGATAGAAGGAATAGCTGAGAGTTATCCGGAGTATCTGACTATTAAAAAATCGGAGGTGTAACACTATGTTAAGAATAAGCATACAGTTTTTTGCACATAAAAAAGGTATGGGTTCTACCAAGAACGGTAGAGATTCAGAATCAAAGAGACTCGGTGTAAAGAGAGCTGACGGTCAGTTTGTACTTGCCGGCAACATTCTCGTAAAGCAGAGAGGTACTAAAATACATCCCGGCAACAATGTCGGCAGAGGTTCTGATGACTCACTTTTTGCACTTATCGACGGAAAGGTAGCTTTCGAAAGAGTCGGCAAGGACAGAAAGAAAGTCAGCGTTTATGCTGTTGAACAGTAATTCAGATTGACTTATTACGGGAAAGGTATGCGCCTTTCCCGTTATTTTTAGGGAGATAACCGATGTTTATAGATGTAGCGAAGATTTTTGTCAAGGCGGGCGACGGTGGCAACGGTGCGGTTGCATTTCACAGAGAAAAGTACGTTGCAAACGGCGGTCCCGACGGTGGTGACGGCGGTAATGGCGGAAGCGTTGTTTTTGTGGTTGATAATCATATGAATACGCTTCTTGACTTCAAATACAAGAAAAAATACGTTGCTGAAAGCGGTGAAAACGGCAAGGGCGCAAGGTGCTTCGGTAAAAGCGGTAAGGACCTTGAGATCAAAGTACCTGTCGGCACGGTAATAAAAGATTTTGAAACGGGTAAAGTTATACACGATATGTCTGACGGTAAGCCCTTCAAAATGATAAAAGGCGGTAAAGGCGGTTGGGGAAACACCCATTTTGCAACGCCGACTCGTCAGTGTCCCCGTTTTGCCAAAAACGGCGAAAAGGGCGGAGAGAGAATGGTTGTGCTCGAACTTAAACTTCTTGCTGACGTTGGTCTTATAGGTTTTCCGAACGTTGGGAAATCAACTTTTCTTTCAATGGTAAGTGCCGCACGTCCCAAAATTGCAAATTACCATTTTACTACGCTCACACCTCAACTTGGTGTTGTAGCACCGTTTGACGGCGCAACCTTCGTTATGGCTGATATTCCCGGTCTTATTGAAGGGGCAAGTGAAGGTGAAGGTCTCGGTCATGAGTTTCTGCGTCACGTTGAAAGATGCAGAATGCTTGTTCACGTTGTCGATATAAGCGGTAGTGAAGGCAGAGAGCCAATAAGTGATTTTGAAAAGATAAATCTTGAACTCGAACGCTTTTCTCCTGAACTTGCAAAATTGCCTCAGGTTGTGTGCGGAAATAAATCGGATATAATTTTTGATGAAGCTGTTGCAGCAGAATTTGAAAAATATATTCAGGAAAAAGGGTATAAATATTTCAGAATATCAGCGGCATCAAAGCAGGGACTTGATGAAGTTGTAAGATACGTATATTCGTCGCTTGGTGAACTTCCGCCCCTTAAGGTGTATGAAGAAGAAATAAATATCGATGATATCGTAGCAGAAAAGAGAACAAGCAGAGATATTGATATTAAATTTGAAAGCGGCATATACTATGTACGTGCAGATTGGATTTTTGAAAAACTGCACCATATTGATCCGTCTGATTATGAAGATATCAGTTATATGAATAAGGTCCTCAAAACGACGGGTGTTTACGATAAACTCGAGGAATTCGGCGTAAAAGAGGGCGATACTATTGATATATACAATCTTCGCTTTGAATATTTAAAATAATAGTTGACACGGGGAAAAAACGTGGTATACTAATAAAGTACAAAGAAGTAGATGGTTCTGCCTTCTCACCGTATGGTAATTGAGCTTATACGGTCAATACTCGCTATATGTATAGCATAATTGGGTATTGTTGCGGGCAGTTTTCTGCCCGCTTTTTTGTTAAGGAAATTTATGGAGGTGTCCTGTCATCAGTAAAAAAGAACTCTCAATTAACGAGGAAATTAGAGACAAAGAAGTTCGTCTTATCGGAGCAAACGGAGAACAGCTTGGTGTTATGTCCGCAGAAGCAGCACTAAAGATTGCATATGATGCAAATCTTGACCTTGCAAAAATAGCGCCTACGGCAAATCCTCCCGTATGTAAGGTCCTTGACTACGGCAAGTATGTCTATGAACAGGCTAAGAAGGAAAAAGAAGCCAGAAAGAATCAGCATGTTGTCGACGTTAAAGAGATCAGACTGTCCGTTAATATCGATACTAATGACTTTAATACCAAGGTTAAAGCAGCCCAAAAATTCCTTAAGGGCGGCGACAAGGTAAAGGTTTCCGTTCGTTTCCGCGGCAGAGAAATGGCGCATATGGAATACGGTAGAGAAATGCTTGCTAATTTCGCAGAAGCTTGTGAGGAATTCGGCGTTGTCGAAAAGTCGGCAAAGCAAGAGGGTAGAAATCTGTTCTTATTTATGGCAGCGAAACCTGCAAAGTAAATTATTATTTTTAAATAAAGGAGAATGAAAATGCCTAAGATCAAGACACATTCAGGTGCTAAAAAAAGATTTTCCGTTACTAAGAACGGCAAAATTAAGCGCGCAAAGGCTTTTAAGAGCCACATTCTTAACAAGAAGACATCTAAGAGAAAAAGAGGTCTTCGTCAGGGAACATATGCAGACAAGACAAACGTTGCAAATGTTAAGAAGCTTATCCCTTATCTTTAATTGATTAGAAATTTACGGAGGTTAATGATATATGGCACGTGTTAAAGGTGCGATGATGACTCGCAAAAGAAGAAAAAAGGTTTTAAAGCTTGCCAAGGGATATTTTGGCGCTAAGAGCAAAAACTTTAAGATGGCTAAGCAGGCTGTTACCAAGTCAGGTCAGTACGCTTACGTCAGCAGAAAGCTTAAGAAAAGAGATTTCAGAGCTCTCTGGATTACAAGAATTTCAGCAGCTTGCAAGAACAACGGTATAAACTATTCACAGTTTATCAACGGTCTTAAGAAGGCTGAAATCGAACTTAACAGAAAGGTTCTCGCTGAAATTGCTATTACAGACGAAAAAGCATTTGCTGAACTCGTTGCAAAGGCAAAGGCAGCCCTTTAATTTGATTAAAGCAATAGGAATGGTAGGATATACCATTCCTATTTTTTTATCTCTCTGATAAAATTTGTTGACAGTAAAATGTTTTTTCCTATAATATATATAATAGTAAGATTTTGGAGGCGTGTATGGCAAAACAAAGAGTGGTTAATAAATCAACGCCGGGTCGTATGATTATATTAGGCTTTGTTGCTGTGATATTAGTGGGTGCATTGTTGCTGATGTTACCTGTTTCTTCTGCTGACGGAAAATCGGTATCGTTTTTGGATGGCCTTTTTACCGCAACCAGTGCCACCTGCGTAACAGGTCTTGTTGTCAGGGATACGGGTACCGGATGGTCGGTCTTTGGACAGACAGTTATATTACTTATGATTCAGATAGGCGGTCTGGGATTTATGACGGTTGCCGGTTTTCTGCGAATTCTGCTTTTTAAAGGTAATAAATTTTCCGATAGAGAGGCGGTTCTGCAGGGGCTTAACATTGATTACATAAGCGATATCAAACATATGCTTCGTTTTGTTGCCAAAGTTACTTTTGGGTGCGAAGGTGTTGCCGCATTACTTCTGTTTTTCAGATTTGTAACGCAGATGAGTGTGGGTAAAGCGGTGTATGCATCGGTATTTCATGCAGTATCAGCTTTTTGTAATGCTGGCTTTGATATAATGGGAAACTTTTCGAGTCTGACTTCCTATGCGGACGACCTTTATGTGAATATTATCATAATGGCTCTCATTACTATGGGCGGTCTCGGATACCTTGTGTGGATGGAACTACTTGAACACAAGAAAAATAAAAAGATTTCCCCTTATACGAAAATGGTACTTATAACTTCAGCTGTACTTCTTGTAGGCGGTGCACTTCTATTTGCATTGTTTGAATGGAATAATCCGGCAACAATCGGAAAAATGACGGTGGGAGATAAAATATTAGCTTCGTTTTTCCAGTCGGTTACGTTTAGGACTGCCGGCTTCAATACTGTGGACCTTTCGGCGATTACCAGGCTTACGGTACTTATGTCATGTCTGCTGATGTTTATAGGCGGCTCCTCCGGCTCGACAGCAGGCGGGATAAAGACGGGTACGTTTGCAATCGTTATGCTGACGGTAAGGAATATACTCAGGGGTAGAAGTGAAATTGTTATTTTTAACAGAAGAATAAACCGTAACACGATATACAGGGCATTTACCATTGTGGTGGTCGGCATATTGATACTCATTTTGTCGGTTGCACTTCTTTCGTATACGGAAGATGCACCGTTATCGTGTATTCTGTTTGAATGTGTTTCGGCTTTCGGCACGGTCGGCGTAACAATGGGAATTACGACTGCGCTTTCGTCAATCGGTAAGATACTGTTAATTTTGCTTATGTTTATGGGAAGGCTTGGTATATTGACGCTGAGTTGTTCAATAGCAAGTCAACTTAAGAATGAAGAAAATCTTGTAGAGTATCTTGATGCAAAAATGTTGGTAGGATAGGTGATTAATATGAATAATTTCGCAATAATAGGTGCAGGTAAATTCGGAACTGCACTTGCAAAAGCACTCGGCAGTATGGGTAAAAGCGTTATACTTATTGATAGGGATAAAAACGTGCTT